>DAOUEC010000298.1:0-40902 GCA_034430655.1 Anaerolineae bacterium
CTTCACCATCCGGGTGATGAGTTGCTGGTGGCCCCGGTGGATGCCGTCGAAGACGCCGATGGTCACGTACCCCCCCCAGCCCCCCCTCGGAGAGGGCGAGGGGGGAGGTGCCTGTGCCAGGTCGTGGACGAGGCGCATTGGCTAACGCTCCGGCGTGCGGAATACCTTGCGAGGCCGCCAGAGGCCGGTCGCTGGGTCGTACGCCACGAGTGCCAGGAAGGTCTCATCAGGCCCGTAGGCGCGGGCTAGTACCCACCCCCAGCCCCCCCCTCCAGGGGGGGGGAGAGGGCCTGCCCCAGCAGAGGGGGAGAGTGCCTGCCCCAGCAGGGGGGGGGAGACTGCCTGCCCCAGCAGGGGGGGGGAGACTGCCTGCCCCAGGCAGAGCCGCCGCGCTGTGTCCGCGTCCAGGCGCAGCGCCGGGAAGCGGGTCAGCGCCGCGTCTATGGGATGCAGCAGGTCGGGCCAGCGGCCAGCGGCGGCAGCCTGGGCTAACTCCTCCAACGTGACGGCGTCCTCCAGGCGGAAATCACCGCTTGCCAGGCGGGTCAGTCCGGCGACGTGGGCCCCGCAACCAAGGGCCTGCCCCAGGTCGTGGGCCAGCGCGCGCACATAGGTCCCCGGCGAGCAGGTCACCGCCAGCGTGCACTGCGGTGGCTCCCAGGCAGTAAGTTCCAGGCGAAAGACCTTCACCTGGCGCGCCTTGATAGGAAGTCGCTCCACCCCTACGCCCCGGCGGGCCAGCCGGTGGAGCGGTGTGCCCTTGTGCTTGACCGCTGAGTACATCGGCGGCACCTGCGTGATCGTGCCCCGGAATTGCGCCAGTGCTGCCTCGACCTGGGCGCGGTTTGCCTCGACTGGCGCTTCTGCTACCACCCGTCCCTCGGCGTCGTAGGTGTCGGTGGTGATTCCCAGATGCACGCGGGCGCGGTAGGCCTTTTGCCCGGCCATCAGGTACTCGGCCACGCGAGTGGCCCGCCCGACGCAGACGAGCAGCACGCCGGTCGCCAGCGGGTCGAGCGTGCCGGCGTGGCCCACACGACGGATGCCGGTCAGCGCACGGACGCGATCCACGACGTCGTGGGAGGTTGGGCCACGGGGCTTGTTGAGGTTGATGATCCCGTCGGTCATAGGCGTGTTGCTGAGCATACCTGGGGAGCGTGCTGCGTATCGCGTCTCACGTATGACGTTGGCGGGCCAGATCGGCCTGGAGCGCGACCAGCACCTGGGCCTGGACCTCCTCCAGTGGTCCGGAGAGGGTGCAGCCGGCGGCGAGGGCGTGACCGCCGCCGCCGAGTTGGAGCGCCACCTGTGCGACGTCGAAGCCGGGCACGGCGCGTAAACTGGCCTCGACGCGGCCGTCCTCGCGCTCGACGAAGACGACGGCGACGTCGGCGACGTCGGCGCTGACGAGGAAACTGACCAGCCCGGCGTCGCCGTTGCCCGTGTAGCCGGCTGCGCGACGCATCGCCAGCGGGATACTGGTCCAGATCACGCGGCCAACGACGCGCAACTGAGCCAGTGCCGCCCCCCACAGGTGGATCGCAGTTGTAGGACGGCGGTTGAGGCTATAATGGGTAACGTAGGGCAGCGAAGCCCCGGCCCTCATCAACTGCAAAGCGGCCTCTATCACCTGGGTGGTGACGTTGCTCGTGCGGAAACCGCGCGTGTCGGTGACAATGCCGGTCAACAGGCAGGTGGCTAATTCGGCGTCGAGCGGGAGGGCCATGTACTCCAGCAGCCGTAACACGACTTCGGCAGTGGACGAGGCGTCGGGGTCCACCAGGTTGACGTCGCCGAAATTCAGGTTGGTCAGGTGGTGATCAATGTTGAGCAGCGGTGTGCTTCCGAAGGTTGGCATCTGTGGAAAGTGACCGAGTCTCTCCAGGTCGGAGCAGTCGAGGGAGACGACGAGGTCGAAGGCGGCACCGACGTCTTGCACTATGGCCCCGACGCCGGGGATGTGGTTGAAGCGGGCGGGGATAGGGTCTGAGCAAGCCACGATTGGTTCCAGGTCCATCTGGCGCAGGGCCAGGCCCAGACCCGTCAGGCTGCCGATGGCGTCGCCGTCGGGGGCGATGTGGCATATAAGCAGGGGACGGTGGGCCGATTGGATAAGTTGGCTAGCCTGCTTCAGCGTCGTGTTGTTCTTCTTCACCGAGTCCCAATTCGTCGAGGATGCTGGCGATGTGTTCACCGCGCTCCAGCGAGGGGTCGTAGTGGAAGACCAGTTCCGGGGTATTGCGCAACCGCAGCCGGCGACCCAACTCGCGCCGCAGCCAGCCCGCCGCGCTCTCCAGACCGGCCTGTACCTCCGCTTGCGCTTCGGCTCCGCCCAACACGCTGAAATGCACGTCGGCGCGGAGGGCATCGGGCGTAACTACCACGTCGGTGATAGTGACCATCTGCAAGCGCGGGTCGTTGACTTTCCGCTCCAGAAGGTCTGTCAGGTGAGTGCGGATCAGATCAGAGACCCGGCGTTGATATTTTCTGCTCATTGGAGTTCGTGCTTCGTTATACGGGCTCTTGCCGTTCTTTGACGTAGAACTGGATTACGTCGCTGACGGCGAATTCGTGGAAGTCCTCCAGGCCTACGCCGCACTCGAAGCCTGTTCGCACCTCGCGCACGTCTTTGTCGAACCGCTTGAGTGAGGCGACGCGGCCTTCATACAGTTGCTCCTCGCCCCGAAAGACTCGCGCGCGGGCGTTGCGCCGTGCCTCCCCCTGGCGGACGTAGCACCCGGCCACGGTGCCGACCTTGGGAACGTTGAAGGTGGCCCGTACCTCAGCCTCGCCGACCACCACGTCCACGTAGGTCGGCTCTAGTAGTCCCTTGAGGGCCTTGTCCAACTCATCCACCAGTTTGTAGATCACGTCGTAGGTGCGGATGTCCACGCCTTCGCTCTCCGCCTGGCGGCGAGCGGCCGGGTCGGGGTACACCTGGAAGCCGACGACAATAGCACGGGAGGCGATTGCCAGGTTGATGTCCGATTCGCTGATGTTGCCCGCAGCCGCGTGTAAGATGTTGATCTTCAGATCCTCGCCGCCCAGTTTCTCCAGCGAACTGACGATGGGTTCGATGGAACCCTGGACGTCGGTTTTGACGATCAGGTTGAGTTCTTTGGTCTGCCCGGCCTGGATGCGGCGGGAGAAGTCATCGAGGGTGAAGACCTTGGGCGGGGCGGTGGCCTTGGCGGACAGTTCCTCCTTGCGCTTGGCGACGATGGCCCGCGCGGTGTGCTCGTCAGGCACGACCTTGAACATCTCCCCCGCCTTGGGTACGCCGGAGAGGCCCATGATCACAACGGGTGTTGAGGGCCGCGCTTCCTGAATGGGACGGCCGGCCTCATCGAGCATCTTGCGCACGCGGCCGTGAACCAGGCCGATCACGACGATATCGCCCATGCGCAGCGTGCCGTTCTGTACCAGTACAGTGGCGGTCGCGCCACGGGTGCGGTCCAGCCGTCCTTCCAATGCTGTCCCTATCGCGGGCCGGTCGGGATTGGCTTTGATCTCAACAGAATCCACGACGAGCAGGATGGCTTCCAACAGGTCATCCAGGCCGGTTTTCTCCTTCGCCGAGACGGGGATACACAGCGTGGTTCCTCCCCAGTCATCTGGGACCAGACCCATGTCGGCTAACTGTTGCTTCGCCCGGTCGGGTTGGGCAGTGCGTTTATCTGTTTTGTTGAGGGCAATGATGATAGGGACGCGGGCAGCCCGAGCGTGGCTGATGGCCTCAACGGTCTGGGGCATCACGCCGTCGTCGGCGGCTACGACTAACACGGCGATGTCGGTGGTGTGGGCCCCCCGGGCGCGCATGGCGGTAAAGGCCTCGTGGCCCGGAGTGTCAAGGAAGGTGATACTGCGCCCGTTGTGTTCGATTTGGTAGGCCCCGATGTGCTGTGTGATCCCTCCTGCCTCACTGGCCAATACGTCGGTGTGGCGGATGGCGTCCAACAACGAGGTCTTACCGTGATCCACGTGGCCCAGAACGGTGACAACCGGCGGCCGAGGCTTGAGTTTCGCCGGGTCTTCATTGGCATAAAGGTGTTCCCAGAGCAGCGTCGCTCCCCCTTCGGTGACTTCCTCTAGAGCCGGCGTTTCCTCCCTGGGCTCGAATCCCATCTCCTGGGCTACGATGGCAGCCGTTTCGTAGTCAATCTGCTGGTTGATGTTCGCTATGACGCCAGCGTTCATCAACTCTTTAATCATGACAATGGGACTGACGTCCATCAGCCCGGCCAACTGGCGCACTGTCAGGAAGTCCGGGATCTCGACCACTCGCTTTTCCTGTACCTGCTCACTCATCTCTCCACTTACTCCTTTCGCTGCATCCCCCTGTCCTACTTGGAGGGGGGAGAAGAGGGGGGCAGCCCGGCCGCGTACTCCCGCAACTGGGCTTCGGTTTCAGTGGTCAGCGTTGTCTTCAATGCCCGCTCCAGTTGCCGCCGTGCCAGTGCTGTCTCCCAGCAGCCGCGCTGGCGACAGAGGTAAGTCCCTCGTCCATTGCGTTTGCCTGTCTCGTCCACCATCACCGCGCCCCCGGGTGTGCGCACAATGCGCACTAATTCTCCCTTGGGCCGTACCGTGCGACAGGCAACACAGGTGCGCTGTGGAACGTGCTTGTGCCGCTGAGATCTTTTGCCCATACGGTTATTGCCCCAAGTACTCTTCCCACTCTTCCAGGCTCTCGTCTCTCTTGCGGCGGCGGCGAGCGACGACTTCACCTGACTCCTCGTCGTAGATCAGTTGCCGGCGGAGGCGGCGCTCCCGCTTGCGTTCTTCCTCTAGTTCAGCCTCAGTTTCTTTTTCCTCTTTCTCGAAAAGGGGTTCTGGAGCCTTCACTGCGACCAAGACCTCTTTGGCTGCGGCTTCCTCTACCGGTGCTTCCTCAGCGGTCTCCAGAGCGACCTCTGGCGTAGGCTCTTCCTCTGCGGTCACCACCTCTGCTACAACTGCGGCTGGCGCTTCGGGTGCTGGCTCGGCGGGCAGCGCTGCTTCTGCTTCTGTTTCTGGCGCCATTTCCACTTCAGCGGCGGCTTCCTCCTCTGTGGGAGTGATCTCCTCGACCTCGGGCAGCGCCAATGCTTCGACGCATCGTTTGACCTCGGCCAGGCTCTTGGGGCCGATGCCAGTCAGTTTCAGCAGCCCTTCGTTCCCCTCGGCCAGGTGTTCCATCACGTCCCCAACCGTCGCCAAGCCGGCTCGCTCCAGGTGACCCAGCACACGTGTGCTGAGGTCTATCTCGGTCAGCAGAATATCGTGAGCCTGGGGTGGGATGCGGGCGAGTGCGGCTTCGATAGTCGCACGGCGCTCAGTCTCGGCAGCCTCGACGGCTGCACGGCGGGCTGTCTCTTCTGCCATAAGACGCGCTCGTTCAGCGTCGCGTATTGAGGCGTAATAACCCCCAACCCTTTCGATCACTTGCCGCATGGTGAGCAGTTCTTCGTTGTTATAGGGCAGCCTCTCCTGCTCGTGTCGGCGCAGAGTACTGGCGACGGCGGGAAGCAGTTCGGCTACTGGACCCAGCGCAGGCAGAACGTCGGGGTCTTTGTTCACTTGCTGCAACGCCCAGGCGGCTGCCTCGGCGACGCTCTGAATGTCAATGCGCCAGCCGGTCAGTTTCGCCGCCAACCGCGCGTTCTGCCCGGCTCGCCCGATGGCCAGCGAGAGTTGATCGTCGGGCACGACTACGCTGGCAGTCTTTCCCTCGACCGGGCCCTCTTTCAGTTGCACGCTCAGCACCTTGGCCGGGCTGAGTGCCTTGGCAACGAATGTGGCTGTGTCAGGGCTCCACTCGATGATGTCAATCTTCTCCCCGCCCAGTTCGTTTACAATGGACTGGATGCGCACGCCACGCATGCCGACGCAGGCCCCTACTGGGTCTACTCCGGGCTGGCGGGCAGCGACGGCGACCTTGGAGCGGGAACCCGCCTCGCGGGCGATGGACCTGATCTCGACCGCGCCATTGAAAATCTCGGGCACTTCCAACTCCAGCAGGCGGCGTAGCATATTCTTGTCGCTGCGCGAGACAGTGACCTGTGGGCCACGGCCGGTCTTGCGGACTTCCAGCACGTAGGTCCGCAAACGCTGGTGAAGGGTGTAACGCTCGCCGGGTACCTGCTGGCTGCGCGGCAGGATCGCATCGGTGCCTTCAAGATGCAATCTCACGGCCTGCGGCGTGATGCTCTGCACCGTGCCGTGGACAATCTCCCCTTCTTGCTGGACGTAATGAGTGTACTGCGCTTCTCGTTCGGCTTCGCGGATGCGTTGCAGGATGACCTGCTTGGCAGTCTGTGCCGCGATGCGACCAAAGTTTTTGGGGGTGCTTTCGACCATCACCATGTCCCCCATTTCGGCATTGGGCTGGATAACACGCGCGTTCGCCAGGGCAATCTCCTGTTCAGGATCGGTGATTGTCTCTACCACCCGCTTCTCGACGAAGATACGCGCCTGTCCGGTCTCCAGGTCAATCTGGCCCGTAACGTTTTGAGACGTGTTAGCGTCGATGTCGCGGCGATAGGCGGACACCAGTGCCATCTGCAGGGCTTCGAGCACTACTTCCCTGGGTAGGCCGCGGTTGCTACAGATTTGGTTGAATGCCAGTAAGAACTCCGACTTCATCGTCCTTCTCCTGCTGACGGGAGTCTATGATTCCCGGCTTGGTCACAAGCCAGGTTGGGCAAGCGGCATCACGTCAATTATCGTCTCTCAGTATTCCGTTGAAGCCACCGGGTCGCTGGCCCGGCGGAGCAGCCTGGGCGATTATGTCTTGGTGGCCGTATACAAAGAAAAGTGGGGCTTGCCCACTTCTCCTACCACACCCATATACCCTTTAAATTATAACATAGACACCCTGAACGCGCAAGTAATTTCAGCCGCGATCGGTCTCTCTGGGTTTTGTAGCCCCTGCCTGGTTGTGCTATAATATATCAACGCGCGTGAAAACTGGGGGAAAGTATCACGTCCACACTCTGGCTGATTGCCTGGCTCGGCGTGAAACGTAATGCGCTGCAGATAAGGTTTTCTGAACAGACGTCACAGCAAGGAGGGATTGATGGCTGAGGAGAAGTTGGTCCTGCGGAACCGCATCATCGGTCTGCTGCTACGCGACGCACGGGAGCAGGCCAGGAAGACCAAGCGGGAATGCGCGACTGCGCTGGGAGTTTCCGCCCGCACTATTACAGCGTATGAAGAGGGACGCACGCCCATCTCTCTGCCAGAGTTGGAGGTGCTGACCTACGTACTCGACGCTCCGATAGTGCATTTCTGGGAACGGGACCCGGAACTTGCAACGGAGGAAAAGCCGCTGCCGCTACGGGAGATATTGGCTCTGCGCCATCGCATCGTGGGGGCGCTCTTGCGACAGGCCCGGCTGGAGGCTGGGATCTCCCAGAAGGAGTTAGCGAAGGTGGTGGGCTGCTCAACCAGCCGCATCTCCGCCTACGAGCACGGGGAGCGGCCTATCCCGCTGGCAGAATTGGAGTTACTGGCGCAGTATCTGCAGCTGCCTTTGGAGCACTTCCTCGATGACCAGGAGGGGCCGGTGGGAGAATGGCACCGGCAGCAGGAGGTCCGGCGCCGGCTCCGCGAGCTTCCCAGAGAGGTGCAGGAGTTTGTCGTTCAGCCGGTTAACATCAAATACCTGGAAGTGGCAATGAGACTGGCCGAGATACCGGCCGGGGGACTGCGCGCCATTGCCGAGGGGCTGCTGGACATTACTTATTGATTGCAGATTGCAGATTGTGGATTGGGGGTGCAGTGATGGGCAAGACGGCTTCTGCACAGGAGTTGAAAGAAGAAGGGCTGCGGCTGTTCCAGGAAGGGCTATACGAGGAAGCCGCCGCCAGGTTTGGGCAGGCCCAGGAGATGTTTGCCGCCGAGGGGAACGAAGTCGAGGTGGCCGAGATGGTGAATAACCTGGGCGTGATTCACCGGCTGCAGGGTGAGTGGGACGATGCGATTGCATCACTGGACGAGGCCAGGGATGCCTTTGTCCGCCTGGGCGACCGCGACCGCGAGGCACAGACGCTGGGCAATTTGGGTGGGTTGTACGCCAGCAAGGGCGAGCGCGACAAGGCGAAGGAATGTCTGCGTCAGGCAGCCGACATCTTCGTCGAGTTAGGCGACGCCCAGCGTCATGGTGAGACGCTGCTGGCGTTGGGAGTGCAGATGTGGAAGACGGGCGACCGCAGCACCGGTTTGGCGACCTACGAGGCTGGCCTGCAGACGCTGCGGAAGCCGACGACTGGCCAGAAGGCGCTGCGTGGTCTGCTCAGCCTGCGCACCAGGTTGCTGAAAGGCAGCAGTTAGCGTATCTTCTCAAAAAGTAGGGGCGAGAGTAAGTCGGATTGGCAATCCGACCTACGTTACCCCGGATTATTGAGAAGATACCAGTTAGCGGTTAGTGTCAGCAGTTAGTCAATGCTCTGGCCGGTCTCTGATCGAGCCGGAGGGGCCACATTCAGAGACCTGCCCAGCGACTTTCCGGATAGCGATCAGCGGTCAGCAAAGGCTATCGGCTAACTGCTTCCGGCTAACGGCTGATTGGGCTAACTTCGCAGCGTTGCGCCCAGTTCCCGCTCCAACCGGCGGACGATTTTGCCCCGCAGTTTGGCGACCTCCCGGTCGGTCAGCGTGCGGTCGTCCGCCTGGTAGGTGAGGCGGTAGGCCAGGCTCTTCTTGCCGGCCCCCACCTGTTCGCCCCGATAGATATCGAACAGCACGACCGAGCGCACGAGCGACATGCCGGTCTGGGCAATGAGGTCCCGCACGTGCACCGCTGGCACGTCCTCGTCCACCACCACCGCCAGGTCCTCGTAGACCGGCGGGTGGGCAGAGGTGTGAGCCATCTTGCGAGGTGCGCCCCAGGCCGCCAGCAGCCTGTCCAGGTCAAACTCCAGCGCGCAGACGGGTTGCGCCGGCAGGTCAAACGGTTCCCGCACCAGAGGGTGTAACTCCCCCATCACGCCCACCACGCTATCCCCGACGCTTACCTGCGCACATCGGCCTGGATGGAAGGCTGGGTGCTCGCCTGGCTCGAACGCCCCCTGCAGCCCCAGCCCCGCCAGCAGTGTCTCCACCACCCCCTTGAGGTCGTAGAAGCCCACCGGCGTGCGGTCCTGCCCCGCCAGCCACGAGCGGGTCTCTCGCGGGCCGGTCATCACGATGCCCAGCCGGCGCGGCTCGTCGGGTAACGTTTGTCCCTCCACCGGCAGGTAAACGGCGCCGATCTCGAAGATGGTCACGCGGTCGAGGAAGCGCAGGTTCTCGCAGGCGGTGTGGAGCAGGGAGGGGAGCAGCGTCTGTCGCAGGGTGGCCCGCTCGATTGAGAGAGGATTGAGCACGCGCAAATAGCGGGCTGGGTCGGGTGGCGGCCCCTGGGGCCGCAGTTTTCCCTCATCCTGTATGTTCACCAGTGAGTAAGTGATCACCTCGTCCAGGCCACAGCCGACCAGCAGGTCGCGCACGCGCTCGGCCCCTTCCAGGCGGGGATTGGCCCGCTGCGGAGGCAGTTGGTCGCGCAGAGAAGTCGTCGGAAAGCGGTCATATCCCCAGATGCGTCCTACCTCCTCGACCAGGTCCACGGGGTGGGTGACGTCGAGGCGGTGGGAGGGGATAGTAACTTGGTAACTTGGTAACTTGGTAACTTGGTAACTTGGTAACTGGGTAACTGGGTCGGTTGATGGTTGGACCTGGAACTCAAGGGACGTGAGGATGCGCACGATTTCGTCCGTTGGCACCTCGATGCCCAGGATACGGGTGACGTAGGCTGGATCGAGTTCGATCACCCGCTGCGGTTGGCGACCAGGGTACAGGTCGCCGATGACCGGGACGACAGCGCCGCCACCCAGTTCTGCCATCAGGTGGGCCGCTCGCGCTGCTGCCTTCACCGTCAACTCCGGATCCACCCGCCGCCCGAACCGCTGGCTCGCATCGCTTGTCAGCCCCAGCAGACGGGAGGTGCGGCGGACGTTTAGGAAGTGGAAATTCGCCGACTCCAGGAGGACGTTGGTCGTCGCCTCGGTGACCTCGCTTTCCAGGCCACCCATCACGCCGGCCACGGCCACGGGGCCATCTCCATCGGTGATGAGCAGCATCTCCTCATCGAAGGTGCGCAACTCTCCGTCGAGCGTTGCCATCTGCTCGCCGGGGCGGGCGCGGCGCACGATGATTGCCGGCCGGTCAGCGCCTGGCCCTTCGGCATCGCTCAGGGCAGGCCTGGAGCGCAGGAGGTGGTAGTCGAAGGCGTGCAGTGGCTGTCCCAACTCCAGCATCACGTAGTTGGTGATGTCCACGATGTTGTTGATGGGGCGCATCCCGGCGCGGCGCAGCCGCGTCTGCATCCAGAAGGGGGAGGGCCCCACCTTCACGCCCTGGATGAAGGCCGCTGAGTAGCGCGGGCACAGGTCGGGGTCGGCGATCTCCAGCGCTAGAAAATCCGGCGTAGGGGTCAGTGCTGCCGGGTGGCGCCCCCCCTCGGTCCCCCCCAACTCTGGGGGGGAAGTCGGTTCGAGGACGTCTCTCCTGAGCGGCACGTTCAGCAGCGCCGCCACCTCGCGGGCGATGCCGAAGACCGACTGCAGGTGGCCGAACGGCCCTTTGATGTCGAACTCCAGCACCGCATCGCCCAGGTAATCGGCCAGCGGCGTGCCGATAGGCGCGTCGTCGGGCAGGTAGATGATGTCCAGGTGCTCGTCGGAGAGGCCCAATTCCTTCTCCGAGCAGACCATGGCCCGGGAGGGGACGCCGCGGATTTTGGTCTTCTCTAGTTTCTTGACGCGCCAGCCCTCGGCGTGGCCATCGTAGAGGCGAACGCCCTCCATCGCGAAGGCTACTATGAGGTGCAGGTCATCCTGACCCCGCATCTCCAGCAGGCTGGGGGCGCCGGTGACGACGACTTCCGGTTCTGCCCCGCCGTACTCGACCTCGGCCAGGACGAGCCGGTCGGCGTTGGGGTGGGGACGCACGGCGCGGAGTTCGCCCACGACGATCATCTTCGGGTCCCAGGGTAGTTCGGCCCCCGGCAAGCCGATGTGCTCGACCGTCTCCACCTCCAGCCCGGCCAGCGTCAGCCGGTGACGCAATTCGTCCAGAGGGACTGAGATGTCCACGTAGTCTTTTAGCCAATTTAGAGGTACTTTCATTTGTCGGGTCTCCTGTTCACCGTTTGGAGTTTCGGTATGCCTGCGTCGGATCAGGGAATCTTGAAGGCTGATGGATCTAGTGTGATGGAGTCGCCTACAGGGGCGCCATTTTCAACCGCGGGCAGACGTGACCCGTCGGCCCAAAAGTACACGCCGACCCGGACTCCATAAGCACCTGGTGGCAGGTCTGGTGGCAATGTGAGCGTGTGCTGGCTTGGAATAATGTCACCTGTCCACCAGGCACTGGTCGGATAGTTCTGATCGCTGCCCAGGCCAGCGTCATACTGCGCTATCAACTCGCCAGCTTCGCTGAGCAGATGCACAAATGCTGAGTAGTCTAAATCAGGATGCTGTGCGGCTTGCCAGTAGAGTGTCAGAATAGTAGTGGGCTGATGGGGTGATTCGGCGCGTTCCACACGGTAGCCAAGCAGGCGTATCCGTTCACCAAACGTGACGTCAGAGTGATGGGGCAGGGTCCAGACCTGCCACTTGGCGAGGGTGGGAGTCACGTATTGTGGCCGGATGACCCAGATTGGCACTGTAATTGCCAGAAGCAACAGCCCTGCTCCCACCGCTGCCGACACACTCCGCGCCGTCCAATTGGACGTCAGATTCCACAGCCCCGCTGCCAGCAATATGCTTAACGCGGCGATAGAGGGGAACAAATAGCGTCCCTGATACCAGGAGGCGTCGAAGGTAAAGATACTTCGGAACTGAAACGCTTCCTGCAGGATCGGGAAAAGTATAAGGGTGATCAGGCTGAGCGCCTGAGTCTCTCTCAACAAGCGCCAGCGGCGTCGCCAGAGCCATATTCCCCAGCCCAGCGGGCTGAGGCTGCAGACCGCCAGCAATAACTGATAGGTCCATTTGGGCACCGAAATAGTCATCCACCCGAAACGTGCCCAGTATGACTGGAACTGCGTAGTGAAGAATCTGCACACGTCATTCCACTTGACTCTGCCATGGCGCTGCACGACTGTCCAGTTAGCCAGGAAAGTCCGCCAGCCTAGGGGATCACCATATAACACCAAGTTCCGCACGAACCACCATCCGCTCACCAGCAAGAACGCTATTCCCAGCGCCAGCGCACCGCGCCACAGCAAACTCCACGAGCGACGGCGTATTGCACTTAGCAGGAGCAGCCCGCCGGCCGTGAGCCCCACCACGAAAGCGCTGGGTTTTGAAAGCACAGCCAGGCCGCAGCAGATGCCGGTCAATGCCCACCTCTGCCATCGGAATGGTTGCTCAAGCGTGCGTATCAACTGCCACAGGGCCAACGTGCAGGTCATTGCTGTCATCCCGTCGAGGCTGACGCTGCTGCTGATAAAGAGGAACTGTGGGTTAAACGCAGTCAGTGCAGCCGCGAGCAGTGCCAGATATCGAGTCTCAGGGAAGACACGGCGTGCAATGGCATAGGTACACACTACTGTTACTGCACCAGTTACTATCGAGACCCACCGGGCCAGGTGTGCTGCTAACGCGATGCCACGATAAGGAAAGGTTTCGGCTGTACGATGGAAGGCCACGTTGTGCTCCACTCCGCCCTGCCTGGCCCAGATAAACTGCGGATTGGGCTGGAAAGCCCCTGTGGGGTCATCGAAGTCTGCTACACTGGCGACCAGGGCCGCGACCGCATAATACAGCGGAGGCTGATGCGCCTCGTCTAACACACCTATTTGCTGTACTGGCAGCGAGCGTGTCTTGACCAGGTTGGCAATGTATCCGAAGTGCGTTGTCTCATCCGGTGCTTCCCACAGCGGCACGATCACGCTGTACACCACACCCAGTATCACGAACACCGTGATAAGCGCTATGAGGGAACGCTCAGACTCCCACCACTGTGCCATAAAGCGTTCATCCTAACACTACAACGAGACTTCGCGATTCCATGTCATTCTGAGCGACCAGAAGGAGCGAAGAATCTCGTTTTGCAGAGTTGGACTGCCTATCGGAAGCGAGATTCTTCGTCCCTTCGGCTACGCTCAGGGCAAGCCGCTTCGCTTCTCAGAATGACAAAGTCTCGTTGTAGTACTAAAACTGCCGCAGAAACCGCAGGTCGTTTCCGTAGAAGAGGCGGATGTCGTCAATGCCGTATTTGAGCATCGCCGGTCGTTCGACCCCCAGCCCGAAGGCGAAGCCGCTCCACTCGTCGGGGTCGTAGCCACCGTTTTGGAGCACGACCGGGTGCACCATCCCCGCGCCAGCGATCTCCAGCCAGCCAGAGTATTTGCAAACCCGGCAGCCCTCCCCACCGCAGAGGATGCAGTCCATGTCGGCCTCGATGCTGGGCTCGGTGAAGGGGAAGTAGGAGCCCCGGATGCGGATGCTCCGCTCTGGCCCGTAGAGCCGCCGCGCAAACTCGGTCAGCGTACCGATGAGGTCGGCCAGCGTGATGGCGTGTCCCACCGCCAGCCCTTCCACCTGGTAGAACTGGTGCTCGGAGCGGGCGGTGATCTGCTCGTAGCGATAGCATTTGCCGGGCAGGATGACGCGGATGGGCTCAGGGCAGCGCTCGCGCATCACCCGGATCTGCCCCGGCGAGGTGTGCGTGCGCAGCAGGACGTCGTCGCTGATCCAGAAGGTGTCCCACATGTCGCGGGCGGGATGGTGAGGCGGCATATTGAGCAGCCCGAAGTTCAGTTCGTCGGTCTCGACGTCGGGGGACTCGTAGACCTGAAAGCCCATCTCGGCGAAGATGGCGTAGATCTGGCGCAGCGTCTGGGTGGTGAGGTGCAGGTGCCCGGGGCCGATGGGACGACCCGGCAGGGTGACGTCCAGCGCGCCTCGCTCCAACTCCCGCTCCATTTCCGCCTGGTGTAGGGCCTGGGCCTGGGCCTGATAGGCTGTCTCTAACCTGGCCTTGAGCGCATTGGCGGCGCGCCCGAAGGCCGGGCGCTCCTCCTTTGGCAGTTCCCCGACGGAGCGCAGCATCAGCGTCAGCGCGCCTTTCTTGCCCAGGTAATGCCTGTGCCACGCGCCCAGTGCGTCGTTGTCCTCGACTACCTCCAGCGCAGCAAGGGCTTCTTGTTCCAAGTGATCCAATTGGTCGAGCATGACTGCACACTCCTCGATGGGTGGTTAGTTGGTTGGTTGGTGGAAATAGAAACGCCCTCGCCCCTGGGGGCGAGAGCGTGCACTCCCGCGGTACCACCCCGCTTGGCTCCTGATGGAGCCCACTCATTCCACCGGCGGTGCCTGTGGGCGCGACCGGCTGCCCCGTTAACGCTGGGCCTGCGGAGCGGGTTACTTGCCGGAGATCCGGTTTCCCCCGTCGGCTTGGGAGCGAACTTCAGCGGTCTTCCTCCGGGCGGGGCTCTCAGTCCACGACCCCGTCTCCCTGGCGGTCTCCCCCCGCCTACTCCTCTCCGTCACAGCCTTTCCGATGATCGGTTGGTTGTATGCTGCATTATGCCGCAAAAGTCCCCTTTTGTCAAGTCGCGCTGTGCCTTTCCACTGTTCTCTGTCGCGCCGCCTCGAAGAGGATCGCCGCCGTTGCCACCGCTGTGTTCAGCGACTCGACTCCCGCCGTCATGGGGATGGAGACCTGTCCTTGCGCAAGTGCGCGGGCCCGTTCCCCTGCCCCGGCTGCCTCGCCCCCTACGATGAGCGCCACCGGCTGCGTCCAGTCCACCGCCGTGTAGATTGTCTCGCCGCCGGCCGCTGCCATCCACACGTCGCAGCCGGTCACCGCCCCGGCGATGGCCTCCCACCTGAGCGCTGCCACCGGGAGGCGCAGGTGGGCTCCCATAGCGGCCCGCACCACCTTGGAGTTGCTGGCGTCCACCGTACCAGGTGCCAACAGTACCTGCTCCACCCCCGCCGCCTGCGCCGTGCGCAGGATGGCGCCCATGTTCCCCGGGTTCCGCACACGGTCGAGGATAAGGGAGAAGGTGGGATGCTCGGGGCGGGAGAGATTGGGGATGGAAAGCACGGCCAGGATGCCCTGTGGGGTCTCAGTGTCGGAGCAGACAGCCATCACTGGCTCACTCGCGGCATAACAGGGGATGTCCATCTCGCGCAGTGATGCCAGCAGTCCGCCGCCTCGCTCGCCGGCTTCTACTGGCTCGGTGTAGAACACGAAAGCAGGAGGGATGCCAGCACGGACAGCCTCCTCGACGAGCCGTATCCCCTCGAAGACGAAACGGTGCTCCCGCTGGCGAACGCGCCGCCGGCTCTGTAACGCCCGCACATATTTGACCTTGTCGTTCTTCTGGCTGGTGATCATCCTTGATGAGTAAGAGGCCGTGGGATACCCCGCGGCCTCTGTTGCAAGTTCGTAGTGGCGACTTTAGTCGCCTTCCCTGCGCAATGGGCGACTGAAGTCGCTACTACGAGCCATCACAATCGTTGTGGTGACTAATGCGGCGGGATGTGCAGTACCTGCCCGACGTAGATGTGGGCTGGGTTAGCGATGCCGTTGTACTGCGCCAGATCCAGGTAACTCATACTGTAACGCAACGCGATGCGGAACAGGTTGTCACCGCGCTGCACCACGTAGGTGGTCTCGCCTGTGGGCGGCGGGGGTGGTTGAGTGCCTGGCGAGGGGATGGTCAACGTCTGTCCGGCATAGATGCGGGCCGGATTGGCGATGCCGTTAGCACTGGCGATTGCCTGCACCGTCGTGCCGTAGCGCAGTGCGATGCGAAACAGGTTCTCGCCCCCCTGTACTACGTGCGTAACCTCGCCTGTGGGTGGCGACGTCGGGGTCGGCGCGGATGTAGTGGGGGGCGGTGTGGTGGGCACAGGGGTGGGGAGCGGGGTCGCCGGGGGCTGGGTCTGCGTGGGGGGCGGCGCGGTGGGCGGTTCGACCGTCGGGGTTTCCCCCATTACCTGCGTTACCCAGGCCGATTCTGCAGCCGCTGTGGCCATCATGTCCTCCTCTGACGGGGCGACCTCTGCCCCGGTTGCCGGGGTCGGTGTCACGTCGGTGGCGGCTGGCCTGTAGCAGCCGGTCATCAGGCCAAGCACAATCAGCATGCCTATCGTACCCAGGAACAAGGGGCGTCGGGTTTTTTTCATTGGGCTACCTCCTTCGTTCTATGCCACATCAGTATGCCGCATCAGTCGAGTTGTTATGTGTTTCTGGAGTCTGGCAAATTTTGAAGCCTACCACATTTACGTACGGTATGGCGACTGACAGACCGCAAGATACTGGGGTCACGGTGGTGACTTCAGTCGCTCTAGCCTCACTTTGAACGACTAAAGTCGTTACCACGAGCAAAATTACCAATGTCCAGTACGTTCTACATAGTACCACAATAATTCGGTGGCGTCAAGCGGACTCGCTGAGGCCCGCTAGGAGACAGGGCTTCCAGGATGGCGGTTAGCAAGACCGCCTGTTCTTGATTTCCGCCAACTTGCGAGAAACAGAAAGCCGGCTACCAGGGGAGGCAAGGCTATAGTGAGGAGCACGGGGACAATCGTCGAGAGCGGGAAACGGCCGTGCGTTATCACGGGATACCCAATGAGTACGAGCAAGCCTTCCAGTATTAACACAACTCCTCCAATAGCATCCCATCGCCACGCGATGGCGGCACTGGCCAAGAAGACCAAGCCAGGTAATGCATTTGGTGCATTCGCCAAAATTCCTATCAATCCTTCACCAGCACCTGAGACCAGGCCGAAGAACGTCCACCAACTTGCCCAAATCAGTGCCAAGGCCCGTGCGATATAGAGCATCCGCTTCGTTGCCCGATTGCCAGTATGGCCAATATTTGCCATGATTTTCCTTCCTTCAGCCGATTATGATATTGAACAGAGCATGGATCACAAAGCAGGGCACTAGACTTCCGGTACTCCAGCGCAACTGCCCTGCCACCAGTCCAAGGATCAGCGCGCTAGCCACAACGAAGGCTGTTGCTCCAGACGACGCCCCAACAGTGGGCAGCGCTAGGTGCACTAGTGCGAACGCCACCGCCGAGACGAGGGCAGCGACCGAAAACTTCCACCGGGCGACCGGGATGAGGCCTGGAAAGCCATGCTGATGTAGCCTTGATGTCTGATAGCGTCAAAGCGTCTGCCTTTCGCGGCGGATAAAAGGGCGAATGTTGTACTGCGTTTGGTGCGCGAGGTTCGACTTCGTATAAGCCGGATACCCTTGCGCAAACGCGAAACCCGTTGTATGATCTATCCATAGATACTGCTTTTCTATCTCCGCTGACCCTTATTCAGTATAGAGCAAGTGCATGAGAGTGTCAAATTCCGCGATAAGGACAGGGGCATGGCCAAGGGGCTGCGCCCAACCGCCGAAGACTGCCTCAAAATCGAAGGCCATAGCCGCAAAATCATTGAGACTTAACCACTACTGGAAACTCCACGATCAACTTCCCCGCTTCACTGCTCTACGCTTGACGACCCAAAAACCCGACCTTTGCTTCCCTACTTGCGTATAAGAGTTGTAGTGACCACCGCGGATTGGCTAACCCGATGACCCAAGACTTGATCGAGCGTGCACTGGCAGGCGATGAAGCAGCCGCTCGGAAACTACACGATGCCCACTACCCGGCCGTCATTCGGTTGGCTCTCCTGCTCCTGCGAAACCTGCAGGACGCCGAGGATGCGACGCAGGACACCTTCGTCTACGCCTTCCAGCACCTGGATAAATATGACCCAGAGCGGGCTGCCTTCGTCACCTGGCTCAAGGTCATCGTCACCAGCCGCTGCCGGGACCTGCAGCGCAGCCGCCGTTTCCAGTGGCTCTCGCTGCAAGACTTGCTGGAGGCCGGACGCGAGCCTGAAGACGAAACACCCACTCACCAGCCGGACGTCGTGCTCGAATTGGTGGGAGTGCAGCAGGCGGTGTGGGAGGCATTGGAGCAAGTGCCGCGTAAGTCGCGTCACGCGCTGATGCTGCGCTACTTCGGGGATCTTTCGTATCCTGAGATGGCCCAGGCCCTGGGCTGCCCGGTCAGCACCGCCAAGTCCCGCGTTGCCTATGGCCTGCGGACGCTGGCCCGCTTGCTGGGGCAAGAGACATCGGGCGCAAGAGGCTACCGTATGGAGAATGTGCCGTGAACAAACACCTCAACGACCATCAATTGCTGGCCTATCTGGAAGATGACCTCTCGCCTGATCGCCGCGAGCGGGCCGAGGCCCACCTGCGTGCCTGCCCCGCCTGCCGCGCCCGCCTGGAGACGCTGGCCCGGACGGCGGAGGACCTGACCACGACGCTGCACGCTGTGGGAGAGCAGGTCCCGTTGTCTCCCACCCGCTCGTGGGAGGCAGTGGCACGCCGGAGGGCGAAGCAACGCCCGGCGTTCCGCCCGCTCCTGCGCCAATGGGCAACGGTGACCGCACTGGTGCTGCTCGTCGCTGGCCTCGCCGGTCTGATCCACACACTGGCCGTCAGCGGCCCCACGTTGACTGAGGCCACACCGACCCCCAGCCCTACATCCCCGGCCAGCCCATCGCCTGCGGCCGGGCCGCTACCTCGCCCCCCCCTCGGCGGCCTCTCCACGCCTATCTCCATCCTCGTCCTCGGCACCGATGGCGAGAGCGAGACGTCTGACGAGACCGACGCGCTGGTGCTCTTCTACCTGGACGCCGAGGCCGGACACGCTTTCCTGCTCTCCATCCCTCGTGACCTGTACGTGGAGTTGCCCAGCCACGGGCAGGCACGCGCTGGCAGCGCCTATGGGTTGGGCAAGCGGGACGAGGATACCAGCGGCCTGGGGCTGGCCCGGGAGGCGATTTCGGCCACGCTGGGCCTCCCTGTACAGCGCGCCGCCCTGGTGCACTTCGACGGTTTCGTCGCGCTGGTTGACGCCATTGGCGGCCTGGACGTCGAGGTGCCCTATCCTATTGAGGACTCCATCTTCCCGGACGGCCACGGCGGCTACGACCCGCTGCTAATCCCCGCCGGGGAGCAGCATTTCGACGGCGAGATGGCCCTGCGCTACGCCCGTACCCGCCTCGTCCCGGCCCCCGGCTTTGACCGCGCTTTCCGCCAGCGACAGCTCATCCTGGCCGCGCACGATCGGGTGACACGGCTCGACCTGCTGCCCGACCTCATCGTCCAGGCCCCCACCCTCTGGGCGGCCATCGCAGGCGGTTTCGAGACAGACCTTTCCCTGAGCGATGTGATTGACCTGGCGCTCCTGGCGACCAGCCTCACCGCCGATGACATCACCACCGCCGCGCTCGACGAGTGCTGTACCGTTCGGCATACCACGCCTGCCGGCGAGCGCGTGCTGCTGCCCCAGCCGGAGGGGATTGAGGCACTGATGGAGAACTTACTGGAGGAAGAACGATGATCCGCCGAACGCCCCCCCTGAATCTTGGACGCAGATTAACGCTGATTCGGGCTGATTTTTCTATCTTTATCTGCGAAAACCTGCGTGAGTCTGCGTCCCATTCCCCTGTCGATTTGAGGCGTGGCTCCGCCAGATGCTTACCCCTGACCATCCTGTTGCTGGGCTTGATCGTGTTGACGGCCTGCCGCCCCGTTGCACACGTCCCAGTCAGGCCAACGCCTACCGTCTACCGCGCGCCTCCCACCCCTGCCGTTTACAAGCCCGTCACGCCGCTGCCCAAACCCCATCCTGAGGTCGGGCCAACCAGCGTGTTGCTCCTGGGCACTGACCGGCGCAGCCCGGAGGTCGGCACCGACAACACCGATACGCTGATGCTCCTCAGCCTGGACCCCGCCGCTCGGCGCATGGCGATACTTTCCATCCCGCGCGACCTCTACGTCGAGATTCCCGGTCACGGGCAGGGACGTATCAACACCACCTACGCCTGGGGCGAGCAGGACGGGATGGGCGGCCTGGCCCTGGCCCGCCAGACCGTCTCTGCCACTCTTGGCATCCCGGTCCAACACACCGTCTTTTTCGACTTCGACACCTTCGTCACGCTGATTGACGCCATCGGTGGTGTGGACGTGGACGTGCCTTGCGATATCTCCGACCCGACCTACCCAGACAGCGGCACCGGCTACGATCCTTTCTACCTGTCCGCCGGTCAGCATCACCTGGACGGGGCCACGGCCATCAGATATGCCCGCACCCGCGCCACCCCCGGCGGCGACTTCGACCGCACCGCCCGCCAGCGACAACTGGTGCTGGCTGTGCGCGACCGGGTCACGCGGCTCGACCTGCTGCCGGGCCTGATCGCGCAATCCCCGCAGTTCTGGTCCGCGCTTCGCGGAGCCTTCGAGACCGACCTGACGCTGGGGGAGATCGTGGATCTGGTTGTCATCGCCAGCCGCATCCCCGCCGACCAAATTGCGACGGCCGCCATTGACGAGACCTGCACCCAGCCCTGGGTCACGCCCGGCGGGGCTTCCGTCCTGGTTCCCATCCCAGACGCGATTGACGCTCTGGTCACTGACCTCTGCTCCCCTCCGCCAGCCACGGCGGCAGCCTACTGATCCCATTGTTCATTTGTCATTTGCTCATTTGTCACATATAATGTCTCTTGATGACTGTCCTCTTCGCACTCCTCGGCCTCCTCGTCGGCGGCCTGGTCAATCAACTTGGCTCCGACCTGCCTGCCCGGCGGAGCCTGACCCATCCCCACTGCCCCTACTGCGGGCGGGAGCGCCCCTGGTGGCAATGGCTTGCCCTGCCCGCCTACCTGATTGGGCGCGCTGGCTGTCCCTACTGTGGCGCACCTATCCGCCTGCGCCAGCCCATGGTCGAAATTGGGCTGGCGGTGGTCTATGGTTACCTCTGGATCGTGCTCGGCCCCTCCGTTAAGCTGATCCTCTATCTTCTATACAGTACTATCTTTGCTCTCATCCTCATCACCGACGTCGAGCGGCGGCTGATTCTCAACGTGGTGATGTACCCATCTATTCTCCTCGCCATCATCGCCAGTTTCTTCACCCCGGAGATGACGTGGTGGAGCGCAGTGGCCGGCGGGGCGACCGGTTTTATTTTTTTCCTCGTCGCTGCATTAGTGGGGAATGTTTTCTTCGGCAGCGGGGCGTTGGGTGGCGGAGACGTCAAACTGGCCGCTTTCGTCGGGCTTATCACCGGCTTCCCGCTGATCATCGAGGCGCTGGTGTTGACCGTCCTCATCGGGGGAGCCGTCAGTTTGATCCTGTTGATCATACGTGTACGCAGTCTGCGCGACCCCATCCCCTACGGGCCGTTCCTCATTGCCGGCGCCGTCGTCACCCTGCTGTGGGGCTACCCGATCGCCGGATGGTTCCTCCACCGCTAGGCTGACTGCAAAGAACTCCTCCGCTCGCTACTTCACCCTGACGGGCGTGCTGGGTCGCCCTGATGATGCCCCTGACGTCCCTTCTCCGTTAATTGTTTTGTTCCACTGCCTGTCGTGGTGAAGAGGGCGGGGTGGCGGCGTTGGTGAGCGTATCGCGCTTGTTTGTGCGAGGGCTGCCTGTGGGCTATAATTGAGCCTGGACCTGCCACCGATGCGAGAGACGGCTATGAGTTGCGATGTGCACACCGGCGCGCGGCCACGGCAGGCCCTGGCAGATGGAGAACCTGGGCGATAATACTTCCGTATCGTTTGACGGGCCTGGAGGGATAACAAGGATGGGTGAGAAGGTGCGCGCCTGGCTGGCCCTCTCCCGTCTACCGTTCCATTCCGTGGGGGTGCTGCCGTTTATCCTGGGCGGGGTGCTGGCCTGGCGGCAAGGAGGGGCCTTCCGCTGGGATGTCTGCGCCTGGGGCACGCTGGGCGTGGTGCTCGTGATGCTGGCTACCTACTACGCCGGAGAATACTGGGATTACGTGGAGGATTCCCTGTCCGCCCGCTGGGGTCCCAGCCGCTTCGCTGGAGGCTCCCAAGTGTTGCAGCGCGGCCTTTTGCCCCGCCACGCCGCTCTGTGGGCCTCGCTGGCCAGCCTGCTATTGGCCGGCGGAGTGGGGTTGATCCTCCAACTGGGCTACCGGACGGGGCCGTGGACCATCCCCCTTGGTGTCGCAGGTCTGTTGGGTGGGTTCTTCTATTCGACGCGGCCGGTGCGCTGGGTGAGCAGGGGTTGGGGCGAGTGGTGGATCGCTTTCTGCTACGGCTGGCTGCCGGTGGCGGTAGGCTACTATCTACAAGCGGGAGGGGTGACGCCGCTTGTTCACTGGCTGGCGGCCCCCATCGGTCTCACCATCTTCAATGTGATCCTGCTCAACGAATTTCCCGATTACCCGGCCGACCTGGCGGTCGGGAAGGCCAACCTGGCGGTGCGCCTGGGGCGAGAGCGAGCCTCTCTTCTCTATGGCCTCACCAGCCTGGGGAGTTGGGTGGCGATGTTGCTCTCCCTGGGTCACGGCGTGCCCACGCGGGCTCTGTGGTTCTACCTGCCCATCCTGACCCTCTCGCTGATCCTGGTCGTGCTGGTGATGCGCGGATGCTGGCGAGACCGGGCAATCCTGGAGAGGCTCTGCGCCACCAATCTGGTGGTGAACCTGGGCACCACGGCGGCCTACATCCTCGCCTCTGTCCTCGGGGGTTGAGCGTATGGGCGAGTGGTGGCAGGGGTGGGGAAAGCGGCCGCGGCGCAAGGTGCGTCCCTTTTGGTGGCCACCGAGCCTGATCCTCCGACAAGCGGTGAGCGCGCTGTACGTAGGCGCACTATCGCGCTGGCGGGAATTGCCGCGCTGGCTTCTCACCTACGGCTTCAAGTGCCTGCCTGGGGCCGCCGGGTCGCGGGGCATGGGCTGCATCGGCTTCCCGGCCCACCCTGTCTGGGAGATGACTACTGCCTGCAACCTGCGCTGCATCCACTGCCACGTCTCGGGTGGAAAGCCGGCGGCCGATGAGTTGACCACCGGCGAGGCCAAGCGTCTCCTGGATCAATTGACCGAGGTGGGGGAGTTTCGCATGATGGCCTTCACCGGCGGCGAGCCGCTGGTGCGCCCCGACCTCTTCGAGTTATTGGCCTATTCCCAGGCTCTGGGCTTCACGAACACCCTGGCCACCAACGCCACCCTCATTGACGAAACGGTGGCCCGCCGTCTGCGCCGCTACGGCGTGGTGATCGCCGCCGTGAGTCTGGACGGCTTCGATGCCGCAACCCACGATTTCGTGCGCGGCTCGCCCGGCGCATTCGAGGCCACCCTGCGGGGGATATGCGCCCTGCGACAGGCTGGCATCCTCTTGCACATCAACATCACGGCCATGGAATACAACATGGATCAGATGGAGTCACTGATGGCCCTCGTTGACGAGTTGGGGGCGGGAATACTCTTGATGTACCAACTGGTGCCGGTGGGGCGAGGCCGGGGGATCGGGGAAGCGGCTCTGGACCTGGGTGCCAACGAGCGGCTGATCCGTTTCATGGCCCAGGCGCAGCGCACCACCAGAGCGATCATGGAACCGGTTGCGGGGCCCCAGTACTGGCCCTTCCTGCTGCTGCGGGCTGGCATCCGCAGCGGCCCGCTCCTGCGCCTGGCGGAAACGGTCTTTCACGGCTGTTCGGCGGGACGCGGTTTCGTCTACATCAAGCCCAACGGCGAGGTCTGGCCCTGCCCCTTCATCGAGGTGAGTTGCGGCAATGTGCGCCAGACGCCCTTCCCGACCTTATGGGCCACCTCCCCTGTCCTCAAGGGCCTGCGAGAGCGGGAGAAACGGCTGAAAGGGCACTGCGGCGAGTGCCAATACAGGCGGCTATGCGGCGGCTGCCGGGGGCGGGCCTGGGCCACCAGCGGCGACTACCTGGCTGAGGATCCCTCCTGCTTCATCCACTCATCCGATCACCCTCCCGCAGGTTGGGGGGACAATATCGGGCAGGAACGGGCTTCCGCATCAGGCCTGGCCGGTTGATCGGAGTGACTTTCGAACCTGCGGGAGGGTAACTGATGGAAACCACGCTACGGCTCGTCCCCTTGCCGGAACCCATCCGCCCGCAGATGGAGCGGGTGGAGCGGCTATTATATGAAACGCTGGCGCAGGTCGAGGAGCCGCTGGGTTTGAGACTACGCCGCTCGCTGGGCGGAGGCAAGCGTCTACGGCCGGCACTGGTGGTCCTCGTCGGACGGATGTTCGCCTCTCCCCCCGCGCCTTTCCACAGCCTGGCGGCTGCGGTGGAGATGCTGCACATCGCCACGCTGATACACGACGACCTGGTGGATGGGGCGCCCTTGCGGCGGGGTCGTGAGACGCTCCACACGGTCTGGCCGGCGGGGGCGACTGTACTGGCCGGTGATTACCTCCTGGCTCAGGTGGCATCGCTGGTAGCGGAGTTAGAGCATCCCCGTATCCTCAAGGTCTTCGCCGAAACCCTCTGCATCATGTGTGCCGGGGAGATAAGGCAGACATTCGTCACCAAGGGAAAGCAAAGCCATAGCCGCGCCGCCGTGGAACAGACGGCGCTGGATTCGACAAGCCGGTGCGGGCGAGAGGATTATTACCGCAGCATCGAGGCCAAGACGGCCTCGCTTTACGCCGCCGCAACGGAGATGGCGGGCATCCTCGCCGGGGCGGAGGAGTCACAGGTCGTCGCCCTGCGCCATTTCGGTCGGGAGTTGGGAATGGCCTTTCAGATCGTGGACGACGTGTTGGACTTCATCGGTGACGAGGCGCAGTTGGGCAAGCCGGCCGGGAGCGACCTCCGCCAGGGCCTAATCACCCTGCCAACCCTATGCTATCTAGAGAGGGTTGAGGATGGCGCCCCTGTCAACGTCGTGCTATCGGGCCAGCGGGACGAGGAGCACGTGCGAGTGGCGATAGAGGCCGTCTGCTTGTCGGGGGCCATCGAGGCCTCGCTAGCGGAGGCACGAGCCCACGCCCGGCAAAGCCAGGAGGCATTGGCGACCCTGCCCGACAACGGTTCACGCCATACGCTGTGCTCCCTGGCCGAATACGTGGTGGAACGTAAACACTGAGGCGCGATGGTTGTTCTATCGTCCGAACTCGCGGGCCAGTTGCTCTACGCTCAGGTGGATCATGGTGGGCCGTCCGTGAGGACAGGTGCGCGGGCTGGCGCATCGCTCCAGTGCCCGTATCAGTTCCTCCATCTCCTCTCGTGCCATCACCTGCCCGGCCTTGATCGCGGCCTGCTTGCAGACCTGGCGTGCTACCGTCTCCTCAATCGTGCTCTCCAGCGGCACATCGCCTGCCTCTAACGCCGCCGCTACGTCCTCCAGTACCTGGCGCGGGTCCGTCTCCGCCACAATCGCCGGGAGCGCCCGTACCAGCATCGTCGTCCCGCCAAAGGGCTCCACCCGGAAGCCCAGGCTGCCCAGCACCTCCAGATGTTCCTCCAGCAGGCTCGCCGCCTCAGGTGCCAGTTCCACGGGCTGTGGTTCCAAGAGCGCCTGGGACGTGACCTCTGCCCGCTGTCGCTCCGCCAGCAGCCGCTCGAACAACACCCGCTCGTGGGCGGCGTGCTGGTCAATCAGGTACATCCCCTCTGGCCCCTCGGCCACGATGTAGGTCGTGCCCACTTGTCCCACCACCCGCAGCGGCGGAAGTTTCCCCGCCGGAGGTGTGTAGGGGCGCGGTGACCGCGCCCCTTCGAGGCGCAACTGCTCGCCAGCCGGTCGTGGTCTCAATCCGGCCAGTCGCTCGCGGCGCTGCGCCCATTGAGCCGGAGATGCGGGCCAGGAGGTCGGCGGGCGGGCGGCGACGGGCACAGGGGAGCGCTCGAGCAGTGTGCGTCGCACCGCCCTCTGCACTGCCCGGAACACTGCGTCGCCATCGCGGAAGCGCACTTCCGCTTTGGTGGGGTGCACGTTCACGTCCAGGTCCTCTGGCGAGAGGTGCACCATCACCACCGCCAGGGGGTAGCGCTTGGTGGGGAGGAGGGTGTGGTAGGCCTGGATGACCGCGTAGGTCAGGCGGACGTCTTGCACCCAGCGCCCGTTGACGAAGAGCGTGATGTAGCCCCGATTGGCCCGGTGTAGCGATGGCGGACTGACGAAGCCTGTGACCTGGATGCTGGGTGCTGGATGCTGGGCTTCGGGGATGATCTCGAGGACAGCGGCGCCGATCTCCAGCCCGTAGGCCGCGACCAGCACGTCGCGCAAACGGTCGTTGCCGGGCGACTGGAAAACGGGCTGTCCATCGTGGGCTAGCGTGAAACGCAACGCTGGGTAGGCCATCGCGTAGCGGGTGAGCCAGCCGTCAATGTGTCTGCGCTCGGTTCGTTCGGAGCGCAGAAACTTGCGGCGGGCCGGGACGTTGAAGAACAAGTTCTCCACTGTCACTGCTGTCCCCGGCGGCCGCCCGCTCTCCTGGCGGGTCACCACGCGGCCTCCTTCTAGCCGCAGCAGCGTCCCCACCGGTTCGTCGGTCGCCCGTGTCACGAAGATCATCTGACTGACGGCGGCGATGGAGGCCAGTGCCTCACCCCGAAAACCCAGCGTGGTGATGCGGGCCAGGTCGTCCGCCGTCGTCAACTTACTGGTCGAGTGGCGATGGAAGGCCAACTCAACCTCGGCAGCCGGCACGCCGCAGCCGTCGTCGGTGACGCGGATGTACTGTTTGCCACCAGCGCGTGCCTCCACCTGGACGTCGCGCGCACCAGCGTCTATGGCGTTCTCGACCAGTTCCTTGACTACAGACGCGGGGCGCTCTACCACCTCGCCGGCGGCGATCTGTGAGGCAACCTCTTCCGACAATACACGGATGGGCATCCAGGACCTCCTGCGTTATTTTATCACACAACCCTGCCCAGCAAAAGCCGTCAGCCGGAGGCCGGGAATTGCAACTGCTGACTGCTAATTTGACAATTCGCCGCCCTTGCGGTAGCATGATAACGGTCGTGCTAGACGGGGAGCTGGCGGTGCCCTGTACCCGCAATCCGCCATAGCGGGGTCGAATTCCTCCCTGAGGGTTGGATCACCCGATACTGTCGAGGTCAAGCGGTGTTGAAGACCGGGTCCTGCGCGGCAGGAGCCTTCGAACCCCGTCAGGTCCGGGAGGAAGCAGCGGTAAGGAGCCCCTCCTGGGCGCCGCAGGGGTGCCTGGTTGGAGCTGGTTGATCCCGGTAAGCCGGGGGGTGCGATTCGACGGGAGGTGCACGACCATGTCGTCAAGGAGGCGGCGGGCTCCCCGCCGCCTCCCTTGCCCTGATAGCGTATGGAGAGAACCACAACCGTCCCGCTCAAACACACATACCGGCCGCAGGCCCAAGGCTTCACGGCTCTCGTGGCATTGGTGTTCATCGTCGGCATGCTGGCGGCCGGCTACCAGGCGACGCTGACGCCGGTTACGCTGGTAGTGGAAGGTCACGTGCAACGACTGCACACTCACCAGGACATCATCGCCGCGCTGCTGGTGGACGCCGGTCTCACGCTTGAGCCTGAGGATATCGTCACCCCTGCATTGGGTACGGCTCTCGAGCCAGGACTGATCGTGGAGGTGCAGCGGGCCCGCCCCGTGCACATCAGCGCCGACGGACACAATACCACGATCCGCACCCACGCCACGTCAGTCGAGGCGGTGTTAGAGGAGGCAAGAATATCGCTGGGACCGCACGACGGGGTGGAGATCGAAGGAGAATTTCTGGCGGCTAATCCCGAACCCGCCCGCCTCACAGTCCGCCGCGCCATTCCCTTCACGCTGCACGAGGGTGGTCGGGCAACGACACTCTACACCACCGCTCCCACCGTCGGGGAGGCATTGCGCTTGGCCGGGCTGACGCTCTACCTGGCGGACAGCGTCCAGCCGGGGCTGGGCGAGCGTATGTCGGCCGGGCAGCATGTCTACGTTGATCGTTCCATCCCGGTGGCAGTACAGATGGATGGACGGACATTCCGCACCCGCACTCATCGGGAGCGCGTAACCGAGTTGCTGGCCGACCTGGGTGTTGTCCTCACTGGCCAGGACTATACCATCTCTACACTCAACGCTCCCCTGGGAGAAGACACCACGATCCGGGTGGTGCGTGTTAGCGAGCGCTTCTTGATCGAGCAAGAGCCCATCCCTTTCGACACAACGTGGCAGGCCGACCCCGACCTGGAGATTGACCACCAGCGATTGCTGCAGGAAGGAGCACGCGGCATCTTTGAACGGCGCCTCCGCATCCGCTACGAGGACGGTTACGAGGTCGCACGGGCAGTCGAGGACGAGTACGTCGCTGTCCCGCCCACGACCAAGATCTTCGGGTATGGCACGAAGATCATCGTCCGCGCACTCGACACTCCCTCCGGTCCAATCGAGTATTGGCGGAAGATCCGCGTGTTGGCGACCTCTTACTCTGCCGCCACTGCTGGCACGCCTAAGACGAGTCGCTGGTACGGACACACGGCCACGGGGATGAAGATGCAGCACGGCATCGTCGCCGTAGATTCGCGAGTGATCAGCCTACGCAGCCAGGTCTACGTGCCTGGCTACGGCATCGGTATCGCCGGTGACACCGGCGGTGCGATCAAAGGGCAGCGCATTGACCTGGGGTACGACGACGACAGTCTGGTGCTTTGGTACCGCTGGGTGGACGTCTACCTGTTGACCCCTGTGCCTGCCTGGATCAACTACAGGCTTGGGCCATAGAGCCGGCCGATGGATGTGCACAGACTGCTGGAGCAATGGGCCCTGCGGCCGAGCAAAGGACTGGGCCAGAACTTTCTGGTAGACCAAGCCGCCCTTGAGAAGATCGTCGCCGCCGCGGAACTGACTCCTGATGACGCTGTCCTGGAGGTCGGCGCGGGACTGGGAGCGCTGACCAAACGGCTGGCCCGGAACGCTGGGCACGTGGTCGCCGTTGAACTGGATCAGCGGCTGATACCCGTGCTGCGGAGCGTGTTAACCGACTTCGACAACGTCACATTGATTCAGGGAGACATCCTGACACTCGACCCCGCTGCTTTAGTCAGCGCCGCCAGCATCCAGCGGTTGGCATCCAGCACCCAGTACAAAGTTGTAGCCAACCTGCCCTACTACATCACCTCGGCCGTACTGCGTCATCTGCTGGAGGCCAGCCTCAAACCACAGCGCATGGTGATCACGGTGCAGCGGGAGGTGGCGGAGCGCATCGTCGCGAAACCGGGGCAGATGAGCCTGCTGGCGTTGAGCGTGCAGTTCTACGGGCGGCCGCGACTGCTCTTTCGCATCAAACCGGGCAGTTTTTACCCCTCGCCGGAGGTGGAATCGGCAGTGGTGCAGGTAGACCTCCACGCCGCCCCCCCCGTGCCTGTGGAGGATACAGCCGCTTTCTTCCGCGTCGTGCGAGCCGGCTTCGCCCAGCGGCGTAAACAACTGCGCAACGGGCTGGCCGCCGGTCTCAGGCAGTCACCCGATGAGGTGGCGGCCAAATTGTGGGAAGTGGGCGTGGACCCCCGGCGGCGCGCACAGGCGCTCAGTCTTGAGGAATGGGTCAAGGTCGCCCGTGTGCTGGGGTGACCTCGGCGGGTAATCACCAAGTGGTTGACGTTGCTATAAAACCGTGATACAATGACATTGAGCATACTTTTCGTATCCTGCGGTTATGAAATGGAAGCGTCAGCCCACTGGCGTCATTGGCGGGGACGAAGTCTCATAGGTGCAGTTGATATCTGTGCCGAGGCCACCGAAACAAGACTTTGCCGGGCGCAGTCGGGGCATTTCGGCTTCCATTCAAGTTGGAAAGGTGCGGAAAACTGGATAGGCCCTCGGCCTATGTTAGTGTGATCGTGGTGTGTGCAGTGAGACAGATGGATACTGATCGGGCTTTATACATCGGTGGCACCTTTGAAGGTGATCTCGCAGGCGCCGACACAGTTCTCATTACCGAGGAAGGACTGGTGAGCGCCAACATCACGGCCGAGCGCGTCATCGTGCAGGGGGTCGTCGTTGGCAGCGTCCGCGCCAGGCAGGTCGAAGTCCGCGCCAGCGGCAAGGTGTGGGGCAATGTCTGGGCCCAGACACTCTACATTGAGCCCAGCGGCTTTATTCGGGGGCAAATCGCCACCCCCTTGCAGACCGAACCTGTGCTCAGCCTCTCGTTGCTGGGGGCATCTGCCGACCCTCTCCTGCAATCCCCGCCTGATGATGATCTGGATCAATTGTTGTCCACCTTAGAAATGGCTGCCCAAGAGGCTGTTGCCGTAGACGAGTCGCCGTCATTTCTCCAACCCCTGCACATCAAAGAAGCACTGGCCCGCGTCGCCGAGGCCAAGAACTGGACGATCTCTCAACTGCAACTGGAACTCCAGGCCATCCAGTCGACCCTGGCGGAGCAAGAAGCACTGATAGCGACTCTCTCCGCTGACCTGACCCGTGCCGACAGCGAGCACGAAACAGCGCTGGTGCAGCGGAACGCCGATCTGTGTGAAGACCTGAAACGCCTGCGTGTGACCGCCTTGCGGCACCAGCAGAACCAGGCCAGGCTCCAGGTCGAGCTGGAAGAGACACGTCTGGCTTTGCAGGCAGCCCAGGACGAGATCGTGCACCTGAGCACCAATCTGACCACGGCCAAGGCCCGACTCCAACGCCTGAACGACGAGATTGCTTGCAACGAGGCCCGCCGTGACCATCTGGCTGCTGTCGCCGCTGGGGCGTCCGAGCAACTCCATGGCCAACTGGCCGAGGTTGAGGCCGAGCGGGATCGGGCGACCGCCGACCTCGATGCCGCTCAAGGACTGATCGCTCAACTTACCGACCAACTTGCCCAGGCCCACACCACCGCCGAGTGCCTCGCCGCCGAGCGTGCCAGTGCTCAGGCCGATCAAGCGAAGGCCCGTGCCGCTATCGAGCAACTGACCGCCGATCTAGACGCCGCTCGTGCAGAGGTCGAGCATCTGAACAGCGATCACGCCGCCGTGCTCAGTGTTGTTCAGGCCGAGCGAGACGATGTCTCTGCTGAACTCGAAGCCGCTCGCCAGCGCGCCGGGCGCCTCGCCGCCGAGCGGGATACTGCCTTGGCCGAACAGAGCGAGGCCGGGGCTGCCATCGCCCAGCTCACCGCCGACCTGGAGGATGCACGATGTCAGCTTGTTCAACTGGATGGACAACTGGCACAGAGTCGGAGCCACGATGCCGGATTGACCCATCAACTGGCTGAAAAAGAGGTCGAAATCGTCCGCTTGCAAGCCGACCTCCAGGCGAGCCAGAGCCAGATCATGCAACAACGGGAGACTCTCGACCGACTCACTGGCGAGCATGCCGAGGCGCTTGCCCGGCTCGAATCGGTACTGCCCGCTGCCCGTCTGGAGGATCTCCCGAGCAGGCCGGTAGTTACCGAGGTGTCCATGTCCACCGCGCCCCAGGCAGCCTACACCGCCTACTGCCTGACCTGCCGTGCGTATCGCACCATCACCAACGTGCGAGAGATCGCCATGCCCAATGGTCGCCGCGCGATCAAGGGCCACTGTACCATCTGCGGCGCCAGTCTCCTCAGTCTGGCACTTTCGGACCAAGAAGCCACTCAAGAATAGCCGGCCGCTGCGGAGTAGATTCAACAGGGCAAAAGGAGGTTAGATGAAGACAGCACACTACTGCCAGCGTATAGTCAGCGCCGGGCTGGTCCTCGTGGGATTGTTTCTGGGCCTGAATCTGGCCAGGAGGGCAGGTGCGAGTGCTTACCTTCTACCCCATTCACCCTCTCTGTCGAATCATCAAGAGTTCCCCATCGTTCAGGGGCCGGAGGATCTCTTTCGCCCCGCTATCGTCAATGGAGATCTGATGATTTGGTATACCCGTGGCGGAGACGGTCTGGATGTCTTTGGCCTGCGACTGGATGATAAAGGTCGCGCTCAGGATGAGCCGTTTCTCATCGGTGGCGGTTCTGGCGATCAGGCAGTGCCCGCTATCGCGTCCAGCGCTGAGGACGGGACCTACCTCGTCGTATGGCACAGCCAACAGAGCAGTGGTGCGGATTCTGACATCTACGCCCGCTACCTGGACGCCGAGGGCCACCTACAGGGCGCTCCCTTTGCTATCTCCACTGCCGAAGGCGACCAACTTCGCCCTGACATCGCCTATGCTCAGGACGCCGATACCTTTGTGGTCGTTTGGCAGGACGGTCGCACGGGCAGTGACATTGACCTGTATGCACGTCTGGTACCAGCCGTGAGCCAGGCGTCCGGCGGCGCACCGGCTCTGGCTGAAGAGTTCATCGTTAGCTCTGCCTCCAGTGACCAACTCATCCCCAGTGTTGCCTGCGAGACTGAGGGAACCCGTTGCCTGGTCGTATGGATGGATGACCGGAACAACAGTTTTTTCTATACGGATATTATGGCCCGTCTGGTCGACGCCGCCAGCGGTGAGGCACTCGGCGACAAGATAGACGTGGCCGTCGAACGATGGTATCAAGACTCGCCGGTGGCCATATATAACCCGGTTAGCGCCGAGTACATGGTCGTCTGGAACGACGACATCAGTTGCCGCCGTGTGTCCCGCAACGGCCAGCCACAGGGAGATGGAGTTGCCGTCTCGCTGGAGAGCCCTTTCCAGTACAAACCGGTGATTGCCGTTGACGCCGACGGCAAGTACCTGATCGTGTGGGAGGATGGGCGCAATCAGGACAGTCACGGCACGGACATCTATGGTCAGTGGTTATCGTCGGCTGGTGTTCCGATGGGGGCTAACTTTGCCCTGTCCACCGACAGCCGCAACCAATACTGGCCGGCCTTGGCCTTTGACCCGGACTCGGGATCATTTTTCGCTGTATGGGAGGACGACCGCAACAACGGTAACCTCGCCCTGTATGGGCGGATGCTATCAGATGTCTCAGAAGCCCAGTAGTTCTGTGATCTCACGCCAGCACAGACGCCCTCTGGCCCTGGTCGCTCTCTGGCTGCCTTTCATTCTACTGGCTATTCTGTACTCACCGCGCCCGTTGGCGCACACATGGCCCCAGGGGACAGCTGAGAACAGCCTGCGCCGCGCCTTCGATCTGTCTCCCGAGCCGACCTTGCTCGTGTTTCACCGACCGGGCGGTCTCACGCCGACCGACCGGGCCTATGTGGGTGTCTCCAATCGCGCGCTGCAAGCCGCTGGGGGTGGTGTGCAGGTTCATGGCGGTGATACGGGTGAGACCTGTGTCATCACTCTGGAAGCCAGTGTGACTGACGTGCCCAGCCTGCGCGCTGGCTTTCAGGATGCGCCCGGTGGTCTGGAGGTATATGTAATCGGCGCGACGGCCTTTGCCTACGACGCCGTCGTCTCCTGGGAGTGCGCTCGCCCCCTCATCTTGGTTAGCGTGACTGCCATTGCCGGGCTCGTCGCGCTGTTCGGGAAACTTGGCCCTCGTCGTGCCCTCGTCGTCGGCGTCAGCGCGGGCAGCGCGGGCGCATTGACAAGCGCTCTGGTTGCGCTCGTGGCCCCACCATCCCCTGTTGCGTTGAGCACCGTCGTCAATGCGGGGCTGGCCGGGGCCTGGGCCGTGCGGCTGCTCACGCCGCGACGGTTTGCCAGTCCCACACCCCCGCCGACGGCTCGGCTGAGTTCGCCGAAGCCGGTCTCGCCGTCGCCTGATACCCTTCCGAGGCTAACTCCCAGCCCGCCGCTTGTTCGGAGAATCACGCCCCTGCAGCGCGCGGTCATCCAGGCAGGCGAGGGGACGCTGCTCCAGGCGCTCATTATCGCCGCCGGACTGACTGGTTTCTTGTTCGACGCTCGGGCCGGTGTCGCGCTTCTGCTGGGTCTGGTCGTTGCCGTCGCCGTCAGCCTGAGTGGGACGCCCGCTCTCATCGCTCTGCTCACTAAACCGCGTCGCCCACGGATTATCCAGATCAAGACCCGCAGAAAGTGGCTCCTCCTGGCGTTGGCGCTGATCCCGGCCGTGAGCCTTCTCTGGCTGACTCCGAGCGCACACCCGGCCAACACTGTGTCGCATAAACTGGAAGCGGCCACCGGCTACAGGCTTCTGGCTGCCACCGGTGAGGAGGGGGAGGATTTGCCGACTCTCGGCCGCTTGCTCCCGTTGCACTTGTTGCTCCAGGCGCCGGGCGTCGCCCGCAGCGAGGCCGGGTTGGCTGCCCTGCGGAACCTGGTTACGGATCTGAATGCCCGACCGGCCCTGGCTGCTGTGGAGGGCGCAGCAGCACTCCAACTACCTCCCGCTACCGATGAAGGTCAACCCAACCCCGCCGAACAGACCGCTTTGCTGGCCCGGCTGGGGCAAATGGCCGCCGAGTTGGAAGTTGGGCTGGATATCCAGGCCGGCGCGCTGTCGCTGGTGGCTGCCGACTTGCAAAGCCTGGACCTGACAGCCAGCGACGCTCTGACCACTCATATCACAGTGGCATTGGACGAAGCCAGCGGGCGGCTGGTCGGCGTGAGTGAGGAACTGGCCAACGCTAGCGCTGGGCTGACCCGTGTGCCCACCGAGTTTCCCGAATTGGCTCCTCGTATGAGTGATGTGCCTGCCCTGCAGGCGCTGCCGACCATCATTGACGCTGCGGTCGCTGATCTAGCCGAAGTCGCCACCGATTTGCGACGCGCTGCCGCTCAAGACATGCCCAATGCCAATCCCCAGGACAACCCATTGGCTACAGCCCGGGCCGAGTTGGACCATTCACTGGTCATGCTTGAGACTATGGCCGCGGACGCCGCCCACCTGCGCGGCGAACTGGCCGCCGCCGAGGCGATGTGGGCCGGGGCCGCTCTGGGCGATGCGGCCCCATCCGTGCCCAACCCCTACCTGGTCAGCCATGACCTGATTCGCCTGACTCTCATCCCGGCGGGCGATCCGTATGGTGCGGCTGCTCTCGACGAGGCGCGGGTGTTGGTGCAAGCAACCAAAAGCGAGTTGGCCGGCAGCCCGCTGGCCGACAGCGAACCGGCGTTGACCGGCGCGCCCGCCGTAGCGGAGGCGCGGCGGGCGCGGGCGCTGCAAGGACTGTTTGCTCCCGGCGTCGTGGTAGCCGCGCTGGCTGTGGCGCTTTTCGCGTGGGGTACGTTGTCGCAGGCTGGGCCTGCGCTACGCCTGACCGTTGGCGCTGTGTTGAGTGTCGTCGCTGGCGTGGGAGCGGCATCTGTGGTACTATGGCGCATGGACGCTAGCGCCATCGCCCTGGCCAGTGTTGCTTTGCTGGCCCTGGTGGGTGGTCGGATGGCGGCCGGGCCGGTGTCAACTGTCGAAGCGCTGACGTTGGCGCTACTACCGTTAGGTCTGGCTTTGGCTGGCGTGGCTGCGCTGACCGCCATAAGCCTAGTCCTGAGTGCGGGTCTGCTGGCGGCCCACTTTCTCATCGCCCCAGCGCTGAGCTACCAACCAGGGCGCAACGCAGAAGAATAACGAACGTGGTCTACCTTAAACTGATCGTCACAGGACCCTTTAACGCTGGCAAAACAGCGCTCATCAACACCGTCAACGAGATTCGCGGTGTGAACACTGAAGTGAACACCGACGTAGGCCGGCACGTCAAACGGCAGACGACGGTGGCGATGGACTTCGGCCGGGTCACGTTGCCCAGCGGTCCCTCGTTGCACCTGGTCGGCACACCAGGGCAAAAGCGTTTCGCCTTCATGTGGGAGACGCTCATCATCGAATGTAATGGCATATTGATGTTGGTGGATAGCAGTGATCGGGGCCGCTTTGCCGACGCCGGCCAGATGTTCGATTTTTTCGCTGCCCGTGCCAATGGCGTTCCAATGTTTGTCGTCGCCAACAAGCAGGACCTGCCCGGTGCGCTATCACCGGGCGAGGTGGGTCAAGCACTGAAGCTAGTCGGCCCTGGTCAGGCAGGGCGACAGGTTGCTCTGTTGCCGTTCCCAGGCTGCGTCGCTCACGACCGGATCAGCGTACTATCCGTCCTGGAAGCGATAGCACCCTATCTGGCAACGGGCCACACCGTGCGATATCCTCTGTACAATAGACTGGGTGGTGCAGCACGCATCAAGTGAAAGCGAGATAGAATGAAAATAAACGAACTGCACAAAGACGCCGTTCAGGAAGGGGAAGGCCTCCAACAAAGTCTCCGTAGCATTCGGGAGAGCGGCTCCCCAGCGACACTGGCGGATCCTCTGAAGAACCTGCTGGCACAGGTCACCCGGCGACGGCCCTACATCGCAGCTCTGGCCCTGATCAGCCCCGGCGGGAAACTGTGGGCCTCGGCGATGCCAGACGGTGTGGAGGCGGAAAGCGTGGCGGCGATGGCCGCGCCGGTCGCCTTGCTGGGGCGGCGCGTCGCTCTGGAACAACTGGGGTCCGATATGCGCCAGGCGTACGTCGAGGGGGAGGGCGGATATGCTATCTTGCGGGCCATCGGCGAAGCAGCGGTTCTGCTGACGATTGCCTCAGCGGACGCCAACCTGGCCCTGGTGTTGCACGACGTGGACATGCTTGAGGGTCACGTGGCCCGGACTATGGGGATCGCCCCGCGCGAGGCGGGCAAATGGACCGAGGCAGCCTCGTCCATCGAAGAGTTGCGCAGGTTGGCCAGCGAGGGGCAGGCACCTGAGACACGGGAGGATTACGTGAGTGACCTGCGGGCCAAGCTCGAATCGCTGGACATGGGCTTCTTTCCGGAGCGAGTGAGCACCCTTCGTGCTAGATTGCAGTACCCCCATCATCTCGAAGAGATCAAGGCCGAGTTGCTGGCGTTGGAAAAAGACGTGATGAGTGCATTGGAGCAGGACACAATCCCTCCTGTCTCACCGGCAGCGGTCGCAGGCCGAGGGACGGCTGGACGGGCGGGCTCACAGAATTCATTCTTGAGGAGGGCACTTAAATGGCTAGCGTCGATGATCGAATCCGAAGATTAGGCATATTGTTACGCCAGATGCAAGGGCTTACGCCCAACATCGAGGCATCGGCTATTGTCAGTTCCGAGGGGCTGGTACTGGCATCGGCCTTGCCTAGTGGCACCGACGAGCAGGAAATTGGTGCTATGTCGGCGGCTGTGCTCACCCTGGGTGAGCGCATCGCGAGAGAGTTACTATCAGGAGAAGTCAAGCAGGTCTACGTCGAGGGACAAGGTACCGGCTATGTCTTTTTGACGTCCATCGGCGAGGAGGCGATCCTGGTCACTCTGGCCAACCCCGACGCCAAACTGGCCCTGGTATTTATGGACATGGGCCGCATCGCCGTCGAGGCCCGGGCGATCTTACAGGAGGATGTGCTGGCCGAGGCTCAGGCCGATTGACGTAGGGACAGGATCGCCCTTCCCTGTATCTACACCATCGAAGTTGGCCAGCAGATGCGGGTCAGCATTCTATAGCAATAGCCCAGGGCCGTACGGGGCGCAATAAAAGAGAGGGAGGCCTGTCTTGCGGCTTCTCTCATGGCGTGTGTAACGGTTGTGGCTTAATAACCCCGCAGGCGGATGCGGGCTTCGCGGCAATGTGGGCACTCAATGCCCTTGTACTCTCTACCGCAGGTGCGGCAGACCTTGGGCAGGATGGGGCGGTCGTCTTCTAACGAGGCGACGATGAGGACAATTTCCTGACCATCGTACCTGGACAGCCACTCGTTCAACTTCGCGTCGTCCACCATCCACCGGCCGTCCTCTGCGTCGCGATGCAGCCGTCCCTCGACGACGCCTGAATTCAATTCGTAGGCGGCCGAAGCCAATTCCCGAATGCTGGCCTTACGGTACGCTGGCATATTTCTTCCCCTCGTTCTGCTCAATTATAGTCCATCCGTCCACTCCTGGCAAGCCCTTGATGCGTGAGACGTGGTGCATGTTGCGTGGTACGTGTCGAGCAGTCAGCATTGGAATCCTTTCGCGTTTCACGTTTTGCGCTTCACGTCTCTGCGCAACACGCGGAAGTGGTCGAAATCACGGGCGACGGCCGTCTCGGGGAAAATGGCTCGCGCTTCCTCGAGGATTTCTGCCTCGTGATAGCGCCGCGAGATGTGGGTCAGCACCAGCTGGTGGACTCCTGCTTGCCGGGCTAATTGTGCTGCCTGCGCTGCCGTGAGATGAGCAAAACGGCGCGCCATATCCGCCTCGCGTTGCAAGTACGTGGCCTCGATGACCAGCATATCGGCTCCATGTACTGCCGCCTCCAGGTTGTCGGTGCGCCCAGCGTCGCCAACGTGGGCCAGGCACGCGCCAGGCCGTGGCAGGCCCAGCACGTCGTCGGGGTGGATCATACGACCATCGGGCAACGTCACCGATTCGCCAGCGACTAATTGCCGTCGCTCCGGCCCTCGTGGCACGCCCAGCGCCTCCGCCTGCTTGTTGAGGAATGGGCGACGCGGTTTCTCGCGAAACAGGTAGCCCAGGCTCGGCCCGCGGTGGCTAACCGGAAAGGCTATGATCTCGAAAGTGTCATCCTTCAGCACCACCCCGGGCCGCACCTCAATGAAATCAATCTTAAGTGGGGGCTCGGCACCCCGCAGCACCACGCCGTAGATCAGGGCATACACCCGCTCGAGCGCCCAAGCGCCACCGTAAATCTCGAGATGGTCAATCGTCTCCCAACGTGCGAAGGTGGAGACCAACCCACCCAGACCAAGAATATGGTCGAGGTGGCCGTGGGTGAGGAAAATCCTGTTGAGCCGCTTGAAGCCCAGGCCGCTGCGCAAGATTTGCCGCTGTGTGCCTTCGCCGCAGTCCACCAGAAAACGGTGGTCTTTGTGAAGGACAATCTGCGCCGAAAGCCCACGGTGGATTGAGGGAGCCGACGCGGAAGTACCCAGAAAGACGATCTCAATCATGCTCTCCTCCGTCAGGGCGCGGTGACCGCGCCCCTACAGTCAGTGTGCCCGGCGCTCCTGGTTCCCCATCGATGTGCAACTCCCGCGCCAGGAATTGCTGGACGACCCAGGCGTTGGTCAGCAAATGCTGGGACACCCGCGAAGTGATCACTCGAGACCCTCCCGCCGCCAGAGCCATGGGCAGCACCAATTGATCGGCCAGATGCGGGTCGGCCGGGGCAGCGGAGCGATGATGGGCCAGCAGGCCCTCGCAGGCCGCCTCGGCCACGCGCTCGGCCGGCAGGCCCCTGTGTCCGTAGGCGGTGAAGCCGGCGGCAGCGTGCGCGTACTCGGCAAACAGGAAGATGCCAGCCCCCGGCCCAGCCCCGCGCAGTCGGCGTGGCTCTACCTGCGCCCGGAGGCCCGCCTCTGCCAGGACGTTGCGGGCACGGGTGGCCATGCGCTGTGGGATGTGAGCCGGCAGGTTCATCACCGCCGCCGTGCCCCAGACGCGCTGAAGTTCCCCCCGCTCGACCAGGGTGATGGGATCGAGCAGATCTTCCCGCCCTACGACCTGTACCCGAATCTCGCCGCCCCCGGCTGGGTAGAACCCCCAGCGCGTCAACTCTAACCTGGCGGTCACGCCCATCTGCGCCAGGGTGGGCAAGAATATGTGCTCGAGGTAGGATACCGGTGGAGCCCAGGGCACGTGTGTGCCGCCTTGCAGCGTCAGGTGCGATTCTCCATCGGCCAGTGCCAACGGCAGGAGCACTGTCTGTAGCACCAGGCCCACCGATCCAGCACTACCACCCCGGGCCGCCTCGGTCACATCGAAGGTGTATTCGCCGGGGCGGGGCGGGCCGCCAGGGGCGAAGGTGAGCATTTGAGAGCCCAACTCGTCACCTTCCAGGTGTGCCTCACACACGGCAGCAGCCGCTCGCACAGCGGTGAGATGTTGGGGCCGGAGGCCCGGCTTCCTGCGCCCGGCGCGGATGTGCTCGATGCGCATCGGTTGCCCGGTGAGGGTCGCCAGTGCCAGCGCAGTGCGTAGAACCTGCCCTCCTCCTTCGCCGTGGGAGCCATCAATCACCAGCATTTTAGCAGTCAGCAGTCAGCGGTAGCAGTCAGCGGTTAGCAGCGGTTGACGGCTAACGGCTAACCGCTACCGGCTAATGGCTGAGGTCATTTCTCCATATCACGTAACGCTTCGTAGGCCAGACGCACGTGGGTCTCGGGCCATCCCGGCTCGGTGATGGCCCACCAGTATTGCTCGTCCTTCTCGGTCCAGCGGGGGTCGGCAACGGAGATCGCCGTCATGAGCCCGACCCAGGGGGACCAGTGCTCCTTGGCATAGTGGAAGGCCCGCACCAGGTAGTCGGCCTGCTGCTCTTCGGTAACAGCGTGCCAGTGATACGGTGAGTCCGGGCGCGGGTCGGTGGTCCAACCCACCTCCAGCACCGCCACCTGCTTGTCGCCGTCGCCGTAGCGCAGCATGGTCTCGCGTGCGTCCTCGACGTGGCGGAAGCAGAAGAAGCGCTGTTTGCCGTACTCGGGTGTGGTAGCAGCCTCATCGGGTGAGACCTCGGGCGGGGCCTTGTAGCCGGGGGCGTTGACCCCCAGCAGGTCGAAGTAGGGCACTGCTCCGGCCTCGTACATCCCGATCAGGTACTCCACGTCGGGGATGGCCTCGGGCGGGCCGTTGCCGGTAGGCGCCAGCCCGGCTGAGATGACCAGCGCGTCCGGATCGGCGGTCTTGATGCCGATGTAACATGCGTGCAGCAGTTCAATGTACCCGGCCGGATCGGGCACCCGCCCTCCCCACTCGCGGGCCAGATTGGGCTCATTCCACACCTGGTAGGCCTGCACTCGTCCCTGGTACCGGTTGGCCAGGGCGTGGCAGAAGTCGCCGAAGTCCTGCGGATTCTCTGGAGGGCCGCTATCGGCGTCTGTCCCGTCGGGCGGCAAAGCCCATACCGGCTCACGGTCGAGGCGGAAAAGCACGTTCAGGTCCAATCGCTCCGCGTCGGCGACGATGCGGTCGGTGAAATACCAGTCGTAGTGGCCCTTGGCGATCCCTTCGACGTCCCTCCAGGCGACGTGCTGTTTAACCCATCCGAAACCAGCGTCACGGATCAACTGCAGGTCGCGTTGCAGTATCTCATCTTCGTGCCACCACAGGAAGGCCTGCATGCCATACTCAGGGGAAGACAAGCGCACGCGGGGCCACGAGGTGGGTGTGGTGTGAATTGCGGATTGCGGATAACGAATTGCGAATTGCGAATTGCGAATGGCGAATTTCAAAAGCCAAAAGCCAACAGCCAGAAGCACAAGGTCCAGGAACGC
>DAOUEC010000299.1:0-2603 GCA_034430655.1 Anaerolineae bacterium
ATTTGACATCTTGCGCTCCTTTCAGCCTTTGGACATGACGATGAAGACAGCGACCAGCACCCCAGCGGTCAGCGCGAGGATACTATACTTCTTGTTCTCTTTTTCGACTGCGGGAAGCAGGTGGGAAGCACCCACGTAGACCAGTGCGCCAGCGGAGATAGCCAGTAGTATGCCTAAAGTGGACTGCTTGATGTTGTTGATGAAGGGGTACGACACCAATGTGCCTAACGGGGTGGATATGGCGGCCGCCAGAAAGGCATATACGGCTGACTTCCTTCGGCTGAAACCTCCCCGCTCCAGGAGCACAAACGTGACGATTCCCTCGGGGAACTCGTGGAGTATCATCCCGATAGCGGCTAACACCCCTGTGAATATGCTGACATTGAAGGCCACCGAATAGATCACGCCGTCAATGAAGGAGTGAAAGCCAATTCCCAGCATTGGGATGACGCCCACGGCGTACTCTGTACACTCATACTTGTGACAGATGTACAAGTTCAAGAAGCGGTTGGACAGATAAATCGCCAGGAATCCCGCCAGCAAGAACGCGGGAGCCGTGCTGTTCATCTCGAAGGACCTGGGGATGATGTGCATAAACGAGACGGAGATCAACACTCCCGCCGCAAAACTCATAAAGTAGGCAGAATGCTCTCTGCCCCATTGTTCATATTTGCTAATGACGGTTATGCCGATCGTCGTGACCGCACAGGCCAGGAAACTGGCTAATATCACTGCTGCAATGGTACTGGTGAACATCCGCATCCTCCTTGAAACCTGTTATCCTGTGTACTCTTCGTCAAGCCCTGATCTCATGAGAGCCCCAGCAACCGCCCGGCCTGGTATATCAAGACTGTGATCGCGCTGGCCGTTATCAGGGGCACGAGGAGGCCCATCAGCGTCCACTTAACGCTACGGGTCTCCTTCCACGTGGCCCAGACAGTGACCAGGCAGGGCAGGTAGAGCATGAAGAACACCATAAACGTGTACGACGACAACGGCGTCCACGCCTGAGGTAGGTAGTTCAGCACCCCCTCAGACTCCACCAGGGTGGTTTGTAGTCCATAGGTCATGGCCAGGGCGGGGACGACGATCTCCTTGGCCGGCAGGGTGAAGAGTAGAGAAGTTATCATCTCGCCGGTCAGCCCGAAGGGGCGGCCCAGCGGCGCCGTCGTGCGCACCAGCCAACCAATGGCCGTCTGCTCAAACGGTGCGCCGTAGGGAAGGTTGCCCAAGAGCCAGATGATGAGCGAGGCAGGCCCCGCGAACTCTACCGCCCTCCACATAGTGTGTGCCACCCTGTCCACCAGCGCTCGCCATGCAACTTGTCCCCACTTTGGTTTGCGGTAGGGAGGCATCTCCAGCACAAACCCCCCCGGCTCGCCCCGGAAGAGGGTTCTGTTCAGGATCAAGGTGGCCAGGGAAGCTGCCCCCAGGCTGAGGAAGACCAAGGAGAGCATCACCGGCAACGCTCGGTCGCCAAAGAGGGCGATCACCAACGCTATACCCGCACCGTAGCCTCCGCTGCAGATGATCAGAGGGCTGGTCAGGATGGACACCAGTTGGATCTTCTTGTTCTCAATGATCCGCGATGCCATCACGCCGGTCACGTTGCAGCCAAAAGACATGCCCCACGTGAGTGTCTGCTTGCCCTGGGAGCCCAGGGCCTGCATAGGACGGTCTAGATTGAACGCTACCCGGGGCAAGAGGCCCAGGTCCTCCAGCAGGGCAAAGGCGGTGAAAAGGATGGTCATGGGGGGCAGCATGACAGTGATGACTGTCCCTACGCCTACAATGAAGCCATCCACCAAGGCGCCGATCACCCACCAGGGAGCCTGAATGCTCGTCAACCAGGCGCGGGCGGCGCTGATCAACCAGGAGAAGCCAGCCTCCAGCCATGCTCCCCCGATCTCTCCCCCTTTGATGGTGATCCAGAAGATGGCGATGAATACCGCCAGCGTGATAGGCCACGACCAGACCTTGTGAGTGACGATGCGGTCGATCCGCTCAGTCAGGCTCTCTTCCTCCGGCCGCAGGCGACGGACTACTCGGTGCACCACGTCGTGGGCGAACTCGTAACGGCGGCGGACGATCTCCACCTTGGCGTCGGGCCGGGTCCCCTCGCGCAGGCGCTCAGCCCGCCTCAGGAGGGCCTGCAATGCCTCAGGTGAGACACGTGGAGCGACCAGCCCTAGAGCTGCCAGGTCCCCCTGTTTGAAGGCCTCGACGATCTCGGGGTCGTCTTCCAGAAGCCTGAGAGCCACCCAGCGGCTTCGCTCCTCGACGCCCAGGCGGCTCAGATCGTCCTGTAGGGTCTGGGTGTATCCCTCGACAGTCAAGCCATAGTCCACCGAGGCCGGATGGGTCTTCCGGCGCCTCTCGGCCACTTGCACCAGCGCCTCCATCAGCTCTGGGAGGCCCTCTCCTTCTATGGCCACGGTGGGCACCACCGGTACCCCCAAGGCCTCCTCCAGGGCCTCAACGCTGATCTCCCATCCCTGTCGCTCGACCTCGTCCATCAGGTTAAGGACAACCACGACCTTGTCAGTCAACTCCAAGATCTGCAACACGAGGTTGAGATTGCGCTCCAAACAGGTGGCATCCAC
>DAOUEC010000300.1:0-28254 GCA_034430655.1 Anaerolineae bacterium
TCTTGTACCGCCCACCACCGACCGGCTGGGCAGTCTTGCTGGCCGGTCTTTGCTTTACCCCTCGAGTATGCAGGAAAAGGCCGCCCGGTTGCGGTTTCGCGCCACTTCACTTGACAGTGTTCCCAGGCAGCCTATAATCAAGCTAAAAGGGGAGGGAGTCTATCGCTGTAGTGGAGCAAAGAGTATGGGCCTGGAAGAATTGAAGTCGTCTCTGATCTCAAGCGTGCTGGTCGTCGTGCTGGCGGCCCTGGGGCTGGTCGTCTTGCAGTTCTTCAGCCGGCGAGCCCTCCGCCTCGTCCGTTCCACGGAGGGTCTCCACGAGGAGCGACGACAGCAACTGGTCACCCTCGTCGAGAGCCTTCGATGGGGAGTCAATGTTCTTATCGCTGGGGCTGCCCTGCTGATGCTGCTGAGCAAGTTCACAGACATCACCCCACTGCTGGCGGGCGTGGGCGTGGCGGGGCTGGCGGTGAGCCTGGGAGCGCAGACGCTCGTCCGGGACCTCATCGGCGGCTTCCTCATCCTGGTGGAGAACCAGTACACCGTCGGAGATGTCATCCAGGTGGGGGACTTCTCGGGCGAGGTGGAACGGCTCACCCTACGTGCGACTTACTTGCGGGACTCAAACGGACGTCTGCATATTGTCCCCAATGGAGAGGTGCGCATCGTCTCCAACCTGACCAAGGAGTGGTCGCGCGCGCTGGTGGACGTGGGCGTGGCTTATGAGGAGGACCTGGACCACGTCCTCCACGTCCTGGAGGTGACTGCGGGGGAATTCGCACAGGACCCGGCTTTTGAGCCGCAACTGCTGGAGCCTCCGCAGGTCATGGGCCCCATCAGCCTGGGGGACTGGGCTGTCACGGTGCGGGTGATGGTGAAGACGCAGCCGGGGAAGCAGTGGGGAGTCGCCCGCGAACTCCAGAAACGTATCCTCGCTACCTGCGAGCGGGAGGGCATCACCTTGCCCTACCCACGGCAGGAGGTGTGGGTCCGCGAGCCGGGTCAGAGTTGACAATAGGCGAAAGCAGGTTATAATAGTGTTACAATTCATCACGCCAACACGTTGACCGGGACGAGTACCGTCCAGTGAAGGTCCAAGAGAGAGGGGGCCATAGGCTGCGAGCCTCCTCGACCGGACGGGCGGGAAAACCCCCCGGGAGTGGGTCCCTCAAATCGTAGTGTTGCGAGAGTATGGGGCTCCGGGGCGGCCCGTTATCGCCGCAGAGTGCTACAGCATTCCGTCTATTTCTCATTCCGTTGTTCTCATTCCGCTGTAGAACTTGGGTGGAACCACGTGGGAGACCCCCGCGCCCCAGGGTGCGGGGTTTTTTGTATCTGACGACCAGGAGGAGGTGATCGAAATGACTGACGACGACACCGGAACTACTCGCATGTTTTGGTGTGCAACTCACCCGATCACCTATGAGGAGGAAAACAATGGCTGAGAAAGTGAAATATGAGGAAAGTCATCTTTACCGGCTACGCCACTCGGCAGCGCACGTAATGGCCCAGGCAGTGCTGGAGAAGTTCCCCAAGGGCAAGGTCGCCATCGGCCCACCCATCGAAAAGGGCTTCTACTACGACTTCGATCTGCCCCGGCCGCTCACGCCGGAGGACCTGGAGGAGATCGAAGCCCGTATGCGGGAGATCATCGCCGAGGGGCACGATTTTGTGTATCAGGATGTCCCCGAGGAAGAGGCGCGCCAAATCTTCGCCGACCAACCCTACAAACTGGAACTGATTGATGGCATCCTCTCCGCCGGAACGGACGAGTACGGCGAGCCGCTGGAAGAAGCGCCCAAACTCTCAATCTACAAAAGTGGCCCCTTTGTAGACCTGTGCCGGGGGCCGCACGTGAGCAACACGCGGGAGATCAACCCCGACGCGATCAAGTTGCTCAACGTGGCCGGGGCTTACTGGCGCGGCGACGAGCGCCGCCCCATGCTCCAGCGCATCTACGGCACGGCCTGGGAGACGAGTGAGCAACTGGAACAGTACCTGGCCTGGCTGGAGGAAGTCGAGAGGCGTGACCACCGCAAACTGATCAAACAACTCGACCTGATCAGTTTCCACGAGGAGGGTGGGGCGGGGCTGGCTTATTGGCACCCCAAAGGGGGCCGTATCCGGCAGGTCATCGAGGACTTCTGGCGGAAGGAGCACTTCAAAGGTGGCTATGACATCGTCTACTCTCCCCACATCGGCAAGGCAGAACTGTGGGAGCGGTCAGGCCATCTCGACTTCTATCGCGAGAGCATGTACGCGCCGATGGACATTGACGGCGTAGACTACTACCTCAAGCCCATGAACTGCCCCTTCCACATCCTGATATACAAGACGCGCCCCCGCTCCTACCGCGACCTGCCGCTGCGCTGGGCCGAACTCGGCACGGTCTACCGCTACGAGCGGAGTGGCGTGTTGCACGGCCTCCTGCGCGTGCGCGGGTTCACGCAAGACGACGCTCACATCTTCTGCACGCCGGAGCAGATCGAGGACGAGATCCTGCGCGTGTTGCGCTTCTCGCTCGACCTGCTGCGCGCCTTCGGCTTCTCGGACTTTCACATCTACCTGGCGACGATGCCGGAGAAGCACGTCGGCGAGCCGGAGCGCTGGGAGCAGGCCCAGGAGAGCCTGCACAAGGCTCTGGAGATCGAAGGGCTGGACTACGACGTAGATCAAGGGGGCGGCGCGTTCTACGGTCCCAAGATTGACGTCCACGTCAAGGATGCCCTGGGCCGCACCTGGCAGTTGACGACGATCCAGTTCGACTTCAACCTGCCCGAGCGGTTCGACATGACCTATGTGGGCGAGGATGGCAAGGAACACCGCCCCTACATGGTACACCGGGCGCTGCTGGGCAGCCTGGAACGGTTCTTCGGCGTCCTCGTGGAACACTACGCCGGCGCTTTCCCGGTGTGGCTCAGCCCTGTACAGGTGGTGCTCATCCCTATCGCCGACCGGCACGTGGAGTATGCTCGCTCCGTGGCCGGGCAACTGGAGGCGGCAGGGCTGCGAGTCGAGGTGGACGACTCGGACGAGCGCATGCAGGCCAAGATCCGCGATGCCCAGATGCAGAAAGTCCCCTACATGCTCGTCATCGGCGATCGGGAGATGGGAGCCGGCCAGGTGAACCTGCGAATGCGCGATGGGAAGGTGCCCGGCGCGATGTCCGTGGACGCTTTTCTCGCGCTGGCGCAGGATGCGGTGGCGGGAAAGCGGTTGCTCTGACGTACAATCGCCCAGGGCGATTTGACACCTTCCTGCAATTGTGTTATCATTTCCCTTGCGTACATCCGGTTGGCTCACGTACGGGGAGGTAGGCTGAATTAGGAAAAAGAAGTATAGTGCTAACAAGCGAGCGAAGTATCGCATTAACCATCAAATCCGGGCTTCCCAGGTCCGGCTCATTGATGCAGATGGCACCCACTTGGGTGTAGTGTCGTTATCTGAAGCCTTGACGGTTGCCCATGAGCGTGGGTCGGATCTGGTGGAAGTGTCGCCAGCAGCGGACCCTCCCGTCGTCCGGGTGATGGACTATGGCAAGTTCCTGTACCGGGAGGCAAAGCGGGAACGAGAGGCGCGTAAGGCGCAGAAACAGGTCGAGGTCAAAGAGATTCGTCTGCGTCCGAAGACGACCGATCATCACAGATCTTTCAAGGTTCGTGATGCCCGGCGTTGGCTGGAAGAGGGGATAAAGGTCAAAGTGCGTATCCGCTTCCGGGGCCGTGAGATCACCTATCCCGAGATCGCCCGGGAGCAACTTACGCGGATTGCCGAGGAACTGTCCAATGTGGCGGTGGTCGAGCAGAGGCCGAATCTAGAGGGACGCACGATGCTGATGGTTTTGGCGCCGGCAAAGAAAAAGTAGTGAGACGAGGTAATAGGAGAATGCCGAAGATCAAGACGCACAAGTCCACATCCAAGCGTTTCCGCCGGACGAAAGGCGGCAAGGGCAAATTGATGCGCACCAAGGTGGGCAAATCCCACTTGCGGCGCAAGAAGAGCGCGCGCGCGAAGCGGTTCTACGACGAGATGATTCCGGTGGAGTCGAAGGGTGTGGAACGGCGTGTACGTCGTCTCGCTCCATATCTGAAGGAAAAGGGGAAGTAGGGCTGTGAGAGTCAAGGGAGGAACCAGGACACGCTATCGTCACAAGAAGGTGCTCCGCCAGACCAAGGGGTACTACGGCACGCGCCATCGTCTGTTCCGCCGGGCCAACGAGGCCTGGATGAAGGCGCAGTGGTACGCCTATCGAGACCGGCGGCAGCGGCGGCGGGACCTGCGGCGGTTGTGGATCACGCGCATCAACGCAGCGGCGCGGGAAAACGGTCTCCCCTACAACCGCTTCATCCATGGGCTGAAGGTGGCCGGGGTAGAGTTGGACCGCAAGGTCCTGGCCAACCTCGCCGTGCGGGATGCGGAGACCTTCGCTCAGTTGGTCGAGGTGGCGAAGGGCACGGTGTAGGGCGAAGTATTTGCCGGAAAAGATGGAGAGCGGGGACCTCTTGGCCCCCGCTCTTTTACTCCAAGCCAGTGCACCGCCAGAACGAACAAGCCCTTGCCATTCGTGGCAGGGGCTCGCTGGATTTATAGCCTTGCTGGGTGATAGGCCACACTGATCCCCTGGGCGGTTTGCCTGGCTCGTTCCTGCTGCGCCATGGCGGTCTCCAGGACCTGCAGGGCCATCTGTTCCTGCTCCTGGGCTTGCGCCAGTTGTTCAGCCAACTCCTGGGGACGTTCAGCGTCCTCGGCCTCTTGATGAGCGCTGACCTGCTCAGGCGCCTCGGCCACGGTCCGTTCAGCCTGCCGCGTTTTGCTCGCTAAGGCTCCACCGGTGTCCTTGGGCAGTTCCTGTTGCACATGGAACACATGTGGAGAGTGATGGGCACCCAGGTCTACCTCCACGTGATGCAGCAGGCCCCTGCCTTCATAACTGGTAGACTGCGCGATCTCAATGAAGAAGTCTGCCGCCGCCTTCGCCAGGGAACGGGTCCAGGTCTCAGCCTGCCGGTTGTCAGCGTATTGCTCCAGTTTAGTGAGGCAATCTGGCTTGACAAATCAACAATATAGGTGTACAATAAGAACATAAACGCGCACTCTGTCCGGTTGTGAGGATGTACTGTGCTCAAGGCTGAACGTCATAGGCAAATCATTGAGCTCGTCATGCGAGATGGTAAAGTTATCATTGCAGACCTCTGTCAACACTTTGGCATCTCAGATATGACGGCCCGACGTGATCTGCGCGAGCTGGACCGAGAAGGCTTGTTGCGGCGCGTGCATGGAGGCGCCGTCAGCAGTCTGGGCCGAAGCTACGAGCCACCCTACCGGCTCCGCTCAAGTAGAAACCCCGAAGCCAAAAGGCCCATCGGCCGGAAGGCGGCGGAGATGGTATTCGACGGAGACAGTATCGCTCTCGATGTAGGCACCACCACAGTCGAAATCGTGCGCGCCTGTGGCGATAGGCATAACCTCACAATGATCACCGCAAGTCTCCCCATAGCCAATGAAGTCATCTCCCATCTCTCGCTCGATTCAGACGTCCGGCTCATCGTCACCGGGGGCATTGTACGCTCTGGCGAGTTGTCCATGATAGGCGACATCGCTGAGCAGACGTATCGCAATCTGCATGTGGATAAGGCCTTTCTGGGCATTGGTGGCCTTAGTCTTGAGGATGGACTGACGGAATACAATCTGGAGGATGCGCTGGTCAAGCAATCGCTCCTGAAGAGTGCGCATCAAATTATCGTGGTTGCCGACGGGAGCAAGTTCGGGCGCACAACGTTCGTTTCCGTCGGCCCGCTTTCGTGCGTTGACGTCATCGTCACCGACAGCAGCGCGCCTGCAGACATGGTCCAGGCGCTGCGTCAGATAGGCATCCGTGTGGTGATCGCCGAGTAAAATCCCCTGGAGACTTCTATTAAGCGGAAGTGGACATATGCCTGCGTTGATCAAAGAACTGTTCGGTGTAGAGAAACCTGTCATCGCAATGGCTCACGTCCCTGCGTTGCCGGGGACCCCCCGCTACAACGCGGAGGCTGGCGTTGACTATTTAGTGGAACATGTGCGCTCCGATGTAGAACACCTGGTGCAGGGTGGCGTGAATGCCATCATGTTCTGCAACGAGGACGATCGTCCCTATGTCCTTGAGGCAGGCGTCGAGCAGATTGCAGCACTGACGCGTGTGATCACCGAGGTGTCACCGAGGGGTATTCCGTTCGGGGTGGACTTCCTGTGGGATCCTATGGCCGCGATGGCGATTGCATATGCGACCGATGCCTCCTTCATCCGTGAGGTGTTAACCGGCTTGTACGAGTCAGATATGGGGTTGTGGTCCCCTAGTGCCGGGCGGGTCTTGCGCTTCCGTCGACAAATCGGTGCGGAGGGTATTCGTGTCTTTTACAATGTGGTGCCGGAATTCGCCGCCTCCCTCGGCACTCGCACGGTTGCGCAACGCGCGCGCAGTGCCGTGGTCTCCTGTCTCGCAGATGCAATCCTCGTTTCAGGTCCAATGGCTGGCGCAGGGCCTGACTACTCGCTTGTTACAGAGATCAAGGCGGCGATTGACGAGGTACCAGTGTTCCTGAACACGGGTGCGAAGGCTGAAAACATCGCCAACTATCTCAACATCATAGACGGGGTAATCGTCGGCTCCAGCCTGAAAGTGAATGGCCATACGTGGAACCCGGTAGACCCGTCTCGGGTGGAGAGGTTTATGGAGCAGGTGTGGCAGGCACGCGCAAAGAGTTGATAACAGTGGCTCATGTTACAAGATAGATGTCCAAGCGAGACGCAAGCGAGTAGAACCCAGTCCCCTGCAGTCCGCGAGATTATTGAGAGGTTCGAGGCTGCCGAGTTGCATGCTGCTCGCAGCGGGCGTGAGGTCATGTGCGCACTGGCGCGGGTAGCCGCTGGCAGCATGGCGTCTGATGCACCCGGACTGGCGGACGAGATGGAATCCGCAATCAAGGCGCTCCTTGCGGTGATGCCTGCCTATGCTCCGCCTATCAATGTCATGCACCTTGTGATGTCTCGCGTGGATGAGGCCATGGCAAGCAACGCTACAGCCGCCGAACTGAAAGCAGCATTGATGAGCGACGCTGAAGCCTTTCGTGTATGGTGCGAAGAAGCGCAGGCTAAGGTCGCACGACATGGCGCTGAAATAATCCGCGATGGCATGACCGTTTTCACTTTCACCCTTAGTGAGACGATGCTGTGCACACTGCGAGAGGTCTGGGCGCAAGGGAGGGCCTTCAAAGTACTGGTCACCGAGTCCCGACCGAACAACGACGGACTAGTGACGGCCGCTGAACTTGATAAGGTTAGTGTCCCTGTATCGGTGAGCGTGGATGCCTGCATAGGCGAGCTAGTGCCGCAGGCCGACGTGATGATGGTTGGGGCGGAGGCCATTATGGCTGACGGTAGCGCCGTGTGCAAAGTTGGGACATATCCCTCGGCGCTGGTAGCGTATGCTCATGGCCTGCCGGTCTATGTGGTCGTAGACACGCTCAAATTCTACACCGCCTCGATGCTGGGCCTGTCGCTGAAGATGGACTGTCTGTGCCGCCGCGATGTACTGCCCCCGGATGCGCCGAAACGGGCACAAGTTGTTGGTCATCTCTTCGACGTGACACCTCCTGACCTCATCACGGGCATTGTTACGGAGAGGGGCATACTAAGCCCAACGGCGTGCACAGCAGTAATGCGTGGGGTGCATCTGAGTGAGATCTTGAACCGCAAACTGGCAGCCTGGGCCCACCGTGACACTGAACCTGGCCCGAGGTGACAAGTGAGACTGATTGGTGGGTCGTATTTCACAACTTGAGGAAGGAGCAACCTGTGTCAGAACATCCGGCGGTCAAAACAGTTGTCGAGCGCATCAGGACCGACGTCATCGGCGGGGCTGCAGACACGGCTAAGGAGGTCGTCCAAGCGCTGGCCGAACTGAACCGGGACAGCAAGGCCCAAGACGCATCCTTCCTGGCGGCAGAGATCGAAGATGCGGTTATTGACGTCCTGCGGGTGATGCCATCCCTCGCGCCCCCCATCAACGCGCTGCACCGTGTGATGGGCCAAATGGAGGAAACCTTGGTCACAGGGCCATCCGTGGCGGAACTCAAAGCCACCGTGGACAAGGTGGCTGAGAATTTCTTTGCGTGGACCGAGGATGCCCTCGACAAAGTGGCGCAGTATGGCGCAGAGAAGATTCAGAATGGCGATGTCATCTTCACGTACAGTATGAGTTCGACGGTATCGCGTATCTTCCGGGCGGCAAAATCGCAAGGCAAATCGTTTAGTGTCATTGTCACTGAGTCGCGGCCTGGTAATGAGGGCCTGTGGACTGTGACCGAGATGGACAAGGCCGACATTCCTGTCTCGGTGAGCATAGACGCTTGCATCGGCGAACTTGTGCCCCGGTGTGACGCGGTGTTTGTCGGCGCCGATGCTGTTTCGTCTCACGGCTCCTCGCTGTGCAAAGTGGGCACTTATCCGACAGCGCTGGTGGCGCGGGCTCACGGCGTCCCTTTCTACATCGCCGCTGACACCCTCAAGTTCGACTCAAGCACGCTCCTGGGACTGCCGTTCCGCGTGGATTCGCTTCATCGGCATGAAGTGTTGACCGAAGAGTATCCCGAGCATGTACAGGTGCTTGGCCGGCTGTTCGATGAAACCCCACCGGAACTGGTCACAGCCATTATCACCGAGGTCGGGCTGCTAAATCCCACAGCGTGCGTTACAGTGATGTGGCAAATGAAGCTCAGCCAGAGACTGAGTGCTATGCTACCTGCCTGGGTCCATGGCGAACTATAGCGTGTGCAAAAGGACCCTCTCCATTTAATGAAAGAAAGGAGACTGCCATGAAGCTGAAGTATAGGGACCGCCGCTCGAAGAAGATAGTCTGCGTGTCACACTGCATCATCAACTGCAACAACAAGTTTCCCGGCTATGCCGATGTGCCCGGAGCGTACACGGCCTTCATCATTCCCATTCTACAGGCAGGCATCGGCATTTACCAAATGCCCTGTTGCGAGGTCCTGGGCTGGGGTGGCGTCCATCGCCGCCACATTATTGAGGATTTGGATCGGGACAATCTTGACCAGGAATGGATCAAGAACTATCACAAATTGTGCGCTGAACAGGCGATGCAGACAGCCGATCGAATTGAAGACTATGTAACCAACGGCTTCCAGGTCTTGGGGATTATCCACGTCCAAGACAGCCCTACCTGTGGCCTCGACCATGTAGACTCATTCCCGCAAATTCATTTCGACCTGCTGGACAGCGGTGTGACCTGGGACAATCTTGTGTTTGAGGAGCTGATCGCCAGTCTGGAGACGCCGGAGGAGATGGCTGCTAGAGGAGCCAGTGGCAAGGGTGCTTTTGGCAGTGTGCTGAGGGACGAACTTGTCCGGCGGGGAATTGACATCCAATGGCTGGGTTACGTACCCTCCAAACCTATGAAGGAGCAGGCCGAGCGGATATTTCGCGCACTTGGGCTGGAGGTGTCAGGAAAGTAGTCGGACGCCTGCCCTGGGTGTGCCTTGGAGTTTGCTTGAACCAGGGTCGGTTTTCAGCGATCCTTCTCTCGGCTGTGAAGCAGCTTGTGTAATCTATGTGCGGATGGAAAGGGGGTGAGGCACAGGGAGAGTTCCTATAAGAAACCACTGTGAAAGGCTAGAAGACTTTGGACGAACGATTCCTTTGATTGGGAATCCCTGAGTGTTAAGGAGGAAAGAATATGAAAACCCGGAAAGACCTCTTGTTGGTGGCTCTCCTGGTGGCTTTCGCTCTCGTGTTGAGCGCGTGCGCCCGGCCGACGGAGGTCGTCGAGGAAGCCGCTCCCACAGAAGTGGTCGAAGAGGCAACCCCCGAGGAAGCCGCTCCCACAGAAGTGATCGAAGAGGCGACCCCCGAGGAGGAAGCCATCGAGATTGTTTATATGCGGCAGGCCGAGGGGATTGACTTGGAATTGGAACTCGTCGAAGAGTTCAATGCCACCCATCCCAACATCCATGTGTCAGTTGACTCAGTGCCTGCCGAGGACAACTATTCCAAGTTGGTCCTCACCACCGAGGCTGGTAACCCGCCAGATGTGTACAGTACGTACTTCACGTTGGGCGCAGCCACCAATGGCTTGGCGCTGGACCTGACCGAATTCATCGAGGCAGAGGGCCAAGCGTGGTTCGAAAGTCTCTCGGAGAACGGCTGGATCTTCCACTACTATGCTGGCTCCTACTACGCTGTGCCGTGGCGTGTTGCTCCCAGCATGACCATCCTCAATACTAACCTGCTCGAAAAGGCGGGGCTGGAAGTTCCCACGGAATGGACATGGGACGACTTCGTCGAGTATGCAAAGGCCATGACCAACCCGGATGAGGACGAGTATGGCTTTTGCATCATGGGTTCTGCGGAGGACCCGGGCACTGACTATCAATTCTACCCGTTCCTCTTCGAGGCGGGTGGCGTGATGATCGGTGAGGATGGGTTGGCTGCCTTTGACTCGACCGCGGGAGCAGAAGCACTTCAGTACCTGAGCGACTTGATCCATGTCCACAAGGTGGTTCCGCCGGGGACGACCAGTGCCACTGCTAACACGTGCATTGACTTGCTGGCTGCCGACAAGGTTGGTATGTGGACGAATGCCTCGCTGTGGCGTGGCTTCATCCGCGCCGCCTATCCAGATGCCGACATCACGGTCGCGCCACTGCCGGTTGGCAAGACCGCAGGAGCTCTGATCGGCGGCACGGGCTTCGGCATCTCGCCGCTCTCGGAGCACCCGGAGGCGGCCTGGGAGTTTATCAAGTTCATGGTCGCTGAAGACAACGTACGCAGGTGGTCAACGGCATGGGACTTCACGCCACCCAATGTGTCCCTCCTGGAGGATCCCGACTATGTGGCTGAAGACCCCGAGCGAGGCAGGGTGGCATATGCCATGCTGAATCAGACCATGTATCCGCTGTCTCACTACCCTGAGAACTTCAATCTTGAAAGCGTGCTCCGCAGCTACATCCAGGCGGTATACTTGGAGGAAATGACGCCCGAGGAGGCGTTGGCTGCCGCGGCTGCGGAGTGGGACCCGGTCCTAGAGCAGTACGTGGCCGATGATTGGTGGGGTGCCTGGCTGAGGTGACAAGTCCCGCGCTAGCAGGCCGTCGTGCACCAGTTCGCTAACCGATGCAGGCACAATCTCAAGTGCGACGCGGATTCTGGGTGTGCCCTGGCGACGGGAACCAAAGCCCATCCCGTGTGATGGTTGAGTAGACCGGAGTTACGCGATTAAGAGAAAAACTCGAGTAACTCCGGCCTGCCTATCTAGGCGTTGAGCATTCCAGGAGTGTCGTCAGGCTCGCGGCGTGGTGGCTGACAGGATGGAGGCACTATGTTCGGTAAGATAGCGCCAGGGGCGAGCGCTAGAGAAGAACTCCCCAAACGAAGGTGGCCAAGAATAAACCCAGGCTATCTCTTCATCGCGCCTGCAGTTCTCCTCATGACCCTGCTGGCAGTATATCCGACCTTCCGCGGCGTCAACCTGAGTCTGTTAAGAACCATCAAAAGAACAAGGGAGACGTCATATGTTGGCTTCGCGAACTACACGGCGATGCTGGCAGACCCCATCTTCAGGAAAGCTTTCAAACAGACGCTGTTATTCTCCGGCTTCAGTTCTCTCGGTCACATTGTGCTTGGTTTCATCCTGGCCCTCGTCATGAACGCTGCACTGAACCGAAGGTTCATGAGCATGTGCCGTGCTGTGATTCTATTGCCCTGGGCACTCAGCCCAATCGTCGTTGCCATCATCACCCAACTCTGGGTATACCCGCTGACTAGCCCGATTACCAGGGTGCTGAGGGCATTGGGGTTGTCGGCCGAGTTTGCGCCGCTGGCGAGGACTGGCTCTGCGCTTTGGACGCTCACAGCCATCAACGTATGGCAGTTCACTCCTTTCTATATGCTCATGATCCTGGCAGGCCTCCAGACGATAGACCCGGGACTGTACGATGCTGCAAAAGTGGACGGTGCGTCGCTGGTGCAGAGGATCCGCTATGTGACCATACCGCACGTCCGGGAAGCGCTACTCACCTCGGCCCTTTTCGATCTTGTGACCACTGCAGCCTATTTCGACCTTATATGGGTGACGACCCAGGGAGGCCCCGTACGCAGCACTGAGGTTCTGGCCACTTACACGTATCGTCTCGCTTTCTGGAACATGGACTGGAATCGAGCTGCTACGGCCGGTATGATACTGCTCGTGCTGTGTATCGCCACATCGGCCGTGGTTGTCGTGCAGATGCAACGGGAGTGAGTGAATGAGGAATAATCGGATGCGCAGCCAAGTCGTCCCTCGGAAATTGATTCTTAGGTCGCTTGCTCACATTGGCATAGGCGCGATTACAATCCTATGGGTGCTACCGATCCTGTGGATGTTGATGTCCGCCTTCCGAGACCCAGGTGAACCATTCTATACGGGCATCCTACCCAGCCATTTCACACTTGTCAACTTCCGAAAAGTCCTTTCGAACCCAATAGCAGTGAGGTCTTTTCGTAACAGTTTTGTCGTCGCTGCTTCTGCGGCTGCCGTGGATCTGGTGATCGCCAGTCTGGCAGCCTATGGCTTCTCACGCTTCCGCTTTCCTGGCCACAAGGGACTCCAGGTCATGTTGTTGGTTGTTCGTCTCTTCCCTGGCGTACTGTTGGCCATCACTCTATTCCAGGTAGCAGGCTTTCTCAATGTGTACGACACCCACATTCCACTTATTCTGGCCAATGCTCTCTTGAACCTTCCTTTCGCCACCTGGAATCTCCGGACAACGTTCGAGATGCTGCCGATTGAGCTCGAGGAGGCAGCCTGGCTGGATGGTGCCACACGCATCGGAGGAATCCGACGGATCCTACTTCCGTTGATGGCGCCCGGCCTGGCAGCGACAGGGGCCTTTGTTTTCCTGCTTAGTTGGAATGAGTATCTCTTTGCGGTATCTTTTATCCGGTCACCAGAGAAGCAGCTGATCACCGCTACCATCGCGGCCAACATCGGTCAGTACAACATTGACTTTACCGCTCTGATTGCCACAGCAATGTTGGCAAGCCTGCCGCTATTGGCAGTGTTCCTGCTTATCCAGCGTTACATCGTCTCCGGACTTGGGGTCGGAGCCATTCGCGGGTAGGTGGGATGTGGGCAGTGTGGGACTATGAGCTATGACAGTTGACCAAGCGAGGGAAATAACAATGCATGGCGCAGAATCGGATCTCAGTCGCCCGGGTTCCTGGGTGCCGGTGGAAGGCAGAGTCTCGTTGTACGGTCACCTGGCCAAGGCATGCGGCCAGATGCTGTACCCCAGCGACCTCTCGTTGCCGGGTATGCTGATCGGCAAGGCGCTGCGCAGCCCTTACCCTCATTGTCGGATCAATCACATCAATACACGCCCCGCGTTAGAAGTGCCGGGGGTACACGCCGTGTTGACCGGACAGGATATCCCTGGAGTGAATAAGGTCGGCAAGACGGTTGAGGACCAGCCGTTCCTAGTGACCAAGCGCGCGCGCACAGTTATGGATGCGTTGGCGATCGTGGCCGCCGAGACGGAAGAAGCCGCCGATGCCGCTTTGGCAGCCATAGAATTGGATTTGACCCCTCTTCCGGCGGTGTTTGATCCCAAAGAAGCGCTCAAGCCCGAGGCGCCGCAAATCTACCCTGGTGGGAATCTGCTGATGCACTTTGAGATTGTGCATGGCGATGCCGAAGCCGGGATGGCCGAGGCCGACGTCATTGTCGAGAACACGTATTATTCCCCCTGGATTGAGCACGCCTTCCTGGAAACCGAAGCGGTCGTGGCTGCGCCTGACAATGATGGAGTCATCACTGTATGGCTAGGCTGTCACTACATCTACGGCGAGCGAGCCGTGCTGGCGCACGCGTTTGGCTGGCCTGAGCAACGCTTCCGCGTTATCCTCGTCCCACCGGGCGGGTCGTTCGGCGGCAAGGATGATAACATCATACCCGTGTGGGCGGCCTTGCTCGCCTACCGGACAGGCTGCCCCATCCGTTTTGCTTTCAACCGCAGGGAGTCAATGCGGGGGCATTCCAAACGTCACAGTCAGCGCATAGAGTATCGGCTGGGTGCGCGCGCCGACGGGAAACTTGTCGCCGCGCAAGTGCGCATCCTGTCCGATACAGGAGCTTATGCCCACTGGGCAGAAGGCATCCTGCACTTTGCCAGCATCCACGTTGTTGGGCCCTACTGCGTGCCTAACGCACACATTGAGACGCGAGCAGTCTACACCAACAATATCGTAGCAGGAGCTATGCGCTGCTGGGGTACGCCGGGCGTTGAGTTTGCGGCAGAGTCGCAGATGGACATCTTGGCGGAGCGACTCGGGATGCATCCGCTTAAGTTGCGCTGGATCAACGCACTGCGCGAAGGTGACACCACGATCACGGGTCGGCTTCCCCGGGGCTGCAACTTCGTGGACACCCTGGAGGCCGCGGCTCGGAGTATTGACCTGGATTTGAGGGAGTGAGCGATGAAGAAACACGGAATTGGTTTCGCCTCTGCTTGGCAGGGGGCAAACTACCACTTTGGAGCCCCTGATAGAGCTACGGTGGACCTGGAACTGACCGACGACCTGCGCTTTCGGGTGGGCGTTGCTGCGCAAGACCTCGGACAGGGCATCTTTGAAACGATCAGAGAGATCGTCTCGCAGGCACTAGGAGGTGTACCCGCTGAGCAGGTTGACGTGGTGGACCCTGACACCGGGGCTACGCCCGACGGCGGCGCGACAGGGGCTTCCCGCCTGACTACCTTAGTGGGCAACGCTACCTTGAGAGCCTGCAGGAAACTAGCCAACGTGCTTAAGGTGGCGGCGGCTGAGGCACTGGAAACCGCGCCAGAAGAAGTGACTTTGGATGAGGGACAACTGTGTGTGCTGGGAGGGGCTTCTGTCAGCCTGGCGGAGGTGGTGGAGGAGTGCGGGCGGATGGGGCTCTCGCTCTCCGTGACGGCCTCCTTCGAGGCGCCACCGACTGAACCGTTGAACGAGAGAGGCCAGGGGTTTGGCGTCAATCAGTTCAGCTATGCGACCTACATTGCCGAGGTCGAGGTGGATACTGACACCGGCGAAGTGCAGGTACTGCGCGTCGCGACATTCATAGATGCGGGGAAGATGGTGCGGCGCGAGGGTGCTGAGATGCAGGTTGAAGGCGGCGTGGCCATGGGGTTGGGCCACGCCTTGACCGAGGATTTCAAGCTGCGGGATGGTTGGCCGAAGACAGAGGGATTCTCGACCTATTTGATCCCGACGGCCTGTGATGTGCCAATGGAGATCACCTCCAACTTTGTGGACAAGCGGGTGCCGATGGGCGAACTTGGCGTAAAAGGCATGGCTGAATTGACCATGGTTCCGATTATCCCGGCCATCACGAATGCCATCTACAACGCGGTTGGGGTGCGCATTACTCACCTTCCTGCCACACCCGAGCGCGTGCTGATGGGCCTGTTGAAACTTCAGGCCAGAGAGGCGGGCGAGGAACACGATGGACAAGCCACTGCTGATCGGTATTGACCTGGGAACGACCAACGGTAAGGTCGCATGCTACGATCTGCAGGGTCACCTACAGGCTGAGGCAGTTCGTGACCACCCTACGCACTTTCCACGTCCCGGTTGGTACGAGCAAGAGCCAGCCGAGTGGATCGCAGTGCTCGGGCAGGGGCTCAAGGACGTCGTTGCCGAACTCGGCCCTCGCGCGGGCGATGTGGCGGGACTGGCTATATCGAATTTTGGCCCGGGGCTAGTTGTCCTTGACCGATCGGGCACCCCTCTTGCGCCCAGTCCCACCTGGCAGGACGAGCGTTGTCGCCCACAAGGCAGGCGGCTGCTTGCAGACGTTGGTCCGGGCTGGATCGGCCTGGGGGCTCCCCTGACAGGCTTCCCCGCCAAGTTGCTGTGGGCCGTCGAAGAGAGGCCCGATCTGATGGCGCGCGCCGATCAGGTTGTGGACGTTAAAGGCTTCCTGCTTCGTTGGCTCACTGGGCAGGCAGTGACCGATCCCTCCAGTGGGCCAGGTGCCATGAGTTGGTTCGCGCCGGTCTTTGAGTATATTGGCTGGCCCGTCGAGCGGCTCCCACGTGTGATGATGCCCACGGACGCACCTTGTGGTCTCCGTGAAGATGTGGCGCGCCAGGTCGGGCTGAGATCTGGCACACCCGTATTCACCGGGATCAACGACGGTGCATCCGCGACCCTTGGCAGTGGGGCGGTCCGCTTGGGCGATAGCGTGATAACGCTGGCAACCAATGGCGTCGCCCGTGTGCTGGTTTCAGAGCGAGTGAACTCTGACGCGATTCTCGCGCGTTATCTGTTCTCGTGGCCTTTTGTTGATGGGCTGTGGATATGCGGTGGCTTTACCCGCAGCGGGGCGCGCAGTCTCCAATGGCTGGCCGATCTGTTTGGCATCCTGCGTGACCCGGCTGCCTACGACGCTCTGCTGACGGAGGCTGCGGCGGTTCCCTTCGGCAGCCGTGGCGTTATCTTTCTCCCCTATCTGGCAGGGCGGGGCACGCCTGAGGCCGACCCAGACCTGCGCGGCGGGTTCGTGTACGTGGGGCTGGAGCACGATCGCGCCGATCTTACGCGTGCAGTGTTGGAGGGTGTTGCCTTTGCGGTGCGCGAGATTTATGAGGAGTTTGCCCGGCTTGAGTTGGAGGTTGGGGCCATTCGCCTGACGGGCGGCGGAGCCCGCAGCAGGCTATGGTGCCAGATCATCGCCGATGTTCTGAACCAGCCCGTGTCGTGCGCGGGTGGGGACTCGACGCTGGGCAATGCGATGGTGGCTGCTGTTGGGCTAGGATTGTATCCGGACTTTGTGGCGGCGGCAGAGGCAATGGTACATCGGTTCGGCCATGAGGAGCCCAATGCTGATGGTGTGTTAATCTACGAGAGGATCTTCTCAACCTATACGAACACACGGGACACCCTACTACGCACATTCCGTGCCCAGGACAATTGATCGGCCCTGGCACCCTTTGTGAACGGAGATGAGACGCAGATGGAGTACTACTTTCCCGCAAGTGTGGCCGAAGCCATTACGCTGATGCAGCGGTATGGCGAGCAAGCGAGGCTCATCGCCGGTGGCACAGACTTGTTGCTGGATATAGAGCGGCAGTGCTACCACGCTCAAGCATTAGTTGACGTGACGCGTATCCCCGTTCTGCAGCGAATGGAACTAGACGGCGGAGGTGTGACAATCGGCGCGGCCGTAACCTACAGCCGGTTGTTGGCTTGGTCGGCCTTCTGTGAGGGAGTGCCCCTCCTAGCAGACGCGATTCGCCGAATTGGTAGTGTGCAGATCCGGAACGTGGCCACTCTGGTGGGTAACATCACCAATGCCTCGCCCGCGGGGGATGCGCTACCGCCCTTGTATGTTCTGGGTGCGCAAGTGCACGTTGATGGCCCGCAAGGACGACGGTTGGTACCCATTGAGAAGTTCGTGCTGGGTGTGCGGCGTATTGCGCTGGAGCCCGGCGAACTTGTGACTCACGTGACCTTTTATCTTCCCGGCTCAGGCTGGTGTGGAGCCTTTGGGAAAGTGGGGCTGCGCCGCGCGATGATCATTACCGTTGCTAACGTGGCGGTGTTGCTCTTGGCAGAAGATGGCCGCATGGCCGAAGCGCGCATTGCTCTTGGCGCGGTTGCGCCAACGGTGCTCCGGGTGCCTGAGGTAGAGGCATTCTTGGCGGGGAGCACTCTTGATGAGGAAACGGTTGTGCAGGCTGGAAGGCTTGCGACCCGGGCGGCACAGCCCATAGATGATGTGCGGGCTTCGGCGTCCTACCGCAGGGAGGTTGCCGGTGGCTTGGTGCGGCGCACGCTGCGGGAGCTACGGAGCCAGGTGGCGAAGGAGGGATAAGCGATGCCGATGCTGGAAATGACTGTCAACGGCCGGGCCGTGAAGTTGGAAGTAGACGGGCTGTGTACCCTGCTGGATGTGCTGCGTGATGACCTTGGGTTGAAGGGCACCAAGGTCGGTTGCCACGAGGGAGAGTGCGGGGCGTGCAGCGTGCTCCTAGACGGGGAGGCTGTGAATTCTTGCCTTCTTCCGGCTATGAAGGCACACGGTCGGTCGGTTGTGACTATTGAAGGACTGGGTACAGTTGATGATCCGCATCCCGTGCAAAAGGCGATCGCGGACGCGGGCGGGGCTCAGTGCGGTTATTGTACGCCGGGCTTTGTAATCAGCGCAGTCGCGCTGCTGCGGCGCAATCCACAGCCGTCCGTCGAGGAAGTTCGAGAGGCAGTTGCAGGCAACTTGTGTCGCTGTACAGGCTACACACGCATTGTGCGCGGCATTTTAGATGCTGCTGAGCTGATGTCAAAGAAATGAAACTGCTGCATGCCGGAGGATAGGAGCGTGATGATCGCGGACAGCAATCTTCCCCGCTACCCTAACCCAGTTGCAGGGACGCGGTGCAACTATTTGGCAGGCGTCCCGGCTCGAGCATCATGAAGCAATTGCACCCAGTGTCGGAAGTGCTCATGGCCACCGAAGGGCAGATGCACGCCCGCCTCTTGGAGATCAAGGCGACCTGCTACGACGTGCCCTACCTGCTGTTCTTCGATGGCTTGAATGTGCTGTACAGCGTAGAGAAAAGTGTGGAGAAAGTGTTGTTGCTGGATCGTGTCTGTCACGGGGTCTTCCATAACGATCCAACGCGCCCGGACGTCGAGCCCGAACGAATGCCCGCTGCTTAGTTGCCCTCCAAGGAGGAAAGGACTATGGATTCTCGAGAACGTATACTGATCACCCTCCAGCATCGTGAACCAGACCGAGTGCCTATTGATTTGGGTGGGACGGATGTTACATCCATCTGCCGAGGAGCGTACGAGGATCTGATGGGATATCTAGGACGCGACACTGGCCCGATTGTGATTGAGAATATTGTGGAACAGTTGCCCGTGCTGGATGAGACCTTCCTGAATGAAGTCGTCCGTGCCGATACCCGCCAGATACGGGAGCACGGTTGTTCTACGTGGGAACCTCGTATAGAAGACAACGGCCGCTACTGGCGTCTCGTAAATGAGTGGCAGATCGGGATGCGCATGCCCAAGGAGGGGGGACATTACTTCGATTTGGTGGAATTCCCGCTCAAGGAACCTACGTGCGACGCACTGGATGCTTTCTCTTGGCCCAACCCGGCCGACCCTGCGCGCTGGGAGGGGTTGGCCGAGCACACACAGCGTCTCTACGGGGGCAGCCCCTATGGACTGGTGATAGGGTGTGTGTTTGGCGGTGGCGTTTTCGAGTTTCCACAATACCTGCGCGGAATGGCCGCTTTTCTAACGGATTTGCTCTTGCACCCGAAGTTCGCCGATGAGTTGATGGAGCGTATAGTCGAGGTGCTCATAGATGCGTATAGTCATATGCTGGACGAGGTAGGGGAGTATGTGCAGGTGGTTTGCATATGCGATGACCTAGCAACTCAGATGGGGCCAATGATATCACCTGATCTCTACCGCAAGCGCATTAAACCTCGCCAGAAGCGATTGGTAGAAGCTATCAAGGCAAGGACAGACGCATATGTCATGTACCACGGCTGTGGCGCGACACGAGAGTTCCTGCCAGACTTGATCGATATAGGGGTTGACATCTTCAACCCGGTACAGGTAGGCGCCAGAGGAATGGGAGACACTGCCGAACTTAAGCGAATGTTTGGCGCAGACCTTACCTTCTGGGGCGGCCTGTGCGACACGCAACGGGTGCTGCCGTTTGGGACACCGGAGGATGTACGGGAGGAAACCCGGCGGCGGCTTGACAATCTAATGCCAGGCGGGGGCTTCGTGGCAGCACCGATCCACAACATTCAAGACGGCGTACCGCCAGAGAATATCATGGCTATGCTTGAGACAGTACACGAATATGGCATGTACTAGCGCGCAAGAAAGAGTGAGCAAGTTCGCTGAGGAGGAATTGCTATGAACGACACCCGCTGGGATCGCCTGGCCGAGATACTGGTCAACTACTCGACGAGCACCAGACCAGGCAATAAAGTGCTCATAACAATGATGGAGGTAGAGACGCTACCGCTGGTTCGCGCTGTTTATGCCCAGGCAGTGAAAGCGGGCGCGTTGCCGCACGTCGAGTTCCAATCGGCATATCTCGAACGCGATCTAATGCTGTATGGCAGTGAGGGACAGCTTGACTGGGTGCCTGAGATGCAGGCCTACGGTATGGAATGGGCCGACGTCTATGTGGGCCTGCGTGGGGCACGTAACCCGCATGAATTTGCGGGCATCTCACCGGAACAGATCACCACACATAAGCGGGCCATGGGGAAAGTCTCCGCCATGCGCAATGAACTGACGCGCTGGGTTCTGGTCCGCGTGCCGAACGAGTCGCTGGCGCAGCAAGCCGAGATGAGTCTAGAGGAGATGATGGCTTTCTTTTTCAATGCCACGCTGCGTGATTGGGCTGCTGAGTCCAAGGACTATGCTGAACTTCGAGAGGTGTTCCAGGCCGCTGAGATCGTGCGAATCGTCGGCCGAGACACTGACCTGGTTTTCTCGACCAAGGGTCGCATCTACGTGGTTGCCGATGGGCATCTTAACATGCCTGATGGTGAGATCTTCACCGCGCCAGTGGACGACAGTGCCGAGGGCCACATTTACTTTGAATTCCCGGGCGTGTACGTCGGACAGCGGGTGGAGGGCATCCGGCTGGAGTTTTCAGAGGGACGTGTGGTAAGGGCGACTGCCGAAAGCAACGAAGAATTGCTTCATCAGTTGCTCAAGATGGACAAAGGCACCCAGCGTATTGGGGAGTTTGGCATAGGCACGAACTTCGGGATTAACCGCTTTTGTTATGACATCCTATACGACGAGAAGATTGGCGGCACCATTCACATTGCGCTGGGTAGAGCCTATGCTGAGTGTGGTGGTGTGAACCAGTCGGCCCTCCATTGGGATCTCATCAAAGACCTGCGCCAGGAAGGAGAGATCTATCTGGATGGTCATAAGGTGTTCGAGCACGGTAAGTTTCTGGTGTAACGGATCCTTAACACAGAAACTCCAGAACAAGTCCGCGATGACGTGGAGCGCAGCATTGATGCTCTGGCGTCTGAGGGTGGTTTTGTCTTTGCTACAGCGCATAACACCCAGGCCGATGTCGCACCTGAGAACTTTATGGCTATGTGGGAAACGCCGCAAGCGTATGGCGTTTGTTAAGGATTGAAACATGGGGGTGTTGGTCATCGTTTCGGCCATGGGCTCAAGCGGCTGCCGGGACGAGATGTTTCTTCCGCTGTGGCCGTGAGCGTTTTTGAGCGGGCCGGCCAGGAAGGTCTACGCGGTCAAGCAACCATTCAAAGAGGTTCTTGGGTTTCGCGCCAAAGAATCGCTCTGCTGCGGTGGTGCCATCACTCTGCTTCACGAAGTAATTGTGAGTCGTAGCCAAGGCTGCCAACTTCCGGCTGCTGATCCGATGTAGGCTGTGGTGGCAGAGAGCCAATCTTCGCTCTGACTGTGAGCCAAAAGAAGGCAATGTGACGACCATCGTGCTCACTATGCGCTTCGCCTTCGCGATCCTCTTGAGGCCGCTTTCTGACAACTCTGTTTCAGTGGCGCCTGTCTCAATCTCTGCAAAGTGCTGCTCAAGGATGTAGATACCTCCTCATCGCTCCTTGCCGCGCCGGTCTCCAGGTCTACGGGTGATAGGCCACACTGATCCCCTGGATGGCTTGCCGGGCTCGCTCCTGCTGCGCCATGGCGGTCTCCAGGACCTGCAGGGCCATCTGTTCCTGCTCTTGGGCTTGCGCCAGTTGTTCAGCCAACTCCTGGGGACGTTCAGCGTCCTCGGCCTCGTGGTAATCTGCTTGCGCCTCTTGATGAGCGCTGATCTGCTCAGGCGCCTCGGCCACGGTTCGTTCAGCCTGCCGCGTTTTGCTCGCTAAGGCTCCGCTGGTGCCCTTGGGCAGTTCCTGTTGCACATGGAACACATGTGGAGAGTGATGGGCACCCAGATCTACCTCCACATGATGCAGCAGGCCCCTGCCTTCATCACCGGTAGACTGCACGATCTCAATGAAGAAGTCTGCCGCCGCCTTCGCCAGAGAACGGGTCCATGCCTCAGCCTGCCGGTTGTCAGCGTATTGCTCCAGCAGAATGAAATTGGACACCGGCTCAATGGCGACGAGACAGACCGCCGGATGAAAAGTCTCGTCCTCGCAGACAGTAATCTGTCTGGGCTCCATATTCTCGGCCAGCCGTTGCTGTTCCTCCTGGCCGAATCCCACGACAGTCTCTTCCATGGCCGCGGTGACTTTCCGTTGGACACCATGCGAAGCGGCCACGAATTGGTCAAGGCCGCTTAGTTCAAGAAACAGGCACACCAGACGGATACCACCGGCCCCTACCAGCGTGATTACAAACTGAGCAGCCAGCACCAGCCGGTGGAGAAACGCCACCCCGGCAGGAGGCTCAAGAAATGCCACGACTTCTCGGCAACTTCTTCTCTGCTCCAGCGCCTTTTGTTCGTCCCGTTACTTTCTCGCAGGTTTAACCCCCCTCAGGACGATGTGGAAGGGGCTAGGGGGACTCGGTCGGAGACCGGCCCCGGCGCTAACTGAGGTTGTAGTGCTACGGCGTCGCAGTGAAGGCGGGCGTGGAAGTCGCGGTCGTGGCGGTGGTGATGGGCGGTGTGGCCGTGATCTCGGCGGTCAGCGTGAGGGTGGGTTCGATGGTGGGGGTGAACGTGGGTGTGGGCGTGGAGGTCGGCGCTTCCGTTGGGGTAGGCGTCAGGCCCAGCGTCGGTGTGAAGGTCGGCGGAAGGGTGGGCGTCGCCATCGGCGTGGGGGACTGCACCGGCGTCGGTGTCTCGGTCGGGCCGGCGACGTAGACCTGCACTCGCCCCTCGATGCGGTGCTGCTCGTGGTCGAAGGCGGTGATGCGCAGCGTGTAGAGGGCGGGGGCCAGGTGGGTGGTATCCCACTCGGTCAGCAGGCCATCCTGCACCTGCGCCAGGTGCGGCCCGCTGATCCAACCCCAGCCCTGGGGATTACCGCCGATGCCGTACTGCGCCTCGTAGTGGTCGAAATTGGGCAACCGGACGGTGCCGATGACCGGCACGACGCCCTGGACGATACTACCCGGAGCGGGCTGGGTGATGAAGACCTCCGGGTGACTGGTGCCTTCGGTGCAGTGCTCGAAGGGCGCCAGCGGCAGGCCCTCGAAGTACTCCGGGTGAGCCTGGGCCCACTCCCGCCCCCGCTCGTCGGTGATGACGATCATTAACTGCTCGATGACGTGGTCGAGGCAGAACTCGTTCGCCAACAATCCGGTGGGGGCGTCAATCTTCACTTTCTGATACCAGCCGTGGCTTTCGTCCAGCGGCGGTTGATCCTCGGCGAAGACTTCCACTTTGCGCTGGGGGCAATAGTCGGTGGGACGAGCGCCGGAGGCAGCGCAGATTTCGTGCTCGACGATGCCAGGCGGGCGCACGAAATCGCGCGCGGGTAAGTCGGCGTGGGCCACCTCCATGAAGTTGTGCCATATTGGGCCGGCGCCGGCCGCTCCGGGCAGGTTGACCATCGGGGAGTTGTCGGAGTTGCCCACCCAGACGCCGGCTACCAGATCGGGGGTGTAGCCGATGGTCCAGGCGTCGCGGAAGTTATCGGTGGTGCCGGTCTTGGCGGCCGCCGGGCGGGTGAGTTCAAGGACGCTGGGACAGTGAAAAGCGGCGCAGCGGGCCTGGGTATCGGCCAGGATGCTGGTGATGAGATAGGCATGCTGGGGGGAGACGACTCGCTCGCCGGCGGGCGCGGAGTTATCCACCAGCATGTTGCCCCGGCTGTCCTCGATGCGCAGGATTGGGCTGGGCTCCGCGCGTATGCCGCCGTTAGCGAATACGGCGAAGGCGCTGGCTATCTCCAGCAGTTTTACCTCGCCGCCGCCCAGCGTTAGCGCAAGGCCATAGGCCGGGGGCCGGTCGTAGGGGTACTCGGGGCAGTGGAGTTCGGGGTGGGCCAGCGAGACGACGCCCAGCCGCGCGGCCATCTCCAGCAGGCCATCAACCCCCACGAATTGGAGCGCTTCGACGGCGGGGACGTTGTACGAGTTGGCCAGCGCGTCGCGCAGAAGCATCGGGCCGTGGTATTTCCCGTCGTAGTTGACCGGGATGTAGGGCGGGTTGGCCCCGTCGGGGAACTCGGTCCGCAGGTCCCACATCAGTGTGGCCGGCGTCCAGCCGTGCTCGAAGGCGGCAGCGTAGGTGAGCGGCTTGATGGAGGAACCGGGCTGGCGGCAGCGCAGCGCGACGTTGACCTGGCCATCAATCTCCTCGTCGTCGAAATCGGCGGAGCCGACCATCGCCAGGATGTGGCCGGTAGCCGGGTCAAGCGCGACGAGCGCGCCGTTGGTGGCGTTGCGGTCGGCCAACGCGGCCACGCCTTCGCGCACGGCTTCCTCGGCCAGCGCTTGCAGGTGCGGGTCGAGCGTGGTGTAGATGCGCAGCCCGTAGAGCTTCTCGTCTTCCACCTCCACGACGCGATAGAGTATATAGGCCCCGTACTGCTGTTCGATCCACTGCCGCACGTACACGACAAAGTGTGGAGCGGTGATGATGTCAAGTCGAGGGGCCTTGAACTCGTATTTGCGCATCTCGGCGGCAGCCAGCGCGGCCTCGGTGCGGCTGACGTAGTCGTCCTCGACCATCAGCGCCAGCACGTCCTCCTGGCGAGAGAGAGCCAGGTCAAGGCCGCCGCCGAAGGGATCGTAGGTGGCCGGCAACTGGGGTAGGCCAGCGAGGAATGAGGCCTGCGCCAGCGTGATGTCGGCTGCGTCCACGCCGAAGTAGGTTTCGGCGGCAGCCTGGATGCCGTAGGCCAGGTTGCCGTAGTAATTCTCGTTGAGGTATATCTCCAGGATGCGCTCCTTGGAATAGACGCGCGTCAGCTCGGCGGCCAAGACCGCCTCCTTGATCTTACGCCAGGCCGTCTCCTGCACTCGCTCATCGGGATTGAGCAAAACGTTGCGGGCGACCTGCTGGGTGATGGTGCTTGCACCGGAGACAATCCTTCTCTCGGAGAGATTGTAGTAGACGGCGCGGAGGACGGCGATGGGGTCGAAACCAGGGTGGGCGTAGAAGTTGCGATCCTCGGTAGCGATAGTCGCCTGGATGAGGTAGGGAGAGACCTCGCTAAGAGAGACTGTCGTGCGCCGCCCTCCCTGGGGGTCTGTGACTTCGTAGAGCAGGTTGCCATCGCGGTCGTAGATCTTGCTGCTGACGAAGGCAGTCTGGCGGGTCTGCAGTTCCTCGGGCGAGGGGAGTTGGCTGGCGATGGTTACGTAGCCGACGACAGAGGTGGCGGCGGCCAGGAAGAAAAGCGACACGAGGATGACCACCACGGCAAAGGATGATCTCAACAAAATTCTCCCCCATTGGCGTGGTACCCCCCCCTGCCCCCCCTCCAGGGGGGGAGCGGAGCGGGAGGGGACGTAGCCGGCCCGCTGCGGCGGTGGGATGGTGCGGGGCAGGCTGGCGGTCGGGGTAGCGCCAGTGGGCACCCGAGGCATAGCGATGGTGGGTTCGCCCAGTTCGCCCGGCAACTCGGCCGTCTCGACGTCATCGGGCGAGAGAGTCTGCGTGGGTTGTGTGTCATCCACGGGTTGCCGAGAAACCAGGTTTTCTCCTAAAAACCCGGTTTCTGCCTCAATCTCAGGTTGCGGGCCACGAGTTTCGTCTGAGCGGTTATCTCCAGGCATACGTTCGCTCTCTATGAGTATAGACGATGTGCGGGCGCGCCATGTTCCGCGCCCGGGGCAAATTATAGCAGGCGGCAAAGGGGTGTCAAGAGGCGGATTGCAAACGCAGGATGTCAGGGTAGGGCTTGCCAGTGGGCGATGCCATCCCGCTCGACGTGTATCACCCGGCCCTCGACCTCCAGCCACTGGAGATGTCCGATGACCTCAGAAAGGGCAAGGAAGTAGTTGATCAGGTCGAGAGCAGGAAAAAGCGCGCTAGCGATTTTGTGCACGGTGAGAGTGTCGTCACCCAGCGTCCCTAGCACACGGCGGGCACGCTCTTCGTGGAAGGCCAGCCGCTCGCGGACGAGGGCACGGGGGTCGGTGATGGGCAAGCCGTGGCCGGGGAGCGCCAGCGCGACGTCGAGTTCGGCCACGCGGCGTAGTTGCGCCATGTACTCCACCAAGCGGTGCGGCCGCTCGGTCTCGCCCGGCGCGGGCGGCTCGACGAGTGGGTTGGAGGAGATGTCGCGCAGAAGGTGGTCGCTGGAGATGAGCAGCCGGCGCTGGGGTTGGTAGAGGCAGATGAGGCCACCAGCGTGACCCGGGGTGTGGAGCACGTGCCAGTCCTCGCCGCCCAATTGGAGCACATCGCCTTCGGCCAGAGCGCGGTCGGGGATTACCGGCTCAGCGTAGCGGCCCGCGCTCCGCTGCCACCTGGTCAGGCCCGTCAGCATTTCCACCGGGACGCCTGCCCAGCGCATCACCTCTCTGTAGAAGGCCATGCTACGCGCGTCGGCATCGTCGGCCAGCCAGGGGAAGTTTGCAGCGTGGGTCAGCACCTCCGCGCCTGATGCACGTGCCAGTTCTGCCGCTAGCCCGCAGTGGTCGGGGTGGGCGTGGGTGAGGACGATGCGCCGCAGGTCGGCCACGCGGTAGCCACACTCAGCCAGCGCCGCTTCCAGCGCCTCGCGGGCGGGAGCGTAACGCGGGCCGGCGTCCACCAGCGTCAGCGGTTCCCCCTCGGCCAGGTAGACGTTGACCGGGCCAACGGGGAAGGGTGTGGGGAGGGGGATGGTGTGAAGATAGTCAGGGATGGCAGATTCGGTCATTGAGTACAGGATGCAAGGTACTGGATTTGCAAATGGCAGCAGTCAATAGTGGGTCAGGGAGCGCTCTTGATGAGAACGGTCCAGGTGCCCTTCTGCACAGTCTCGTCCCGCTGGTTGAGCAGCCTCACGTCGAAGGTGATAAAACCACCGCCCAGACGGGGCATCTCTTTCTTTTGCCTGACCTTGGCCCGCACGTGGATCGTATCACCGATCTTGATGGTGGCACGGAACTTCCACTCCAATGCGGTGAAAGCCTCGGTGGTGCCCTCGACGAAACCCAACCGCGAGGCCAGACCGCTGGCGATGGAGAGCCCCAGCAGGCCGTGGGCGATGCGCTCGCCGAAGAGCGTCCCTTTGGCGAATTCAGCATCGGTGTGGAGCGGGTTGTAGTCACCCGAGAGGCCGGCGAAGAGCACCACGTCGGTCTCGGTGATGGTGCGCGCAGCGGTCTCGATCCCCTCGCCGATCTCAAACTCCTCGAAGTAGCGCCCGCGAGGGCGAGTTAACTCGGTCACTGGCGACTCCTTGGCGGTGGTTGGTTGGATTGTAACACCTCTGGGCCAAAGGCGCAACTTCTCAGACCGTGCAGGGTGCGGTATAATAAGAAAGCACGGCAGTTCGCCAGAGACAGCGGCGGCACAGATTGAGCTGGGCAGCCGAGAATATGGGTTGATTGAAGTATGAGCGTGGCGCGGTCAGGAGACCGGCCACGGCAGGTGAGGTATGAGGGGGCCGTAGTGAGGAAAGTTGTCAAAGGGCTGGGTATTCTGTGGCATCGGCTCACCCGGCAGGGGCTGCGGGTGACGGCGCTGTGGGTGGCCGACCATGCCGTGCGCATCATCGCCGGCGTGCCTATCCGCGGCCTGAGCCAGATCACGCCGCTACTGCACGTGGGCGGGCAGTACCGGCGGCGCGGGTGGCCGAGGTTGGCATCGCGGGGTGTCACGGCGGTGCTCAATCTGCGCGTCGAGTTCGACGACAACGACGCTGGCATCGCACCGGCACGCTACCTGTACCTGCCGACGGCTGACGACGATGCGCCGACGCTGGAGCAGTTGCGCGCGGGGGTCGTTTTCATCACGGAGGAGATCGCGCAGGGCGGCGGGGTCTACGTCCACTGTGGTTCTGGGGTCGGGCGTGCAGCGGCGATGGTCGCCGCCTACCTGGTCAGCACCGGTCTGACGTCCGACCGGGCCTGGACGCGCATCCGGGAGGTGCGTCCCTTTATCCGCCCCACGGCGGTGCAGGTCGCGCAGATTGAGCGCTTCGCTGCTCAGGTTTGACCCCTCCCCCGCCCCCCCCCGGTGCGGGGAGGGGAGTCTGACCTCTCCCCCGGCCCCTCCCCGGCGCGGGGAGGGGGGTCTGACCTCTCCCCCGGCCCCTCCCCGGTGCGGGGAGGGGGGTCTGACCTCTCCCCCGGCCCCTCCCC
>DAOUEC010000301.1:0-48991 GCA_034430655.1 Anaerolineae bacterium
GTCAGCCGGCTGTTCAACAAGTACACGGCTGTGGCAGCGGTGGCGGCAGTATTGGCGCTGGTGTGGTTGCTACGGAGCACCGCTCCGCTGGGAGTGTACCGGGCGCAGGCAAAGCAGTTCGATGCTCAGCGGACGCTGGAGGACGTTCGGGTGTTGGCGTCTCCCGAGTTCGGGGGACGTGAGACGGGCATGCCGGGGGAGGAGTTGACTGCCGAGTACATCGCCGGGCGGATGGAGGAGATCGGGCTGTTTCCCGCTGGCGAAAACGATACGTACATCCAGGCCTTCCCCAGTCCACGCTTCCACCTGGCCGAGGTGCCCCGTCTGGAGATACTGGATGACCGGGGCGAAGTAGTCGAAGCACTGGCTTATAGGCAGGACTTCGTCGAGTACGCCGGCCCTTTCCAGACCTACGGCGAAAGCGATGGCCCGGTCGTCGGCCTGGTCACCGGCCCCGACCCGGGCACGCTTGCGGGGGACCCTTATGGCCTCGGCAATCGCGATCTCTACGACAAGGTGATCCTGGTACGTGAGGCGGAGATGGAGCGCATCAACATAGGTGCCGCAGCCGGTGCGTTGGTTGTCAGTGATAATGCGCTCACGTTTCAGCGCAAGTATCTCTTCCTCAGCGAGATAGGGTATAGCACACCGACGCCTGTGATGTTCATCACGCCTGGGGTGGCTGAGCGGCTGCTGGTCACGGCGGGCAGCAGTCTGGCCCAACTGGAGGAGATGGCGGCCGGCCTGCAGCCCGGCGAGGTCGCGTTGACGAGCACAGGTGTGACGGTACATCTGGCGACGACTGTGGACGAGGACTTGAGTGACGAGTACTACAACGTCATCGGGTTCATCCCCGGTACTGGCGCCGCGATGGGGCCGGGGAAGGGAAAGGGACTGGATAACCAGGTCATCATGGTCAGCGCCTACTACGACGGCCTGGGCGTAGGCCCCGACGGCACGCTCTACCCCGGGGCCAACGACAACGGTAGCGGTGTGGCGGCGATGCTGGAGATGGCCCGCGTCCTCAAGGAAGCCCCCTACCAGCCCAAGAAGACGGTCGTCTTCGTCGCCTGGGCCGGGGGGGAACGGAGTGAGGGCCTGAGCGTGAGCAATGTCATGAACGCCAAAACCGGCTTCAGGTTGTTGGCCATGGAAGGGGTGATCGAACTGAGCGGTGTGGGGGCGGGCGATGGGAAGGGAATCGCGCTGGGCCAGGGGAGCAGTTTCCGGCTGGTGCAACTGTTTCAGAAGGCGGCGGGCTGGTTGGGCGTCTCCACGACCACGCGGGGGCGAGGTCCCCATTACGGCATGTTTGCCAGACCAGGCTTTGGTGGGCGATCCGCGCTGACCGCTTACGTGAGTTGGGACGGCTCAGACCGGACGGCTCACACGCCGGAGGACACCTTCGAGACGATAGACCCCAGGAAACTGGAGCAGATCGGTCAGACGACGCTGCTGGCGCTGACCGTGCTCAGTCGTGAAGTGGATTATTGATGAGACAGGTTTTTACCATGGGGTCACGGAGGACACAAGTCATTTCTAACTTGCATTCTCATCCTATCCGTGCTAAAATGCCCTTACTTGTCAATCCTTATCAGCCTGCTGGAATCCTGATCGCTGCATTGTTTATTGGATATGCACTTCGATATCCTTACCCTTTTCCCCTCGATGTTTCACGGTCCTTTGGATGAGAGCATCCTGAAACGGGCCCAGGAGAGCGGCCGTCTCTCCATCATGCTCCACAACATCCGCGATTACGCGATCGATAAGCACCACGTAACCGACGATGCTCCCTACGGTGGGGGAGGTGGCATGGTGATGAAGCCGGAGCCCATCTTTGCCGCCGTCGAAGCGATCCTATCCTCCCCCCCCGGCTGTCGGGGGGGGCTGGGGGGGGGCGCGGGTGTGCCGATCATTCTCCTGACCCCCCAGGGTCGCCTCTTTACGCAGACCATTGCCGCCGAACTGTCCCATCACCAACGCATACTCCTCTTATGTGGGCGATACGAGGGGGTGGACGAGCGGGTGCGCCAATATCTGGCGACCGATGAAATCTCCATCGGTGACTACGTGCTCACCGGTGGCGAGTTGGTGGCGATGATCATCATTGACGCCGTGACGAGGCTGCTGCCGGGCGTGTTGGGAGACCCCGGCGCTACTTTTGAGGATTCCCACGCTCGCGGGCTGCTGGAAGGGCCACACTACACTCGCCCTCCCGTCTTTCGGGGCTGGGAGGTACCGGAGATACTCCGTTCCGGGAACCACGCCGCCATCGCCCGCTGGCATCGTGAGCAGGCCCTGCGTCGCACTTTTGAGCGTCGCCCTGATCTCCTGGCGCAGGCCGATTTGACCCCGCAGGATCGAGAGTTCCTGGCGCGATTGGTGGAGCGGATTGAACCTTTTGGGGCCGATAAGAGTATATAAAGTGGGTCAGTATGCCTGGAGGGTAAATGACCGCGCAGCACACGGATGGCTGGTTCGTCGCTCGTGTTCGAGACGGCGACCTTGAGGCCCTGGGTGAACTGTACGAGAGGTATAAAACACAGGTCTATCGGACTGCCCTGGCGGTCACCCACAATGAGAGGGCGGCTGAGGACATCCTCCAGGAGGCTTTCCTCCGGGTTTATACCTATGCCCACCGCATTGACGAGACCGTGCCGTTGGGGCCGTGGCTGTACCGCGCCACGGTTAATCTGTCCTACAGTTGGGCAAGCCGGGGTAAGCGGTGGCTACGCTTCCTCCAGGACGCGCTTGGCCGCTGGATATCGCTTGCTCAGTGGCATCCCGAGGCAGCGGTAGAAGAGCGGGAACGGCGACAAATCTTGCAGCAGGCGATTGATGCATTACCTGCCAATCACCGCGCCGTCATCATCCTGCATTACCTGGAGGGGCTGAGCCTGAAAGAGATTGCCTACGTGATGGACGTTCCGGAAGGGACGGTCAAATCCCGTCTCCACTATGCCCGTGAGAGGCTGAGGAGAGCCGTTTTGGAGCAGGAGCGCAGGTTAGTGCCCGAGGTGGCGTATGACTTCACGTAGAGATGTGCTTGAGAGGTGTTCCACAGACGAACTGGATCGCTTGATCCGGTGGACTTTGTACGATAGTGTGAGTCGGGCGCAACCGCCAGTTTGTGTGTGGGAGAGGATCGAACAGAGGGTACAGCGTCGGGTGACCGGCAGGGCAGTGCAATGTGTGCTGGCCGGCGTGTGGGAGGGAGTCAAGCGGAATGTACTGGGTCGAATGACCAGCAGGACCAGGCGGTATGCATACAGCGGTGGCTCTTACCAGCCCGTGGGAGTATTTGGCGTTTGGGAAAGTCGTGTTTCTCTGTCGTTGGTCTGTATTGTCGAACAGCAAACGCCCATTCTGCGGCTTGGTTGGGCTATTTGACATTTGTCGTCAATAGGCTATAATCCTGGTGCTTAAGTTTATCAAAAGGAGGTCTCATACGTGGCTAATCTGCTCGAGGTCAGGGATCTTAAGACACAATTCTTCACCCAGGATGGCGTCGTACACGCAGTGAACGGCATCTCCTACGACCTGCAGGAGGGAGAATGTCTGGGTATGGTTGGCGAGAGCGGTTGTGGCAAGAGCGTAAGCGTCCTCTCGATAATGCGCTTGATCCCCGACCCGCCGGGTAAGATTGTGGGCGGTGAAGTACGCTTCCATGGGCAGGATTTGTCAAAACTGCCCGACGAGGAAATGCGTCATATCCGTGGGGCGGAAATGGCGATGGTCTTTCAGGAGCCGATGACCTCGCTCAATCCGGTTCTGACAATAGGCTTCCAGATCATGGAGGCCCTGCAATTGCATCAGGGTATGAATGCTAGAGAAGCCCGTGAGCGAACGGCCGAGTTGCTGGCTATGGTTGGTATCCCCCAGGCGGCCGATCGTTTGGATGATTATCCCCACCAGTTCTCCGGCGGCATGCGGCAGCGTGCCATGATTGCTATGGCGCTTTCCTGCAATCCATCACTTCTGATTGCCGACGAACCCACGACCGCCCTTGATGTGACTATCCAGGCACAGATTGTGGACCTGGTAAAGCGGCTCCAGGAGAAACTGGGGATGGCAGTAGTGTGGATCACCCACGATTTGGGTGTTATCGCTCGCCTGGCGGAGCGGGTGATCGTTATGTATGCCGGCTACATTGTGGAGGAGGCCGGGGTGAAGGATTTGTACGGCTATCCGCGCCATCCATACACCATCGGGCTGCTGGGTTCACTCCCCCGGCTGGACGCGGCACCAGGCACCAAACTGACCTCCGTGCGAGGGCAACCACCCGATCTGGTTTTTCTGCCGCCTGGGTGTCCCTTCGTGGCTCGTTGTGACTATGCCACAGAACGCTGTAAGCATGAGATGCCTTCGCTGGAGGCGGTGGGTATTGGGCACAAAGTGGCTTGTTGGGAAAAAGACAAAACGGAAGGAATAAGACCACATGGAAGATAAAGTCCTGGTCCGGGTAGAGCACCTTAAGAAGTATTTTCCCATTACAAGAGGCCTTATCTTTTCACGCCACGTTGGCGATATCAAAGCGGTAGATGACGTCAGTTTTGACGTCTACCGTGGTGAGACATTGGGCCTGGTGGGAGAAAGTGGATGCGGCAAGACAACCACAGGGCGGACGATTGTCCAACTTTATCGCCCCACAGCGGGCCGCATCTACTACGATGGTCAGGACCTGGTACAGATGCGCGGGAGTGAATTGCGGCATATGCGGCGCAGAGTGCAGATTATTTTTCAAGACCCTTATGCCTCACTTAACCCCCGCCTGACCGTAGGGGCTATCGTCGGCGAACCTCTGGAGATCCATCGCGCTGTACGGGGCAAAGAGATGAGGGAGCGGGTTGAGGAGTTGCTGCAACTTGTGGGCCTGGACCCTTACTTCATCAACCGGTATCCGCATGAGTTCTCCGGCGGACAGCGACAGCGCATTGGCGTGGCCCGTACTCTGGCTCTTGATCCGGAGTTCATCGTCTGCGATGAGCCTATCTCCGCGCTGGACGTCTCCATCCAGGCTCAGATCGTGAACCTGCTGGAGGAATTGCAAGAGAGGCTGGGCTTAACCTACCTGTTTATTGCCCACGACCTGAGTATGGTGCGCCATATTAGTGACCGTGTGGCGGTGATGTATTTGGGCAAGATCGTGGAGTTGACTGATCGCAATACATTATATACCGATCCGTTACATCCTTACACACAAGCCCTATTGTCGGCTGTGCCAATCCCTGATCCAGTGGTCGAAGAGAAACGGCAACGGATCATTCTGGAGGGAGACGTGCCCAGTCCGGCCAACCCGCCGCCTGGATGCAATTTCAACCCCCGCTGTCCGGTGGCGATGGACGTATGCTCTGAGGTAGAGCCGGAGTTCATCGAGGTCGAGCCAGGACACTTTTGTGCCTGTCACCTGGTACAGTCAGCCGTTAGCAGTTAGCAATCAGCAGGTAGCAGCAAGAAAGGAGGTGGTGCGCAGGGGGGAAACATCACGCCGGGGCGGAGAAATCCTGCCCAGAAACTGTGTCGTACACGACTAACTTTAGTTCAGTAAGGAGGAGAAAATGCTTAGCAAGAAGTGGTATGCTTTGGTAGCCGTGCTGGTGATCGGAGGCACGCTGTTGGCGGCTTGCGCTCCGGCGCCGGAGGCAGTGGTGGTTACCGTTGTGAAGGAGGTGGCGGGTGAGACCGTGATAGAAGAGGTGGTCGTCACCGCCACGCCGCCCCCGCCGGAAAAGGAGATGCGGACGAACGTCCTGCACCTGAACTTCGGCCCCGGCGACGTTCCGACCCTTGACCCCGCTCTCTCCACCGACACCAGTTCGGTGCAGGTCGTGGATGAGATCACTGTCGGCTTGACCCGGCTGAACGAGGTGACGTTGGAACTGGAGACGGGTATGGCCGAAAGTTGGGAAGCCTCCGACGATGGCCTGACCTACGTGTTCAAGATCCGTCAGGGCATCCCCTGGGTGCGCTGGAACGGCACCGAGGTGGAGGAAGTAACGGACGACGAGGGCAACGTACGCTACGTGAACGCGCACGACTTTGAGTATGGCATGAAGCGGACCTGCAATCCCGAAACCGCTTCCGACTACGCTTACGTGCTTGGCTTCGCCCTCACGGGTTGCAACGAGTTGCTAGAAGCCGAGGGCTTTGCCGACATGAGCGACGAGGAGAAGCAGGCAGTAATTGACGGCGTGGCAGCCACGGCGCTGGACGACTACACGCTGGAAGTGGGCTTCACCACCCCGGCCATCTACAACCTAAACATCGGTGGCATGTGGGTGGCCCACGCTCAGCCCCAATGGCTGATCGCGGAGAAGGGCGACCGCTGGAGCGAACCTGGTTTCAACCAGAGTTACGGCCCCTACGCACTGAAGGAGTGGGTGCATGACTCCACGCTCACTCTCATCAAGAATCCCTTCTGGCCCGGTATAGATAGCGTTCCCGTGCCGCAGGTTGACGAGATCCAGTTCGCTATGTTGGATGCGTCCCCAGCCTTCGCCGAGTACGAGGCGGGTAACCTGGACGCGACCAACGTGCCGATCGCTGACCTGGATCGTGTCAAGACCGACCCAGTGCTGTCGGAGGAACTCGTCATCGCGCCGAGCGGATGCACCTACTACTACGGCTTCAACACCTCCAAGCCGCCGATGGACAACGTTCACATGCGCCGTGCCCTCTCGCACGCCGTCGACCGTCTGGGGCTGGTCGAGAACGTCACCAAGGGCGGGCAGGAACCGGCGCAGTGGTTCTGCCGGCCTGGTATGGCGGCCTGCCCAACGATGGAGAGCCATCCCGACTGCGGCATCAAGTCTGACCCGGAGGCAGCCAAGGCAGAGTTGCAGGCCTACATGGATGAGATGGGCTACTCGTCGGTGGACGAGATCCCCGAGATCATCCTGATGTACAACACCTCCGAGGGCCACCAGCGCATCGCCGAGGCCATCTCCGAGATGTGGAAGGAGACGCTGGGCATCCAGGTGACTGTCACCAACCAGGAGTGGAAGGTCTACCTGAAGACACTGCAGGAGGACTCCCCGCAAGTCTGGCGGCTGGGCTGGTGCCTCGACTATCCCGATGCCAACAACTGGACGAAGGAGGTCATGGCCATCGGTGGTCACGAGGAAGCCTCCACCCAGTGGCGCAACGAGGAATTCAGTGCCCTTTGCGCGGAGGCTGCTCTGGAGCACGATCTGGCCACACGTCAGGATATGTACGCCGAGGCGGAGACGATCCTGTGCTACGAGGATGCGGCCATCATCCCGATCTACTGGTACACCAGTGTTGGTGTGACCAAGCCCTACGTCAATCGCACCTTCTCGCAGCATGGCCACGAAGCCTACGAGAAGTGGAGCCTGAATCTGGAGATAGAGTAGGATAACAACACTGCACCAAAGTTGAGGGGCAGGGCTTTTCAGTGAGGGTCCTGCCCCTCACAGAGAAAGTAAGCTTTCAGACCTCCGAGGTTTCGATCCCAGACATATGTCACGGCAAGAAAGAGAAACAAAGGCCGTCTAGGCATATCAAGGAAACCTCGGAGGTTTTGGGAGCGGTTCTATACAGTCATCTGAATGCATACAGCATACCAAAGGAGAGTTGCCCAATGGGTCGCTATGTTGTAAGACGGTTCTTGTGGATGCTGGTGGTGCTCCTTTTCGTCTCATTGATCACCTTTGCCATGGAACATGCTGTGCCTGGCGGCCCCTTTGATCGAGAGAAGAAACTGCCGGAAGAAATCATCAGAAATTTAGAAGCGAGGTATCACCTGGATGAACCGTATTGGAAGCAGTATGCTCTCTATCTCCAGGATGTCCTGGTGCCGCGTATCACTACAGAACAGCCCATCTCTATGTTAGACGAGTCCCTGATTAACGTTAAATTGGGGGGAGATCGTTACCTGCGCTGGATGAACTTCGGTCCCTCCTATAGTTCCCGCAGCCGCACGGTGAACGACATCATCCGAGAGCAATTGCCCGTCTCAATTCAGTTGGGCATCCTGTCTATGATCATCGCCCTTTTGATTGGTCTGCCGATGGGCATCCTGGCGGCGCTAAAGCAGAACACCGCGTGGGATTACCTGGGGATGGGCGTTGCCATCTTCGGAGTCTCGGTGCCGGTGGTAGCGATGGGGCCTGTGCTGGTGTGGCTCTTTGGCGTGGCACTGAAATGGCTGCCGCCCACTGGTTGGGGGGCCAAGCCGCCGTATCTCCTGTTCTTCATTCCCCGCGATCTCTTCTCCTGGGAGTTCTGGAAACACGCTCTCATGCCAGCCTTCGCGGTGGGTACAGGCTACTCGGCCATCATCGCTCGCCTGACCCGGGCCAGCCTGCTGCAGGTCATTCACGAGGACTATATCCGCACAGCCCGCGCCAAGGGACTGGCGGAGCGGGTAGTCACTACACGGCACGCTTTGAGGAATGCGCTCATTCCAGTCGTGACTATATTGGGGCCGATGTTCGCAGCCGTATTGACCGGATTGTTTGTGGTAGAGACGGTCTTCGGCATTCCAGGGCTGGGGAGGTACTTCATCACGAGCATCACCAACCGTGACTACCCGGTCATTATGGGGACCATTCTACTTTATGCGATATTCCTGGTGCTCGCCAACGTGGTGGTGGACATCACGTACGCGTGGCTGGACCCGCGGATCCGGTACGAGTAATTGCAAACCCTTGCGAAGGTTTGGCAGCAGCGTTCAAGCCAATAGTATCTTCGCCAGCAGAGAATGGTCTCATTGCCAAGGCCGTTCCCAACCTTCGCAAGGGTGGTTCGAGCAATATTCGGTTTTGTAGGAGGTGACAGGTGACGGTTTCGGAGATGGCAGTACCTGAGCGGCGCAAGACAGCCAGTCTGTGGAGTGACGCCTTTTACCGGTTGGGCCGCAATAAAGCAGCCATTGTTGGGGGTACGATGGTTGTCTTGCTCGCTCTGACGGCGATTTTCGCTGCGCAGATTGCGCCCTATTCCTATTCTGAACAGGATCGGAATCAAACAGATGCTATGCCTGCCTGGCTGATATCATTGTTTCCTACGACCAGGCCCTACGCGAAGGTCAGTGACCAGTTCTCAATAGGGGCCGACTACGTGGGCCGTGATTTGTTGAGTCGCATCATCTACGGCGCTCAGATATCTTTGTCCGTGGCTTTCGTGGGCCCGATCATTGCCTTGCTGGTGGGCGCGGTGTATGGCTTGATCTCGGGCTTCTTCGGAGGGAGGGTGGATAATTTCATGATGCGCGTCGTGGACATTATGTATGCTTTCCCCACGATGCTGCTGATCATTCTGATGATGGCTTTCTTCCGCTCCACCTTCGCCGAGAGCGACCCGGGATCTTTTGCCTACTTGATGAACACCATTGACCGGCGTTTCGGTGGCATGCTGTTCATCTTCATTGGCATCGGCATCACAGCCTGGATGGGTACGGCGCGCCTGGCGCGGGGCCAGGTGCTCTCGTTGCGGGAGCAAGAGTTCACGCTGGCGGCGCGGGCGATGGGGGCCGGCAATGGGCGCATCATCTTTCACCACCTCCTGCCCAATGTTCTTGGCCCTCTGGTGATAACGGTGACGCTGGCCATCCCCGGCTACATCTCGACCGAGGCGTTCTTGAGTTTCATCGGCCTGGGGGTGAACGCGCCGACGCCGAGTTGGGGTTCGATGATCTCCGACGGGGCGCAGGCCATCCGCACCTATCCGCACCAGGCCATCATCCCTGCGGCGGCGCTGTCCCTCACGATGTTTGCCTTCAATTTCCTGGGCGATGGGTTGCGCGACGCGCTGGACCCGCGCCTGCGCGGTGTGCAGTAGCCGGGTTAGCAGTCAGCAGTCAGCAGTTAGCGGTCAGTGGGCGGCGGTGCAAGTGTGCCGCCGCCCGCTTTTGTAACTCTCTACACCATATCCTGGAGTCTTCCATGTCTAAAGTTCAAACCTTCGCCGAGTGCGTGATTACGAACATTGAGCGGGTGATCGTCGGCAAGCGGGACGTGGTAGAGTTGGCCGTGGTTGGCCTGCTTTGTCAGGGACATCTGCTGATTGAGGATGTGCCCGGAGTGGGCAAGACGATGCTGGCACGTAGCCTGGCGCGCTCGCTGGGGTGTTCGTTCCGCCGTATCCAGTTCACCCCCGATATGCTGCCCAGCGATATAACCGGGGTCTCTATCTTCAACCAGGCCAATCGCCAGTTTGAGTTTCGGCCAGGGCCGGTGGTGGCTCAGGTTGTCCTTGCCGACGAGATTAACCGCGCTACGCCCAAGACGCAGGCCGCCCTGCTGGAGGCCATGGAGGAGCGTCAAATCACCGTGGACGGCGTGACACGCCCCCTGCCGAGACCGTTTATGGTGCTGGCAACTCAGAACCCGATTGAGTACGAGGGCACTTTCCCGCTCCCCGAAGCCCAACTGGACCGCTTCCTGCTGCGCATCCGGCTGGGGTATCCTGCAAAGAAGGATGAGATCCGCATCCTGGAACGGCAGCAATTTCACCACCCGCTGGAGGATCTGGAGCAGGTGGTCTCGGCGGAAGAATTGTGCCAGGCGCAAGAGGCAGTGAAGGCGGTGTACGTGTCGCCGGCCATTGAGGATTATCTCGTGGAACTGACGCGCCAGACACGGCAACATCCTGAGGCCTATCTGGGTGCCAGTCCGCGCGGTAGTCTGACCTTGTACCGGGCCGGGCAGGTGCGGGCGGCCATTCTGGGGCGGGACTTTGTGCTGCCGGACGACATCAAGGCTCTGGCGTTGCCAGCCCTGGCCCATCGCGTGATCCCAGGCCCTGCGGCGCGCCTGCGAGACGTGACTGCCGAGCGCATTGTACAGGAGATCGTGGAAAAGGTGCCGGTGCCCGGCGGGGATCTGACTGGTGAGGGATAGAGTAAGAATCCAGCACCGGCTCTTCAGGCCGGTGATGACCGCCTCGTTACGTGTAGTGCTGGGGTTGCTTGGCCTCAGTTTGCTGGCCCTGGTAGTGACCGGCTCGCCCATTTACTCTCGCCTGAGTTATCTATGGGGATTTCTACTGGTGGGAAGTTGGCTCTGGGCTGTGCTGGCGCTGCGAGGGGTACAGATACGACGTGAGGCGCGCACCCGGCGTGCCCAGGTGGGACAAGTATTTCAAGAGCGGTTCGAGGTTCAAAACGGCAATCGCCTGTCACGCCTGTGGCTGGAAGTGCGCGACCAGGCGGCCTTGCCTGGTTCGCAGGGGTCGCGTGTGCTCGTCATGCTTCGGGGACGGCAACGACGGTCCTACGTGGCGCGCACCCGCCTGGTGCGGCGGGGAGTATTTCCCCTGGGGCCAACCATCTTGGCATCGGGGGACCTCTTTGGCCTGTTCCCGGTCAGCCGCACCCTGCCACCGGATGGTTCTTTGCTGGTGTATCCCATAATGGCAGAAGTGCGCGCTTTCCCCAGCCCGCCTGGATTGTTGCCAGGAGGCGAAGCCCTGCGTCGCCGCACGCATCAGGTGACTCCGAATGCGGCGGGGGTACGCGAGTACGCCCCTGGCGATTCCCTGAACCGCATCCACTGGGTGAGCACAGCGCGGCGAGACCGCCTGATGGTCAAAGAATTTGAATTGGACCCCCTGGCCGAGGTGTGGATTCTTCTGGATGCTGCTCGAGATGTGCAGGCCGCATTGCCCTATTCCCCCCCCACCCTGGCTGTAGATGCGTTATGGAGTCCGATGACAGAGCCGGTGTTGCCCCCTTCCACAGAGGAATATGCGGTGAGCATCGCTGCCTCGCTGGGGCAGTATTTTCTGCGCCGCAGGCGTGCAGTAGGGCTGGTGAGTTGCGGCCAATCGCAATCTCCAAATGTGTTGCCCCCTGACCGGGGCGGGCGGCAACTGGGCAAGATCCTGGAAGCCCTGGCCCTGTTGCGCGCCGAAGGGGGTTTGCCTATCTCCGCCCTGGCGACGGCCCAGGCCCAACACCTGCCGCGCGGCAGTACGGTGGTCTTGATCACTCCCTCCGTGCGGGAGCACGTGGCTCTGACTGTGGATCTCCTGTTGCGGCGCGGGTTGCGGCCGGTCGTCGTCTTGCTGAAGGCAGCCTCTTTTGGTGGCCCGCCAGGGACAGAAGCCCTGGCAACTGCTATCGCGGTGCTAGGGGTGCCGGTGTGCCAGGTAGCGAATGGTGCAGACCTGGGAACTGCCTTGAGTATGGCAGCGCCAGATCTGGCGATCCGGCGGGAGCAGGAATGGACCCCATGAGCTCATCGTCCGCACCCCCACACCCCCACACCCCCACATTCACTTCCCGCTGGTGGGACCTGCCCGCCGCCCTTCTGCTGCTGGCTGCTTTGTCTACCGCTGCCACCCGCCTGGTCGTCACCCAGTGGACCGATCACCTGAACCTGGTCTCGATTCTGGCCGGCCTGGGGGTACTGGCCGGCCTGGCCCTGGGCCAGAGTATCTTCTCCCCGCGCCAGGCCACTGCCTTTGCCCTCGTCTACGGCCTGTTCGCTGTCCCCTGGCAACTCGGCCTCACGTTGGGCCATGGCATCCTGTGGACTGAACGATTGATCAGCCTGGCTGGCCGCCTGCTCGTCGCCCTTAGCCAACTGGCGCGGCAGGAGGCCGTGCAGGACCCCCTGCTATTCCTGTCCCTGATGACCAGCCTCTTCTGGACGCTGGGTGTGCACGCTGGCTATAATCTCACCCGCCATGCCCGCCCCTGGCAAGCCATCCTTCCCACTGGCCTCACGCTGCTCATCATCCAAATCAACGACCCTTTCGTGGCCTCCCGCGTCTGGTTCCTGGGTGGCTACCTCCTCTTTAGCATCTTGCTTCTGGCCCGCCTGACCTACCTGCACCACTATGCCCGCTGGGAGCGGGCTCGCGTTTCTCTGCCTCTCTACATCGGCTTTGACTTGACCCGCGTCGCTCTGCTGATCACCGTCTTGCTCGTCCTGGTGGCCTGGACAATACCTGTCCTGGCCGATGTTCTACCTCCTGCCGAGGAAGCCTGGCAGCGCGTCACCCAGCCATGGATCACCACACGCGACCGCCTGAGCAAAGCCTTCGCGCCTCTGCGCCGCACCGTCGGCCTGGTCCGCTACTACGAGTACTATGGCGAGCACCTTTCCCTGGGCCGCGGGAGCGAACTCCCCGAGACCCCCATCATGACCGTCGAGGCCGCGCCCCACGTGGGGGCGCGGTTACCGCGCCTCTACTGGCGTGCCCGCGTCTACGACCGCTACACCGATGCTCAATGGACCAGCACTCTCACTACCACACAGTCTGTCACCCCCGACCACTTCGGCTTGATCTCCCCTGAAGCAGAGGGGCGCTCAACGGTCACCTTCACCTTCACCCTTGCCGTCCCCATTGCAACCCTCTATACGGCTCCCCAGCCGTTGTGGGTCAGTCGCCCCGCCCAGGCTAACCTGGTCTACAATCCCGATGGCACCGCCGATATATCCGCCTTGCACGCTGCCCAGCCCCTGCACGCTGGCGAAACCTACCAGGCCCGCTCTTCCCTCAGTACTGCCACCGTCGCCCAACTGCGCGCGGCTGGCACCGAGTATCCCCTGTGGGTCACCAGCCGTTACCTGCAGATTTCCCCCACCGTTACCGGCGAGAGATTGCGTGTCTCTATGTCATCCGGTGAAGTCACCAGCCGCTACCTGCAGGTTCCTTCCACCGTCACTACCCGCACTCTTGAACTGGCCCGTCAGATCGCCCTTGGCCTGGACAACCCTTACGACATCGCCGCTGCCGTCACTGCCTACCTGCGCACCCACATCCGCTATAGCGAGACCGTCCCCCCCCCGCCCCTCGATCAAGAGCCCCTGGACTGGTTCCTCTTTGACCTGCGCCAGGGCTTTTGCAACTACTACGCCTCCGCCGAGGTCATCTTGCTGCGATCGCTGGGTATCCCCGCTCGCCTGGCCGTTGGCTTTGCCCAGGGTGAGCGCCAGGATGAGGAGGAGGGTGACATCTACCTGGTACGCCAGCACGATGCCCATGCCTGGCCCGAAGTATATTTTCCTGGCCTGGGCTGGGTCGAATTTGAGCCCACTGCCTCCCAATTCCCCATCCACCGCCTGTCGGGTGAGAGTCAGCCCGGTGCTGCGGGAGGCTTCACTGCGCCATTTGGTGGGGACGTTGAAAGTCGCATGGGCGACCGTCTGGAGAGAATCCGGGATGCCGAGGGTGATCTCGTCCTCGATGCTTCTGCCGATGCCGCTCGGGACTTCAGGGAGACCGCGGCTTCCTGGGTTTTATCCCTATCCTTGGGCCTGGTTTTGCTTCTTCTCGTCTGGCGTGCACGCCGCCGGCGTGGACTAGCGCCTCTCCCTGTTCTGCTGGTAGCAGGCTTGAGCCGTCTGGGGCTGGTGGAGCCACCCTCTGCCCTGCGTCGTTGGGCCTGCCGCGTCGCCCTGGCTCCTCTGGAGCGCGCCTACCTGGAGCTCGACTATGCCCTGGCCCGCCTGGGAGCCCCCCCTGACCCCGCTGACACACCGGCCGAACGCGCAATAGCCTTAACCTGCTTGCTCCCTGCGGCCGCGGGTCCCGTCCAACGGTTGCTGGCCGAATACCACGCCACGACCTACAGCCCTCGTCCTGGGAATCTCCACATCGCTCAACAGGCTGCTCGTGCCGTCCGCAACCTATCCTGGCGAGCGAGGGCCCGCCGACTCATCGTCCGCCGCCGCTACGGGCAAGCAGTCTCATCTATGTTGAGGGCAACCAGCGAGGGGGGCGGGGGGTGAGTCGTCGCCCTCCGAATTCAAGTTGGACTACCAGCCCAGGATCTCGCGCAGCACCCGCGCCTGCGCCCGGCTCAGATCCACCTCGGCGCCGGTGGTCAGCCGCAGTTTGTGACTTCCTTTGAACCAGGGGATGACTTCTTTCACCCGGCTGAGGTTGACGATGGCAGAACGGTGGGCGCGGAAGAAGCGGGCTGGGTCCAGCCGCGCTTCCAGTTCGGCCAGCGTGCGGCGGATGGGATAGGCCCGGTCCCCCGCGTGGACCATCACCTGCTCACCCTCGACGCCGATCCAGTCTACCTCACCCACGTCCAGCACACGGATGCGGTCGCGGTCGCGCACTGCCAGCCGGGTCAGGTAGCGCCCCTGGGCGGCCAGGCTCTCCAGCAGTGGGCCGAGCCGTGCGGCGAAACTCTGCTCCTCGACCTGTGCCTCCTGGGCGCGGCGGACTGCCTTTTCCAGCCGCTCCCGGCTGAAGGGCTTGAGCAGGTAATCCAGCGCGTTGATCTCGAAGGCGCGGATAGCGTACTCGTCGTAGGCGGTGACGAAGATGACCGGCGGCGGGTCTGCCAGCGCCTCAATGACCCCGAAGCCGTCCAGTCCCGGTATCTGGATGTCGAGAAGCACCAGGTCGGGCTTCTCCCTCTCGATCATCTCCACCGCCTGGACGCCGTCCTCGGCCTCGCCCACAATTTCGACGGTCTCAATGTCCTTCAGCATGCGGCGCAGGCGCTCCCGCGCTGGAGGTTCGTCGTCCACAATGAGCGTGCGCATTGGCATCGTCTCACCTCATTTAGTCACTACCATCCTCTTGTTGTGCTCGCTGGCCCGCTAACCAGGCCACCGGTGCCAGCACCGCCGGCAGGATCAGGTTGAACGCCATCAGGGCCGGATATGCTGACCAGCCAATAATTGCCACTTCCACCACGTGCACCGCCAGCCCCACGAGTCCTCCCATCACTGCGGCCCAATAATCGTGCTGCCGCCAGCGCCACAGTAGAACTGCATAGAGCACGAGGCCGATGAGGGGCCCGCCCGTTTGCAGCAGGGCTAGAAAGACCGCGTTTGTTACCACCAACGCCGCCAGCAAACCCAGGGCGACCCGGGCCAGCAGCGGTCGCTCTGTTCTGCTCACATCCTTCCTCCCGCCGGGATTCTGACGGTGACTACAGTGCCCTGGGGTTCGTTGGTCATAATCTCCAACCCATGCTCCGCGCCATAGGTTTTCCGCAACCGTTCATCTACGTTGCCCAGGCCGAGGCCCTCACCCTCCCCCAACCCTCTCCCTCTCCCACGCTCCCTCCCCCAATGTTGGGGGAGGGCCGGGGTGGGGGCTGGAGAGGGAGGGGACCAGGGGGTGGGAGAGGGCATCCCCGGCCCCAGATCAGCGATGGCGATCAGCACCTCATCACCGTGGGGTCGAACGCGGATGGTCAGGTCTACGCTGCCATCGGCTCCCCGGCCATGCCGGATCGCGTTCTCCACCAGTGGTTGGAGGATCAGACTGGGCACGGGCACGTCCAATACCTCTGGCGCAACTTCGCGGGTGACGCGCAGCCGCTCGCCGAAGCGGGCCCGCTCAATCTCCAGATAACTCTCCACGAAGGCCAGTTCCTCCTCCAGCGGCACCAGTCCTCGCTCGCTGCCGGCCAGCACGTAGCGGAACATCTCGGCCAGTCGCTCGACCATCGCCTCGGCCTGCGCGGAGTCGGTGTGGATCAGTTGGGCAATCGTGTTCAGTGTGTTGAAAAGGAAATGGGGGTTGATCTGCGCTTTGAGCGCCTTTAACTCCGCCTGCGTCGCTAGCGCCCGCAGTCGCTCTTCCAGCAATTCTCTCTCCTTCAACTCGCGGTAGAAGCGCAAAGCATACATGGCGGAGTGGACGGTCAGGAACCCGATGAAGATCGTCCACATGGTGAACCAGGCTATGGTAGGCTCGACGACGAAGCCGAAGATGCGGCCGCAGGCAAACAAGGCTAGCAGCGCGCCCAGGATGTGTTCGAGCAACGAGAAGGCGATCTCCAGGCCCAACTGCCAGTCGCGGGGCAATCTCTCGAGCCGGGGGTGGAGAAATGCCTGGTCCAACGTGTAGAGGACGTAGATCGTGCCGCTAATCGCCAGGCCGGTGATGAATGAAACCGGATAGTTCCCGGTTGCGAAACCCACCCCCAGGCTAAAGGCGATAGCAGGCAGAATGATCTCTGTCAATGTGCGCACGATGATGCGCTTGGGCCCGCTTGCTTTCTGCTTTGTCATCGGTCGCCTGCTCGTTGGGCGAAGGTCTCCCGACCGAGCCCCATCCGGCGACGGTCAGGAGACCTTGCCGAACAATGGTATGGCTGCTTTGTCATCGCCTTCTCTTGTGTTGTAGTGCTCACCCTATCTTATGCGCAAGCACACGCGATGTCAAATCGGCGGCATTACCCAGCTGCCTTCACTGAGCCACGTCACTCTCCACGAGCCGCTTCAGTTGGGCCAGAAAACCCCGAACCGCCCGGGCCGCTCCCCGCTGCACGAACAGCCGGTCCACGAGCCATCTGCCTTTACTCGACCTTCTTGCCCTTTGTGGCTATGCCCTGCTGGCGGCGGCGGTGCAGTCCCCCATCAGCCCTGCCAGGATACCCCGGCCGCGCTCGTAGTGGGCCAGGCGCAGGCCATGTTCGGCCAGGCAGGCGTGCAGCGCTCTCTCCTCCAGTTGGTCCAGCCGGGGCAACAGGCATCCTAGCAGACGGCCGGCGCGTGGGGATACAACCAGGTCGGTAAACACGAACCACCCGCCCGGCTTGAGTACGCGGGCTGTCTCGGCCACCACCTGACGCCAGCCGCCAGGAATGTGGTGCATTACCTGGAAAGAGAAGATGCCATCGAATTGTGCGTCATCGAAGGGCATTGCCCTGGCATCCACGACGCGGAACGTGACCCGTTCATCGAGGTCAGCCAGCCGCTCCCGGGTCAGCGCCACCTGTGCCGGGTCGTAGTCACTGGCGACCACCCGTGCGCTGTACCGTTCCACCAGCAGCCGGGTCACCGCCCCCTGTCCGCAGCCGATCTCCAGGCAGCGTGGCTCCGGTGGCAGCATCACCCGCTCAAGCAGCGAACCGGCGATGCGGGCGATCCGCTCTGCGTTGGCAGGGGTGTTGACGAATCGCTTCTCCCAACGGGTCAGCCGCATCATCCGCCGCTCGAACCACCCGTCGGAAATGTTTGTGTTCATACTCATTCGCCCTCTCCTCTATTCCCACCTGAAAGTCTTCACCGTGATGGCAAAGCAGCAGATCAGCCAGCCCAGCAGGACGGACAAGTCCTTAGCGTAATTGCCCAGGCCTCCTCCTTCGAGCATCGCACACCGTAAGGCATCAACGAAGTAGGTGAGGGGCAGTGCCTTGGCTACGTGCTGCAACAACCTGGGCATCACGTCCAGGGGGAAGAATGCCCCGCAGATGAAGAGCATGGGCAGGTAGATGGCGTGCGCCGCAGCCGAAGCGGTGTCGGCGTTGTTGATCAGGCTCGCCAGGGCCAACCCCATAGCAGTGAAGGCGAAGACGCCGACGAGCAGCGTTGCCAGGAACCAGGGGACGCTGCCGGCGATCTCGACGCCGAAGAAGAGAACCCCCACGCTGATCAGCAGCAGAACCTGGAACAGGATGACCGTGCTGGCCGTCAGCACCTTTGCCCCCAGCAAGGCCCACGCTCGAAGAGGTGTCCCCCTCAGCCGCTTCAGAATGCCGTCATCGCGCTGCCGGACCAGGGAGGTGCTCAGGTTCAGGAAAGCGGCGGCCATCACCGACATCCCGATCACCCCGGGGAGCAGAAAAGCGACGTAGGAGACGTTCCCAACGCTGGCTTCCTTGTTCAGATAGCCGAAGAGCGACATCATGAGCAAGGGAAAGAGGGCGGTGAAGAACACCTCCTGCTTGTTCCTTAGGAAGAGTTTCAGTTCGACCTCCAGTTGGCGATACAGCACCTTCATTCCCGTATCCTCCTTCCGGTCAACTTGATGAAAACATCCTCAAGGGTTGCCCCCTCGACCCGCAAGTCCCGCAGGGGCAGTCCCTCCCTCTCAGCCAAGGCCATCAATTCCCTGAGCACGGGTTGGGTTTCCCGGACGTAGAGAACGAACTCTCCCCTGCCTGCTTCGAGCACCTTGTCTACGCCTGGGATTGCCTTCAGTCTGGCCGCATCTATCGGGCCGTCGGCCACGAACTCGATTCTGTGCTTGGCGTCCAGGTTGGCCATCAACCGCTTGGGCGTATCCAGGGCGATGATCTTGCCGTGGTTAATGATCGCCACCCGGTCGCAGAGATTCTCCGCCTCCTCGATGTAGTGGGTGGTCAGGAAGATGGTCTTGCCCTTCTCACGAGCGCGGCTGATCCATTCCCAGGCAGCGCGCCGAGACTGGGGGTCGAGGCCGGCAGTGGGCTCGTCCAGGAAGAGCAACTCTGAGTCGTTGATGAGGGTTAAGATGAAGGCCAGCCGCTGCCTCTGCCCGCCGGAGAGTTCGCGGACGAAGGCCCGTTTCTTCTCCTGCAAGCCGATCATCTCCAAGAGCGCCCCCGGGTCTACGGGATTGCGGTAGTAACTGGCAAACAGTCGCAGCAGTTCGCCAACCCTGAGATCCGGATACAGCGACGTCTCCTGGAGCATGATGCCGATGCGCTCCTTCAGTTCGTAGCCGTCCTTGCGGGGGTCGAGGCCCAGCGCCGTTACATTCCCGCTGTCGGGCGTTTTGTACCCCTCGATGATCTCAATGGTGGTGGTCTTCCCGGCCCCGTTCGGCCCCAGGAAACCGAAGGTCTCGCCCTCTTGCACCTCGAAACTGATGCCGTCCACGGCTTTCACGTCGCCGTAGTGCTTGCGCAGGTTGTCAACTGTAATCATGCTCATTTATACCTTCCTGTACTTGCAGAATCGGACGCAGATTGACGCTGATTTCTCGATTTTGTCTGCGTGCATCTGCGTTCTGTTTCTACCCCGTCTCTATGATAGCAGGGTGGGGAGCAGGGGGCAATGATTTCGCGGTGAACGGTCAGATTTGGGGGGTGAAAGGTCGAGGAAAGGCTGGACGCGGGGATATTGTACTCCCAAAGCCGACCAGGGGCAGGCGGGCCGCCTGAAAAGCAGCAAAAGAGGGCCATCACCGGTTATCTTTCTGCGGCCCTGGTTGCGCAAATCATAGCGTGATCTCCCTTGTCTAATCGCCTGATTTGATGTATATTCCTGGGCGTGGCCAGGGTTGCCCTCATCTAGATTGAGACACGTCTTTAGTTCTAGCCCTTGGGGGCACAGGGCGATGTTCAAGCCCTGGCGATAAGCCGGGGGCTGTCATATTGGGGGCAGATGGGATCACCAGGTGGGAATGCTCTTGAGGTAGTCGTCGGCCGGCTGTTGACGCAGCGTGGGTTGACCTTGGCGGTGGCCGAATCGTGCACCGGCGGGCTCATCGGTCATCGTATCACCGACGTCCCCGGCAGTTCGACTTACTACCAAGGATCCATTACGGCCTATTCCTATGATGTCAAGGAACTGCTTCTCCACGTGCGGCACGACACGCTGTACCACTATGGCGCGGTGAGCGAGCAGACGGCATGGGAGATGGCGCAGGGTGTGCGGCGTGCCTTCCGCGCCGATGTTGGCCTGGCCGTGACCGGCATTGCTGGGCCGGGTGGTAGCGCGCCGGGGAAGCCCGTGGGCCTGGTGTACATCGCGCTGGCTGCGCCAGGTGGTGAGTGGGTGAAGCGGCATGTGTGGAGTGGTGACCGCTGGGAGAACAAAACGCGCTCGGCCGAGGCTGCACTCGACCTGTTGCGTCTTTATCTGGAGGGCCAGTTGTGATGGCTGTGAGCGAAGCGACTGCCGTCGAAGCATACTTCGGTATAGCAGGTGAGATCGCTCCTCGTCGCTTCACCTGGCATGGTAGCACGCTGCCGGTGGAAGGGGTGGGCCGCTGTTGGAAGGAGGGGGGCGAGCGTTGCTTTGCTGTCTTGGCGGCGGGCGGACAGCCCTTTGTGTTGCGGCTGGATGGGGAGACGCTCCGCTGGCGGGTATCCCGCGTCTTGGCGCGTGGGCTGGCCGTGTGAAGCGTAGGTGTCAGTAAGCACCTTGTTAGAGGCTCTGGGGGATTAGTCCGTGGTTGCAGCCATGTTATGTGGGGGGCGTGCTCAAAACGGGGTGCGTCCCTTTGAGCCCTACCGTGACCTGGGGCCGGTTGCTGGGTTGATTGCCACTGCTTTCGGCGATAGGTTGGACCCCGCCGGTCAGGTAGTGCTGGATAAGATGTGTCGTTGGGCTCGCTGGGGCCCGTTGCTGGTGTGGTTGTACTGGTCGGGGTGGAGTAGTGCGGCTGTTGTACCGGGCTTTGTGTGGGTCGAGGAAGGGCAGGTGGTGGGCAACGTCTCCCTGCAGCGCGCTCTAAGGTGGGGGGGTTTTCTTATCGGGAATGTGGCCGTCCACCCCGCTTGGCAGGGGCACGGCATCGCCCGGGCGCTGATGGAGGCGGCGCTGGAGGAGATTTCTGCACGGAGTGGGCGTTGGGCAGGGCTGGAGGTGCGGGCCGATAACCAGCATGCGCGTCGGCTCTACGAGCGGCTGGGCTTTCGAGAGGTCGGCAGGACGCTGCATATGCTGCGCCCGGCGGGCCTGGCGTGGGCCGGGAATACGCCGCCGCACCCCTCATTGCGGCGGGGGCATAGCCGAGATAGCGCGGCGCTGATCGAACTGGTGCATGCTGTCGTTCCTGAACCCCATCTCCCGTTGCTGGAAATGCGAGGGAAGGACTATCAGCCGGGCTGGGAGCGCGCTATTGATCGCTGGCTAGAGGGACGGCGCGAGGTCTGGTGGGTGGTTGAGGAGGAAGGCGCTGTCCGGGGCGCGGTGCGAGCGCTATGCGAGCGTGGACGCCGCCCGGACCGGTTGGAAGTACTGGTGGCACCTGCGTATAGCGGTCGTTTTGAAGGCATGTTGGTGCAGCAGGGCATGGCCAGTCTGCGTGGCGTTTCCAAGAAGATGGTCGAGACTATATTGCCGAGCCCTACGGAGCCTCTAGTTTTGGCGTTGGAGGCAGCCGGGTTCCATAAACTGCGTGTGTTGGTACAGATGCGACTAGACCGGGTGCGTCGCATTCCAAGGTGACAAATCTATCGCCGCTTGTAGTGGATGACACGTTCATCGATTGGCCCTGGAAGCGCCAGTAGGACTTATTTTTGACAAATTAGTTTTCCATGTTATAATTTAGGTTCGTCGCCTTCACGTCATGACATAAGTGCGGAGGCATGGAAAGGAGAGGGGAATATAGTGATGACCTATCTGGGAAACAGGTCTTATGCCCATATCACCAGTACGGAGAGACTGCCATGTTTGATCGAGGTCCAGATCAAGTCCTTCCGTTGGTTCCAGGAAGAGGGCTTGGTTCAGCTGTTTGACGAAATCTCTCCTATCGAAAGTTTCAACGGTAACCTCAAATTGTACTTCCCTGGCTCCAAGGCCAGGGGGGCTCAGTTCGAGGTTGGTTATTACTTTGGTGAACCCAAGTATTCAAAGGAAGAGTGCCTGGAACGGGATATCACGTATGCGGTCCCACTGCATGTTCAGGTAGTGCTCGACAACCGTGAAACGGGTGAGATTGTCGAGTCGGAGATCTTCCTCGGCGATTTCCCTCTGATGACCGAGAATGGCACTTTTATCATCAACGGTACCGAGCGAGTTGTTGTCAGCCAGTTGATTCGCTCTCCTGGCGTCTACTTCGACGTTGAGGAGGATCGGGTTACCGGCCGGCGGCTCGGTAGAGCCAAACTCATTCCTGATCGCGGGGCCTGGATGGAGTTCGAGACCCGCAAATCTGACTACCTCACTATCAAGTTCAATCGCAAGCGTACTTTGCCTGTCACCATCCTGTTGCGGGCTCTAGCGGCGGTGGATGATCGAACGGGGAGCAACATCCTGGGCAGTGGGAGCGATGAGGAGTTGCTGGCGCTTTTCCAGGATGCTGATAGTAATCCTCAGCATCAGTACATACCTACGACTATCCGTCAGGAGCCAAATTGGGAACCTAAAGATAGGCGCACGCTGGCTGAAGAAGCGCTGTTGGAGTTCTATCGCCGTATGCGTCCTGGCGATCCGCCCACGTTGGAGAATGCACGTGAGTATCTGGAGCAGCAGCTCTTCGATCCCCGGCGCTACGACCTGCAGCGGGTGGGCCGTTACAAACTGAACCAGCGGCTTGGCCTCGACATAGGCTCTGAACATCGTACCATCACCGGGCGGGACTTGGTAGCCCTGGTAGAGCGCATGATCCGCATTAACAACGGCATTGAGGACGCAGATGACATTGACCATTTGGGCAACCGTCGCGTTAAGACGGTCGGTGAACTGATCCAAAACAAGCTGCGGATCGGCCTGCGTCGTATGGAACGAGTGGTGGTAGAGCGCATGTCCATCCGTGAATCCGAGTCGCTGACCCCGGTTAACTTAATTAACATTCGTCCGGTCGTAGCGTCTATCCGCGAGTTCTTTGGCTCCAGCCAGCTTTCGCAGTTTATGGAACAGACCAACCCGTTGGCAGAACTGACCCACAAGCGCACTCTTTCGGCGTTGGGACCGGGTGGGCTACGGCGCGAGCGGGCCGGTTTCGATGTGCGCGATGTACACTACACCCACTACGGGCGTATCTGCCCCATCGAGACCCCGGAAGGACCCAACATCGGGCTGATCGGCCGCCTGGCAACCTACGCCCGTGTCAATTCCCTGGGCTTCGTCGAGACGCCTTATCGTAAGATTATTCACGCCGTAGAGCCCACCGCCGAAGCGCTTACCGGTCAGATGCTGAGGGATGACGTGGTGCACCCTGAGAGCGGCGAGGTGGTAGCCGAGGCAGGAGCGGAGGTGACATCCGGATTGGCTGAGCAGATCGCTGCGCTGAGTCTCAGGGATGAAATTCCTATCGTGCCAGTGGTGAGTGGTGAAACTGTGTATCTTTCGGCCGATAAGGAAGACCTCTATACGATTGCGCAGGCCAATGCTCAATTGGATGAAAAGGGGCATTTTGTGCAGCCGCGCGTCTCAGCCCGCTATGCCGATCAGTTCTTGTCCGCGCCTCCGGAGAAGATTGACTACATTGACGTCGCTCCCTGCCAGATTGTGGGTGTTTCGGCATCGTTGATTCCCTTCTTGGAGCACGATGATGCTAACCGTGCACTGATGGGCTCCAATATGCAGCGTCAAGCGGTGCCGCTTATTCGACCCGAAGCGCCCATAGTAGCCACCGGGATAGAAAGGCGGGCAGCCCTTGACTCAGGACATGTTGTGTTGGCGGAAGATGATGGAGAGGTCATCAGTGTCACGGGCGGCAAAATCGTGGTTCACTATGCCGATGGATTACGCACCTACCCTCTCCATAAGTACCAGCGTTCAAATCAGAGTACCTGTATTGATCAACGGCCTGTTGTCTACAAGGGACAGCGGGTGTACAGAGATCAGGTGCTTGCGGACAGTTCCTCGACCGAGGGTGGCGAATTGGCATTAGGACACAATGTGGTGTGTGCCTTTGTCTCCTGGGAAGGTGGGAACTTCGAGGATGCTATTCTCATCAGCGAACGGCTGGTGCGTGAGGACAAGTTCACCTCCGTCCACATGGAGAAGCACGAGGTTCAAGCTCGCGACACCAGACTCGGTCCGGAGGAGATCACCCGTGACATCCCCAACGTGGGCGATGAAGCATTAAAGGACCTGGACGAAGGTGGTGTCATCCGCGTCGGTGCAGAGGTAGGGCCTCTGGACATTCTGGTGGGCAAGATCACGCCCAAAGGCGAGAAGGACCTGAGCCCTGAGGAGAAGCTGCTGCGCGCCATCTTCGGTGAGAAAGCCCGCGAGGTGAAAGATTCCAGCCTGCGCCTGCCCCACGGAGAGCGCGGCAAGGCAGTGGATGTCAAGGTCTTTGACCGCGAGAAGCACCGGGACCTCAAGGCTGGTATAGAAACGATGGTGCGCGTCGGCGTGGCTCAGGTGCGGAAGATCACCGAGGGTGACAAGATGGCAGGTCGGCACGGTAACAAGGGCGTCATCTCCCAGGTTGTGCCTATCGAGGACATGCCTTTCCTGGCTGACGGCACCCCGGTTGATTTGATACTGAACCCGCTGGGCGTTCCGGGGCGGATGAACATCGGCCAGATCCTGGAAACACATCTGGGGTGGGCTGCTTCTCGGCTGGGTTTTCGCGCCATCACGCCGGTTTTTGACGGCGCAGACGAGGCTCAGATCGAGGCGGAACTGGCGCGAGCCTGGCTCACTGATCGTGCCTGGGATGAGATTACCGAGCGCGCGTGGGCCTGGCTGAAAGCGCAGGACTATCCTTTGGATACGTTGAGGGATGACGATGAGGCGCGGCTGCTGTACATCGTGGCTTGGTTAGCAGAGCGTGGTTACGACGCGGACCGATTGACCCTGGAGCGCGTCTACGCCCGGCGGGCGGTGCTGCGCGAATGGCTGCGAGAGAGGGGATACGAGCCGGACGAAATGCTCTCCTTTGAGGATGACACGCGCACGTTAACCGAGCGGGCCGTGGCAGACCGGCGGGCGAGAATAGCCTGCCTGCGCATCTGGTTAGAAGACCGTGGTCGAGAGGTGGTCGATCGGGATGACGAGGCCGTGGAGGCGCTGGCCACGCAGGTGAGTGTGGAGACCTCCAATCCACTGCCGATCCTGGGCAAGATGACCCTCTACGATGGTAAGACGGGAGAGTCATTTGACCGGCCGGTGACGGTGGGCGTGATCTACATGATGAAACTGGCTCATCTGGTTGAGGACAAGGTGCATGCACGCTCTACGGGGCCCTATAGCCTGGTGACGCAACAGCCACTGGGCGGCAAGGCCCAGTTTGGCGGTCAGCGTTTCGGTGAGATGGAGGTGTGGGCGCTGGAGGCTTATGGTGCCGCTCACGCGCTCCAGGAGATGCTCACCATCAAGTCGGACGATGTGCAGGGGCGTGTCAAGACTTACGAGGCCATCGTCAAAGGGGAACCTGTCCAGGGAGCAGGAGTACCGGCTTCGTTCAAGGTGTTGGTGAAGGAACTGCAAAGCCTGGGGCTGGCGGTCGAAGCGGTTACCCAGGATGGTGAGGTGTTACGCTTCGGTAGGGATGAGGAGAAGGGCAAGGTCCCCAGGTTGGGTATGGGGCTGTTGAGTCTGAGGGGGCGAGGACGTTGAGGCCAATTGCTGGTTTGATGTGGTTTGACTTCTGGCAATTTCATGGTAAAATGTGCATTCACTGGAGTGGGTAGCAGCCAAAGCCCCTGTTGCCTGGTTGACAAGCGGATATGATTCTTGCGGGTTATGGAGGAGGCCATCGGTACGGGTGGATGGCCTTCTTCGCTGAGTTCGTGGGGGGTAAACGTGCCTACTATCAATCAATTGGTTCGCAAGGGGAGAAAGCCCAAGCCGTCCAAGTCCAAGTCGCCGGCGTTGCTGTACACTTTCAATTCTTTCAGGCAGCGACGTGCCCGGCGTCCTAGAGGAGCACCGCAGAAACGTGGTGTGTGCACGCAGGTGCGAACAATGACACCCAAAAAACCCAACTCTGCGCTGCGGAAGATCGCTCGTGTGCGGTTGACCAATGGCATCGAGGTGACCGCCTACATACCAGGCGAGGGGCATGTCTTGCAGGAGCACTCAGTTGTGTTGGTGCGGGGAGGGCGCGTTAAAGACTTGCCGGGTGTCCGTTACCACGTCGTTCGTGGTGCTCTAGATTCAACCGGTGTGGACAGTCGTGTGCAGCAACGTTCCAAGTACGGGACCAAGCGTCCCAGGAAGTAGAGGCTAAGGCAGGTGAATTATGCCCCGACGGTATCGTCCGCCAAAGCGAAAAATTGAGCCCGATGTCCGCTACAACAGCGTGATGGTGGCTCAGTTCATTAATAACATTATGCAGAAGGGGAAGAAGAGCATAGCGGCGCGGATTATGTACGATGCATTGGACGTCGTGCAGGATCGGATGAAACGACATCCGTTGGAAGTTATGGAGGAGGCGGTGAGGAATGTCTCACCGGTACTGGAGGTCAAACCGCGTCGCGTGGGGGGCTCCACGTACCAGATCCCGGTGGAGGTACCGCCAGATCGCCAGCTCAGCCTGGCGATGCGCTGGCTGTTGGATGCGGCGCACAACCGCCCTGGTAAATCTATGGCCGGAAAGTTGGCTAATGAGTTGATGGACGCGGCGCGTGGGACCGGGGCGGCGGTTAAAAAGAGGGAAGATACCTACAAGATGGCTGAGGCCAACCGCGCCTTTGCCCACTATCGGTGGTAACCTGCTTATGGAGAATATGAAAAGGGTCACCAACGCACGTGGGCTGACAATATGACCGGGTGTGAAACGTGATGCGTGTTGCGTGAAGCGTGAGCCCGGTTCTGGCGCGGCCTACCGCAATCACGTTTTACGAGTCACAAATGATGCCCGGGAATTGCTCTTTAGAACGCATACGGAATATTGGCATCATCGCTCACATTGACGCGGGTAAGACGACGACGACTGAGCGCATTCTGTTCTATACCGGTCGTACGCACCGTGTGGGCAACGTGGACGAGGGAACGACAGTTACTGACTGGATGGTTCAGGAGCAGGAGCGAGGCATCACGATCACTGCTGCGGCAGTGACCTGCTTCTGGCGGGGGCATCAGATTAACATCGTGGATACACCCGGACACATTGACTTCACTGCTGAAGTGCAGCGAAGTCTGCGTGTGCTCGATGGTGGCATCGTCGTCTTCGACGCGGTGGCCGGAGTGGAGCCACAATCGGAGACGGTGTGGCGACAGGCACAAGGGTTCGGTGTGCCGCTGATCGCCTTCGTTAACAAGATGGATAAGTTAGGTGCCGACTTCGCTCACGCGGTCGAGACGATCCGCGAGCGGCTGGTCGCCAATCCGGTCCCCATTCAGTGGCCCATCGGCAGCGAGGCTGATTTCCGGGGGGGAGTGGATCTGCTGGAACTGCGGGCCGTCGTCTGGACGGGCGCACTGGGGCAGTCGCCTGAGGTGGTGGAGATACCGCCTGAATTAGAAGATGTAGTGCTTGAGGCGCGGGAGCGGGCCATAGAGCAGATTGTCGAGACCGACGATGAGTTGATGATGCTCTATCTGGAAGGGCAGGAAATCTCAGCCGCCCGATTGCGTCAGGCGCTGCGGCGGGCGACCTTGTCTGGGCAATTGAACCCGGTCTTGTGTGGCTCAGCGTTGCGTAACAAGGGTGTTCAGCCCTTGCTTGATGCGGTGGTGGATTACCTGCCGTCACCGCTGGATATTCCGCCAGTGGAGGGGCTCAATCCCTACACTCAGAAGGTGGAAACTCGTCCTGCGGACCCAAACGCACCGCTGGCGGCATTGGTCTTTAAAATCGCGAGTGATCCCTATGTGGGCCGGCTGGCCTATTTCCGTGTTTATTCCGGCAAGGTGAAGGTGGGGTCGAGAATCATCAATGCCACTAAGCGTCGTAGGGAGCGCATTGGCAAGTTGCTCCGTATGTTCGCCGACCACCGGGAGGAAGTTCAGGAGTTGGGCGCGGGGGATATCGGCGCGACGTTGGGGTTGAAGGCTACTTTCACCGGCGAGACGTTATGTGCGCCCAGCGGGCCGATCATCCTGGAATCGATCTCTTTCCCAGAGCCGGTTATCTCGGTGGCCATTGAACCGAGGACGGCGGCCGATCAGGGTAGGTTGGCCGAAGGGTTGCGGAGGCTGGCCGAGGAAGACCCCACTTTTGTCGTGCGCGTTGACGAGAACACTGGTCAGACGCTCATCTCAGGGATGGGGGAGTTGCACCTGGAGATTCTGACCGACCGGCTGGTGCGGGAGTTCGGCGTGAGCGGGCGGGTGAGCCGCCCGCGGGTCAGTTACCGCGAGACAATCACGCAGCGGGCCGAAGGTGAGGGGTTGTTCGAGCGACAGGCCGGGGGTCGGATTCACTTCGGCCACGTGTGGCTGGAGGTGGAGCCCCTATGTTCCTCCCTGTCCTTCCCTGAAAGGGGTGATGGGGGGAGAAGTGGATTCCTCTTTGAGGATACCACGCGGGCCCGGGCCTTGCCTCGGGAGTTCGCCGAAGCGGTCGAGCGGGGCTGCCGCGAGGCAATGGAGAGCGGCGTGTTAGCTGGCTACCCATTAGTGGATGTGAGAGTGAGGTTGCTTGATGCGGAGTTTGATGAGGAGACATCCTCGGAATTGGCATTCAAGGTGGCTAGTGCGATGGCTCTCAACCAGGGGGTGGAGGACGCCAATCCGGTCTTGTTGGAGCCGGTGATGGACTTGGAGGCGGTTGTGCCGGAGGTGCACACTGGCGAAGTGATGGGAGATCTGAACGCTCGGGGAGCCGAGATCAGGGAAGTGGCGTCTCGGGCGGGAGGGCTGCAGGCTATACGCGCCTTCGTCCCGCTGGCGAAGATGTTTGGGTATGCAACCGACCTGCGCAGTCTGACGCAGGGGCGGGGCACGTTTACGATGGAATTTCATCATTATGCGGAGGTAGATCAACAGCGAATGGACGCCATCGTGTATGGCTATGTAGGGGCGCAGTAACCGCGCTCGTACACGCAGTTAGATCATCCGAAAGGAGTGAGAAATGGCGAAGCAAAAATATGAACGTATAAAGCCACATGTCAACGTGGGCACCATTGGACACATTGACCACGGTAAGACGACCCTCACTGCGGCCATGACGAAGGTGCTCTCTCTCAAGGGGTGGGCTGAGTACAAGTCGTATGAGGAAGTGGCCAAGGCGGATGTTAAAATGTTCCGCCGTGACGCGACGAAGATTCTGACCGTGGCCATCGCGCACGTCGAGTACGAGACGGAGAAGCGGCACTATGCTCACATTGACTGCCCTGGTCACAGGGACTACATCAAGAACATGATCACCGGGGCGGCGCAGATGGACGGGGCCATTCTGGTTGTTTCGGCAGCGGACGGCCCGATGCCACAGACGCGGGAGCACGTGCTCCTGGCCCGCCAGGTGAACGTGCCAGCCATCGTGATCTATCTGAACAAGGTGGACCTGATGGACGACCCGGAGTTGCTGGAACTGGTCGAGTTGGAACTGCGGGAGTTGCTCGACGGCTATGGCTTCCCCGGCGACGAGACGCCTGTCGTGCGCGGAAGTGCCCTCCAGGCGCTGCAGAGTGAGAGCACCGACCCTGACGCGCCGGAGTATCGGAGCATCTGGGAACTGGTGCGGGTGATTGACGATTATATCCCCACACCGGAGCGAGATGAGGATAAGCCGTTCTTGATGCCTATCGAGGATGTTTTCTCCATCAAAGGTCGGGGTACGGTTGTCACCGGCCGTGTGGATCGCGGCACGATGTTGCCAATGACCGAGGTCGAGATCGTCGGACTGCAGGAGAGGCCCCGCAAGACGGTTGTCACCTCGATGGAGATGTTCCACAAGACGCTCGCCAAGGTCACGGCGGGTGATAACGCCGGGTTGCTCCTTCGTGGCGTGGATCGGGATGAGGTGGAGCGGGGGCAGGTCGTCGCTATCCCGGGCACTATCCATTCCCACCGGCACTTCATGACTGAGGTGTACGTATTGCGCAAGGACGAGGGAGGCCGCCATAAGGCCTTCTTCACTGGATATCGCCCGCAGTTTTACGTCCGCACGATGGATGTGACAGGAGAGATCCGCTTGCCGGAAGGCATTGAGATGGTGATGCCGGGTGACAACGTCAACCTGGAGGTGGAGTTGATCGAGCCAGTCGCCATTGAGGAAGGCTTTCGTTTTGCCATCCGCGAGGGCGGCCTGACGGTCGGTGCGGGTGCCATCACGAAGATCCTGGACTAGGTGACGAATGGCCAAGCAGAGGATCCGCATCCGGTTGAAGGCTTATGATCATCGCGTGCTCGATGAATCAGCCAAGCGTATCGTGGAGACGGCGGAGCGTACGGGCGCTACGGTGGTGGGTCCTGTGCCACTGCCGACCAGGATCGAGCGCTTTACCGTCCGTCGCTCGACCTTCATTGATAAGGACTCGCACGAGCATTTTGAGATCCGCACCCACAAGCGGCTGATTGACGTCATTGAGCCGAATAACAAGACCATCGATTCTTTGATGCGGCTTAATCTGCCAGCTGGCGTGGACATTGAGATTAAGCTGTAGCAGCAGGTTGAGGAAGTGGAGCAGGAGGAGAGAGAAGAGGCATCTACTCTCTCCTTTGAATTGTCCCTTCTGACGTGGGTATGATGCGTGGGGGCGATGCGTTCCACGGGTGGCGCTTCGACCAGCGAGGTGTGCTGCTGGGGATGTGTAACCCCTCCGGGGAGGTGTTGGCGTGAAGGCGATCTTGGGCAAAAAAGTTGGGATGACGCAAATATTTAACGAGCAGGGTGAGGCTATCCCTGTGACGGTTATCGAAGCAGGTCCGTGCTACGTGACCCAGGTCAAGATGCTTGAGCGGGATGGATACGAGGCTGTTCAACTGGGCTTTGAGGAAGTGAAGCCGCAGCGGGTAAGCGGCGGTGAGAAGGGACATCTGGCACGCAATAAGTTGCCTGCGTTGCGTCGTCTGCGGGAGTTTCGCCTGCGAGAGGGCGAAGACATCGAGGAAGGGCAGCGTGTTCTGGTGAACGTTTTTGAGGTGGGAGACTGGGTGGATGTGGTAGGCACCTCAAAAGGGCGCGGCTTTGCGGGCGTGGTCAAGCGACATGGCTTTGGGGGCGGTCCCAAGACACACGGTCAATCGGATCGTCAGCGCGCGCCGGGTTCCATAGGTGCCTGTGCTGCCCCGGGTCGTGTGTGGAAAGGGCAGCGGATGCCCGGTCGTATGGGCGGTGTCCGGGTGACGGCGCAGGATCTGCGGGTGGAGTTGGTGGATCTGGAGCGGAATCTGCTGGCAGTGCGTGGCGGTGTGCCAGGTGCCAGAGGCGGACTGGTGATGGTTAAGCAGGCTCGCAAGTCAAGGGAGTTGGCGAAGCAGCGGGGTCTGTGAAGAACGGCTTGTGAGGAGAGCCATGGATGTTCCGATGTACAACACCAAAGGGGAACAGGTCGGCGAGGCCGAGTTGCGTTCCGACATCTTCGAGGTCCCTGTCAATGTGTCGTTGATGCATCAGGCGTTGGTGCGTCAACTGGCGAATGCCCGTCGGGGGACGCATAAGACGCAGTCACGCGGCGAGGTGAATCGCACCACAGCCAAGTGGTATCGGCAGAAGGGCACCGGGCGGGCACGCCACGGCAGTCGCAACGCCAACCTGTTCGTCGGCGGTGGAATCGCGCACGGGCCGAAGCCGCGCCAGTACACCAAGAAGATGCCGCGCAAGATGCGACGTACAGCGCTGTGCTCGGCGTTGTCGGTTAAGGCGATGGAGAACCAGATCGTCATATTGGACGTGCTGCAGATGGAAGCGCCTAAGACAAAAGAGATGGTCGCGGTGTTGAAGAACCTTGGACTGGATCAGCGTGTACTGATCCTGCTGCCGGAGCGGAACGTGCGTGTGGAGAAGTCGGCGCGTAACCTGCCGCAGGTGAAGACGTTGCGGGCCAGTTACCTCAACGTCCGTGACCTGTTGGGATACGACCACGTGGTGATGCCGTTGGGTGCGCTGCAGGTGGTCGAGAGTATTCTGGGATAGGTGAACGATGAATCCCTACAAAGTCATCATCCAGCCGATTGATACGGAGAAGACGCGCTATCAGGCCTCGGAGTTAGGGCAGTATACCTTCGAGGTAGACCGGCGTGCGAACAAGATCGAAGTGAAGCGGGCGATTGAGGCTATTTTCGATGCGGACGTTGTGGCGGTTAATGTGATGAACATGCCAGCCAAGGCTGCCAAACGGCGCGGACGCCGTCGAGTGGGGCGCCGCTCCGCGTGGAAAAAGGCTGTGGTCACTCTGGCGGAGGGCCAGCGACTGGACGTGTTTGAGGGGGTGTAGGTATATGGCGATAAAGACGTATAAGCCCACCTCACCCGGCCGGCGGGGGATGACAGGTTCGACTTTTGAGGAGATCACGCGCGCGGAGCCGGAGCGTAGTCTTCTGCGCCCATTGCACAAACGGTCTGGTCGTAATGTGCAGGGGCGTATCACGGTGCGCCATCGAGGTGGTGGGCACAAGCGACAATATCGGCTGATTGATTTCAAGCGCGACAAGGCAGGTATTCCGGCGCGGGTGAGGAGCATTGAGTATGATCCCAACCGCTCGGCCCGCATCGCGTTGCTGGTCTATGCTGACGGCGAGAAGCGGTATATCATCGCGCCGCTGGGGTTGCAGGTAGGCGACATGGTGATAAGCGGTGAGGATGTGGAGGTCCGTGTGGGGAACGCGCTTCCGCTGGCACGTATCCCGCTTGGCACGTTGGTGCACAACGTCGAGTTGTATCCGGAACGAGGGGGCCAGATGGTGCGCTCGGCGGGCACCTCAGCGCAGGTGCTGGCCAAGGAGGGGGACTACGTGACGTTGCGTCTCCCTAGCGGTGAGGTACGATTGGTGCGCAGGGAGTGCCTGGCCACTATCGGCCAGGTGGGCAACGTGGATCACGGCAACATCAAGTTGGGCAAGGCTGGCCGGAAGCGCTGGCTGGGGTGGCGCCCGGCGGTGCGCGGCTCGGCCATGTCGCCTCGCGACCATCCTCATGGCGGCGGCGAGGGCCGGTCGCCGATTGGCATGCCGAGCCCCAAATCGCCCTGGGGTAAGAAGACGCTGGGTAAGAAGACGCGACGTAACAAAGCCACCGATAAGTATATCGTGCGCCGGCGTGGCAAGCGGCGGCGGTAGGGGCACGGTTACCGCGCCCGTACACGGGAGGGAGGAGGCGGATAATGTCACGATCGCCATTAAAGAGACCGATACCGTATGTAGATCCGAAGTTGTTGCGGCGGGTTGAGCGTATGAATCAGATGGGGGAAAAGCGGCTGATCCGCACCTGGTCTCGGTCTTCGACGATCTTCCCACATATGATCGGGCATACCATCGCTGTTCATGATGGTCGGCGGCACGTGCCGATTTATATCACGGAGGATATGGTGGGGCATAAGTTGGGTGAATTTGCCCCCACCCGCACCTTCCGGGGCCACGTTGTGAGAGAGAGGAAGGGCCGGGTACTGAGGGGAGTGGAGAGGGAATAAGGTATGGGTATGGAGGTACTGGCCCGAGCGCGGCACGTGCCGATGCCGGCACGTAAGGTTCGGCGGGTTATTGACCAAGTGCGTGGGCTGCACGTAGACGAGGCGTTGGAGGTGCTACGTTTCCTGCCCCATGCAGCAGCGCGTCCGGTCGCGAAACTGATCTATTCTGCCATCGCGAACGCGGAGGAGAACCTCGGGATACCGCGTAGCGATCTGTACGTGGCGCATATCGTGGCCGATGAGGGGCCGGGTGTGATGCCCGGAAAGGGCTTGCGACAGCGCTTTGGCGGACGCGGCCGCTGGCGGCCGATCCGTAAACGCTCTTCGCACATTACGGTGGTGCTGGAAGAGAGGACAACGGGGTAGGGAGATCGAAGGAGGAAAGATTTGGGGCGCAAGGTTCATCCATACGGCTTCAGGCTCGGAGTGATCCGGGATTGGAAAGCACGCTGGTATGCGGAGGGCGATGAGTACGCTAACCTGCTGCACGAGGACCTGAAAATTCGCCGGCTCATCGAGGACACTCTGAGGCGCGCGGGTATTTCTCGGGTTGAGATCGAACGCTTCCCGAAACAGGTTTCGGTAGCGATCTGGACAGCAAGGCCTGGCATCGTCATCGGGCGCAAGGGGGCCTCGGTCAAGATACTGCGCCGGGAATTGGAGGAGATGACCGACAAGCGGGTCTCCGTGGATGTGCAGGAGGTGGAGCAGCCTGAATTGGACGCCAAGTTGGTAGCGGAGAACGTCGTGGCCCAGTTGGAGCGGCGCATTTCTCACGGTCGGGCGATGAAGCGGGCGGTGCAAGCAGCGATGCGCGCCGGCGCGCAGGGCATTAAGGTGATGTGTAAAGGGCGTCTGTCCGGGGCTGAAATGGCGCGTCAGGCGTGGCAGCGCGAAGGGCGGGTGCCGTTACATACTTTGCGTGCCGACATTGATTACGCTCAGGAAGAGGCACGTACAACTTACGGCTGCATCGGGGTGAAGGTGTGGATTTATAAAGGCGAGGTGTTACCTGAGGTGAGGGTGGAGGGGGAGCCCTTTATCGTCTAGGTGTACAAGTACCTGGCAGACTCCCCTCCCTGCTTCAGGGGGCCAGGGGAGGGGTGCGGAGAGGTGGCAAGACGATGTTGATGCCCAAACGAGTGAAATATCGCAAGCAGATGCGCGGCCGGATGAAGGGTAAGGCCACGCGCGGGACTGAGGTTGCGTTCGGGGAGTATGGGCTGCAAGCCCTGGAGCCGGCGTGGATCACGGCGCGCCAGATTGAGGCAGCGCGACGGGCGGTCGTGCGCCACGTGCGACGGCGTGGGAAGTACTGGATTCGTATCTTCCCCGACAAGCCGGTCACGGCCAAGCCGGCCGAGACACGCATGGGGAAGGGTAAGGGAACGGTAGATCACTGGGTAGCCGTGGTTAAGCCGGGCCGCGTTATGCTGGAATTGAGCGGTGTGTCTGAAGAGATAGCACGCGAGGCGATGCGTTTGGCGTCCCATAAGCTGCCTATCAAGTGCCAGTTTGTGAAGCGTGAAGATATCTCTGCTGGGGAATAGGAGAGTATGCAGGCACGGGAGATTCGAACCTGGACTACGGAAGAGTTGCAAAAGCGGCTGGAGGAGGCCTACCAGGAGCTTTTCACTCTGCGCCGTGAGTTAGCCATGGGGCGTCTGGAAGATCACAGTCGGGTAAGGGCCGTGAGACGTGACATCGCCCGGATGAAGACGATCCTTCGCGAGCGCGAGTTGGTCGCTGAGTTGAGCGAGGAGGCAGCATAGTGGGGGGACGGCGCATATCTACAAGAAAGCGGCTCGTTGGCAGCGTAGTGAGCGACAAGATGGATAAGACGGTAGTGGTACGAGTTGAGCGCCTGGTACGCCATCCACTGTACGGTAAGGCACTGCGCCGGGCGAAAAAGTACAAGGCTCACGATGAGGAGAACATCTGCCGCATGGGTGACGTGGTGCGCATTGTCGAATCCCGCCCGCTAGGCCACGAGAAGCGGTGGGTCGTGGAGGAGATATTGAGGCGAGCCGAGGCTGAAGTGGCAACAGAGGTTGGGCAATGATCCAACAAGAGAGCCGTCTGCGGGTGGCCGACAACAGCGGGGCACGGGAAATACTCGTCATCCGGGTGCTGGGTGGTTCCAAGCGGCGGTACGGCGGTGTGGGTGACATTGTCGTGGCGACGGTGAAGCAGGCCATCCCGACAGCGCAGGTGAGGAAGGGGGAGATCGTGCGGGCCGTGATTGTACGCACGGCGAAGGGGTACCGCCGTCCTGACGGCTCCGGCATCCGCTTCGACGACAACGCGGTAGTGATCCTGGATGGAGCAAGCCACAATCCGAAAGGCTCGCGTATCTTCGGGCCAGTGGCCCGCGAGTTGCGAGAGAAGGGTTTTATGAAGATCGTCTCGCTGGCTCCTGAGGTACTATAGGGCGGCGATTGACAGGAGTGTGCAGAGTGGGCAATCGAATCAAAGAGGGTGATACAGTAGAAGTGCTCTCTGGCAACGACCGGGGGATGCGGGGCACGGTACAGCGAGTTTTGCCAGAGAAGAACCGGGTCGTTGTCGCCGGTGTCAATGTCGTCAAGAAGCACCAGCGTCCTATGCGTGCTGGACGTGGGCAGATTCAGCCCGGCATCATTGAGTTTGAAGCCCCGATTCATATCTCCAACGTTATGTTGGTGTGCCCACGGTGCGATCAACCCACCCGCGTCGGGTTTGCGGTGCAGGATGGGCATAAGGTGCGAGTGTGCAAGAAGTGCAGCGAGGCGATTGACTAGTAGTAAGGGTAGGAAGGCGGACTGATGCAGCGTTTGCAGAGGCTTTATTGCGAAGAGGTCCGGCCCGCGCTGATGAAAGAGTTCGGATACCGGAACATTATGGGGGTGCCGTGCCTGCGGAAGATCGTCGTCAACGTGGGTGTGGGCGAGGCGCTGGAGAACGCCAAGGCACTGGACCACGTGGTGCAGGACGTTGCGACGATCACCGGGCAACAGCCTGTGGTCACTCGGGCGCGTAAATCCATCGCGGCTTTCAAACTGCGAGAAGGCCGTGCCATTGGCGTCAAGGTGACGCTGCGAGGGGAGCGCATGTGGGCGTTTCTGGACCGGCTGTCCAACGTGGCGTTGGCGCGTCAGCGTGACTTTCGTGGTGTCCCCGACACCTTCGATGGGCATGGGAACTTCACGCTGGGATTGCGCGAGCAACTGATGTTCCCTGAAGTGGATTACGACTCGATTGATAAGATACGTGGCATGGAGGTCAGTATCGTCACCACGGCCCACACGGATGAGGAAGGGCGACGGCTGCTGGAGTTGCTGGGGATGCCGTTCCGTCGCCGGGGCCAGTAATCTGGACGGGAGAAGTGAGTATGGCGAGAAAATGTCTACCGATTCGAGAGACACGGCGCAAGTATAAGGTGCAGGTGCGGAACCGCTGTAAGCGGTGTGGCCGGCCGCGAGGTTATATGCGGCGCTTCCAACTGTGCCGCGTCTGCTTTCGGGAACTGGCTTTGAGGGGAGAAATCCCCGGCGTGGTAAAGTCGAGTTGGTGAGCAAACGGAAACGAGGTCTCATCTGATGACGATGTCCGATCCAATAGCCGATATGCTGACGCGTGTCCGCAATGCCGTGGTCGTGGGACATCCCGGCGTGCGTGTACCTTCGTCTAAGATCAAGGTGGCGGTTGTCAAGATCTTGAAAGACGAGGGATTCATTGAGAGTTACTACGTGACGGGTGAGCGCCCACAACCCCAACTGGTGATCCGGCTTAAGTATGTGGGCGAGAGGAAGGAACACCGCCCGGTAATCACGGGGCTGAAGCGCGTGAGCAAGCCAGGGTGCCGCGTCTATACGCGCGCGTCGGAGATACCATGGGTGCGGAGCGGTATGGGTATCGCTATTCTCTCGACGCCCAAAGGGGTGTTGACGGGACAGCAAGCCCGCCGTCTGGGTGTGGGCGGCGAAGTGCTGTGCTACGTGTGGTAAGTGTTGAGGGAGGCAGGTAGTGTCACGGATTGGTCGTATGCCTATTCCTCTACCCGAGGGGGTGAGGGTGGATATTCAAGGTGTCCAGGTGACGGTGACGGGGCCCAAGGGTGGCCTTTCCCGCGAGTTCCACCCGGACATGGAGATTATGCTGGAGGATGACCAGTTGAGGGTGCGTCGCCCGACCGATCAGCGGCACCATCGAGCGTTGCACGGTCTGACCCGGGCGCTGCTGAATAATATGGTGATCGGTGTGACGCAGGGTTTCCAGAAGCAGCTGGAGATTCACGGCGTGGGGTATCGGGTGGATATGCAAGGGGATGGTAGTCTGGTGCTACACCTGGGCTTCTCCCATCCGGTGCGCATCGCTCCACCCGAGGGGATTCAATTCGAGGTTGAGCCCCGCTCAAAGCGGATCACGGTGCGTGGGATTGACAAGGAATTGGTCGGGCAAGTGGCGGCGGAGATGCGTGCCTGGCGGCCACCGGAGCCCTATAAGGGTAAGGGCGTCCGGTACGTCGGCGAGTACGTTCGCCGCAAGGCCGGCAAGGCTGGCAAGATCAGCATCTAATTCGATGGATTGTGAGGTTAAGATATGCCAGAGATTGATCGTCGAGTGGCCCGTCTGCGACGACACAGGCGTGTGCGGAAGCGCGTGGTTGGGACGCCAGAGCGACCACGGTTAAACGTTTTTCGTAGCCTGCATCATATCTACGCTCAGGTGATTGATGATAGCCGGGGACACACGCTGGTCTCCGCTTCGACCGTTGATCCAGAGGTAGAAACGCAGATTCAGGGGTTGACGAAGACTGAGCAGGCGCGTGTGGTGGGCAAGGTGTTGGCGGAGCGTGCATTGAGCCAGAGTATCAAGACGGTGGTATTCGACCGTGGTGGGTATAAGTATCACGGCCGGGTGAGGGCTCTGGCGGACGCAGCCCGTGAGGGTGGGCTCGAGTTTTGAGGACGAAAGTTTGAGGCGCGGCGGAGGCAGAATGGTCAGAAGGGATCGCGAGGTCTTAGAAGAACGAGAGGAACTGGACGAACGCGTCGTAGACATCACGAGGGTCGCAAATGTCGTCAAGGGCGGTCGTCGCTTCGCTTTTCGTGTGGTGGCGGTAGTGGGCGACAACCGTGGGCAGGTCGGCGTAGGGGTTGGCAAGGCGCGCGGCGTGCCCGACGCGATTCGTAAGGCAATGGGACGGGCGCGGCGCAACATGTGCCCCGTGGCATTGGTGCAGACCACGATTCCGCACGAGGTGGTCGGGCGATGCGGTGGTGCGAAGGTGCTCCTCAAGCCGGCCGCGCCGGGGACGGGTGTAATGGCGGCCGGCAGTGTACGTGCTGTGTTGGAAGCTGTCGGTGTGCGCGACGTGTTGACCAAGTCGCTGGGCAATTCTAATGTTCACAACGTGGTGCACGCGACGATGGATGGCCTGATGCAACTGCGCCGTGTGGAGGATGTGGCTCGTGAGCGAGGTGTGCCTGAGGTTCAAGTGATGCCGTTCTGGAGGCGGGGGCAATGAGAGGGCAGGGGAGCAGAGGGGCAAAGGAGCAAGGGAGCAAGGGAGCAGGGAAGCGGAAGGTGCTGCGTATCACGTTGACCAAGAGTCCGATTGGGTATTCGTACCAGCAGAAGCGGACGGTGCGGGCGTTGGGCCTGCGGCGGATGCATCAGACGGTGGAGCAGAAGGATACGCCGGTCACCCGGGGGATGATCGCCAAGGTGAGACATCTGGTGACGGTGGAGGAAGTGGGTTAGTTGGTTGGCTGGTTGGTTGGCTGTGGGGGGTGAGAGGTGAAGTTGCACGATTTGAAACCCGCTGAGGGAACGGTGAAAAAGCGTAAGCGCGTGGGACGAGGCATCGCTGCCGGGCAGGGTAAGACGGCTGGGCGCGGTACGAAAGGCCAGAACGCCCGCAGCGGCGGTGGCGTGCGGCCCTACTTTGAGGGGGGGCAGTTGCCGTTGGTGCGGAAGCTTCCTTTCGCCCGTGGTGTGGGCTTTCGGGATCCGTGGCGTGTCCAGTTCGTGCCGGTCAACGTGGAGCGGCTTGAGGGTTTCCAGGAAGGGGCCGAGGTTACGCCGGAGGCTCTGGTCGAGGCGGGCATCATCAAGCGTGCGGATGAGTTGGTGACTATTTTGGGGCGCGGGGAACTGAAGTGCCCCCTCACGGTGAAGGCGCACCGGTTTTCGGCCAGTGCACGGGCCAAGATTGAAGCGGCTGGGGGAGTGGTGGAAGAGCTGCCCTGGCGGCGGGGTGGCTATCGGACGCGGTAGAGCGCGATGGAACGCGGACTGCAGGACAGTAACGGATATGGGTTAGGAGTGCGGCGATGATTCAGGCTCTGCGGAACGCCATGGTCTTGCCCGACTTGCGGCGCAAGTTATTGTATACGCTGCTGATTCTCGTCATCTACCGGCTGGCGGCGCACGTGCCGGTGCCGGGGGTGGATCATGCCGCGCTGGAGCAACTGTTGGCGGGCACCAGCGGTGCCAGCCAGTTACTCAACCTGTTGGATCTTTTGTCCGGCGGTGCGGTGGCGAATTTCTCGGTCATGGCAAATGGCGTGTATCCGTACATTACCGCTACGATTATCTTTCAGTTGCTGGGCCCAATCATCCCAAAGTTGGAACGGCTGGCCGAGGAGGGAGAGGCAGGCCGGCGTAAGATCAATCAGTGGACGTACTACATGGCCATTCCGCTAGGGTTGCTGCAGGCTTTTGGGCAGGTCCGGGGCCTCAACTACGCGTCTGGCGGTGCTCCTGTCTTGCCCTACTTTGGTTTCAGCACACCGGAGAATATCTTGCCTACCGTTTCGGTGCTGGTGGCGATGACGGCCGGCATGATGTTCGCCATCTGGCTAGGGGAATTGATCACCGAGCAAGGTATTGGTAATGGGTTATCGCTGATCATCTTCGGCGGCATCGTGGCCCGCGTGCCGCAGAACATGGGGCGTATCTGGACCCAGGCTCAGGTGATGGAAGGTGGCGGCGTAGGGATGGGTGTGTTGATGCTGGGTATCTTCCTGGTTATCACGGCCATCACGATGTTCGTGATCGTAGTGGTGCAGGAAGGGGAACGACGTATCCCGGTGCAATACGGCAAGCGTGTGCGGGGTATCAAGATGTACTCCGGTGGAAGCACCCACATTCCGTTGCGGGTCAACACAGCCGGGATGATCCCGCTGATCTTTGCTCAGTCCATTCTTTCCTTCCCAGCGGTGGCTGCGAACTTCTTTGTTGGCAGCGAGAATGCTGCGGTGTCCCGGTTTGCCCAAGGGGTGATGAATTTGTTTACCCCGCAGGGGGGTTGGTACGGCCTACTTTTCTTCCTGGCGGTCGTGGGGTTCACTTATTTCTATACCGATATGATGGTTCAGCAGCAGGATTTGCCGGGCGCACTGAAACGGCAGGGAGGCTTCATTCCAGGGATCCGGCCAGGTAGGAAGACGGCCGATTACATTAACTCCGTCTACCGCCGCATCACGCTGGTAGGCGCGCTGTTCCTGGGCGGGGTGGCAGTGTTGCCCTATATCGTGGACCTGTTCTTGAAAACGCAAGTGTTGCTTATTACCTCTTCGGGCCTCTTGATCGTGGTCGGCGTGGTATTGGATACGATGCGCCAGTTGGAGGCCCAACTCCTGATGCGCCACTACGAGGGGTTCATCAAGTAGATTTAAGATGTGGAGATTTGAAGACGTCGGTTGTTTTCAAATGGCCGTAAATTCCAACTCGTCAAATCTGATGCTCATTGATCACTCTGAAATCGGCAGCCGAAATTGACAAGATGCGCCGGGCCGGCCGGATCGTGGCCGAGGTGCTGGAGATGATGCGGGAACGGGTCGCGCCGGGCGTGACGACAGCGGAACTGAATGAGTGGGCAGATGCGGTGATCCGCAAGTACAGTGCCATTCCATCATTCAAAGGGTACCCGCCTGGCAGCGCTCACCCTTTCCCGGCCAGCATCTGTGCCTCGGTGAACGAGGAGCTGGTGCATGGTATTCCTGGCCCGCGTGCGTTGCGGGAAGGGGACATTATCAGTATAGATGTCGGGGTTATCCTGGACGGTTACCATGGCGATGCGGCGGTCACCTTGCCGGTGGGGCAGATCAGCCCAGAGGCACAGGAGCTGCTGGAAGTAACCGAGGGGGCGCTGTATGCGGGCATCGCTGCCGCTCGGGCGGGTGGCCGTTCTGGTGACATCTCTGCCGCCATCCAGTCCTACGTGGAGAGTCGTGGGTACAACGTCGTGCGGGAGTACACCGGCCACGGCATTGGGCGGGAGATGCACGAAGATCCACAGGTGCCTAACTTCGGCCAACCGGGAAAAGGTGTGCGTTTGCGTAGAGGGATGACTGTGGCGTTGGAACCGATGGTATTAGCCGGGGACAGGTGCGTGAAGGTGCTGGACGATCATTGGGTTGTGGTTTCGTGCGATGGGAAGTTGACAGCCCATTTTGAGCATGACATTGCCATCACCGATGGCGAGGCAGAGATTCTGTCGCGACTGTAGGCAAGTGAATGGGTACGAGACAAGGAGGAGTGATGCGATGAAGGTATCGCCCTCAGTGAAGCGGCGCTGTCCGAAGTGCAAGATTATTCGGCGGCGTGGTGTGGTACGAGTGATTTGCGAAAATCCAAAGCACAAGCAACGCCAGGGATGATTCAGGTCCCAGATCTCAAATCCCACAGGTTGAGACTGTATAGTGGTTGGGGTTTGTGGGTTGGTCATGGGGATTTCTGACCGGAGGGAAGTATGGCGCGTATTGCAGGGGTGGATCTGCCACGGAACAAGCGAGTAGAAATCGGCCTGACGTATATCTATGGCATCGGGCGCAGTCTGAGCAATGAGATTCTACGCAAGGCCGGAGTAAATCCCGGTATGCGGGTCAAAGACCTGACGGAGTCGGAAATTGCTGCGCTGCGCGAGGTTATTGACCGCGAATGTCAGGTTGAGGGTGATTTGCGGCGCGGGGTGCAAATGAACATCAGGCGACTGGTAGATATTGGATGCTATCGGGGGCTGCGTCACCGCCGCAATCTACCCGTGCGCGGTCAGCGTACGAAGACGAACGCTCGTACCAAGCGCGGCCCCAAGAAGACAGTGCCTGGCCGTGGGCGGCGGCGTGGGATGAAGAAGAAGTAGTCACAGGTTTGACGCGGGAGGGGTAATGGCACGAGATCAGCGATCGGGCTGGCGTCGAGGGGGACGCCGGGTTAAGAGGAATGTGCCGCGTGGGCAGGCTCACATCCATGCCACTTTCAATAACACAATCGTGACGATGACCGACTCGCAAGGGAACGTCATCAACTGGGCCAGTGGCGGGACGGCCGGGTTTAGGGGGTCGCGCAAGAGCACGCCTTTCGCAGCCGGGCAGGCTGCTCGGAGGGCAGCCCGAGATGCTATGGACAATGGGATGGTTGAGGTGGACGTCTACGTCAAGGGACCCGGCCCTGGACGAGAAGCGGCGATCCGTTCCCTTCAGGCAGCAGGCCTGAAGGTGCGCTCTATCACCGATGTGACCCCGTTTCCGCATAACGGCTGTCGTCCGCCCAAGAAGCGTCGGACGTAGTCCGGGGATTACAGTGGGTGACAAGCGGATAAACGTATTAGGAGTGAGAGTATGGCCAGATATACCGGCCCGGTTTGTAAACTGTGCCGTCGTGAAGGGGAAAAACTATTTTTGAAGGGGGAGCGTTGTCGCTCACCCAAATGCCCGTTTGAGCGAGAACGTGGCTATCCACCTGGTGAACATGGTCGGCTAGCCCGTTTCCGTCGTCGTCGCCCATCTGATTATTCGCGTCAGTTGCGTGCGAAGCAGAAGGCACGGCGCGTCTATGGGGTGCTGGAGCGTCAGTTCCGGCGCTACTTCCGCGAGGCGGAGCATCGACCGGGCCTGACTGGTGAGAATCTGCTCTCGCTGCTGGAGAGTCGGCTGGATAACGTCGTCTATCGGTTGGGGTTCGCCGACTCACGGGCACAGGCACGCCAATTGGTGCAGCATGGTCACTTTGTCGTCAATGGTCGCCGCACGAATATCCCATCCTACATCGTCCGCCCGCAGGATGCGATCACGGTGCGGGATGGGAGCCGTAAGCGCACGTACTTCAAGGAGCGCGGCAAGCGATTGGATGAAGGAGCGGTACCAAACTGGCTGAGCCTGGATGCGAAGACGATGACGGCTCGAGTGCTGAAGGTGCCCGCGCGAGATGACATTGATACGACGTTAGACGAGCAGTTGATTGTGGAGTACTATGCGCGCTAGGGAGGTGCCGGAGGCTAGCCGAATACAGGAGGCGAGGGTTGTCAGTTCCAGTGCTGCCGAAAATTGAGGTGGATGCGATCTCTCAGACCTATGGCCGATTTGTGATCGGCCCGCTGGAGAGTGGTTTTGGGATCACGTTGGGCAACGCGCTCCGGCGGGTGTTGCTCTCCTCGCTACCTGGCGCGGCGGTGACTTCGATCCGCCTGTCCGATATTGCGCACGAGTTCTCTGTCATCCCAGGCGTGCGAGAGGACGTGATGCAGTTTATACTGCAGGTCAAACAATTGCGTCTGAAGATGGAAAGTCAGGAGCCGATGTGCATGTCGCTTCAAGTGCGGAGCGAGGGCACTATAACGGCTGGTGACATTCAGGCCCCGCCGGAGATCGAAATTCTGAACCCGGACCTTTATCTCTTTACCGTGGATGCCAGCGATGAGCATCTCGACATCGAGTTCACGGTTGAACAGGGTCGGGGCTACCTGATGGATGTGGGGCGTGGTCGGATGCTCATCGGCGAACTGCCCGTGGATGCTATATTCAGTCCCATTCGCCGCGTCGCGTTCGACGTAGCTCGGGCGCGGGTGGGCCAGATGACTAACTACGATCGCCTGACGCTGGAGATCTGGAGCGACGGGCGGATTGCGCCCTTAGATGCGCTTAAGGAGGCGGCCCGTATCCTGGTTACACATCTGCGGCTGATCGTCGGCCTCACTCTGGAAGAGGAGGTCGAACCGATTGAAGAAGAGGCTAGTCTTCCTGGCGAGGTCTACGAGATTCCCATCGAACAACTTGATCTGAGCGTGCGCGTGTTCAACTCTCTCAGACGCACCGGCATCACTAGCGTGGGTGAAGTGCTGGAGATACTGGCGCAGGGAGAAGAGACCTTACTGACTATCCGCAACTTCGGGGAGAAATCATTGGCTGAATTGAAGACGTGCCTCCAGGAGCATGGCTTCCTGGAGGAGGGTGCAGGTGGGAGTGGAGGTGCGTAGATGCGACATCGCGTCGCAGGGAAGAGACTGAACCGCTCCAGCGGTCACCGCAAGGCTTTGCGCTGCAATCTGGTGACGGCGTTGTTCCACCACGAGCGCATTGAGACGACCAAGGCGAAGGCCAAGGCGGTCCGCGGGCAGGCGGAGAAATTGATCACACTGGCAAAGCGAGGGCTGGAAGCGGAGCGCGAGAATCCGAGTCGGGGCGTCCACGCTCGCCGGCTGGCAGCCGGTCGCCTGAACCGGTGGGTGACGGAGCCTGACGGCACGAGGGTGGATGTTTTGGAAAAGTTGTTTGAGGAGATCGCGCCGCGTTACGTGGACAGACCCGGCGGCTACACGCGCATCTACAAGTTGGGGCCGCGTAAGGGTGACGGCGCGCCGATGGTTTTGTTGGAGTTGGTTGAGGAGTAGAAGGCGGGCGGACGCGACGATGCGGGTGCGGGCGGTCATCGCCTATGATGGGACGGACTACGGTGGGTTCCAGCGTCAGGCGAATGCCCCGACTGTTCAAGCGGCACTGGAAGCGGCGCTGGCGCAGGTGTCTCAGGAGCGGATCACTATCCTGGCAGCAGGCCGCACTGACGCCGGAGTGCACGCGGCAGGGCAGGTCATCGCCTTTGATACGGCCTGGCGGCACGGACTGGATGATCTGCACCGGGCATTGAACGCAGTTCTGCCCGCTGCCATCGCTGTCCAGGAGGTTGAGGAAGCCGCGCCAGGCTTTCACCCGCGTTACAATGCCCGCAGTCGGCGCTACCAGTATACGCTTTACAACGCGCCGGTGCGTTGGCCTCTGGCCCGGCGGTACAGCCTGTATGCGGCTGCCTCGCTGGACGTGGCGGCGATGGAGGTGGCAGCCCAGGCCCTGGTGGGCGAACATGACTTCGCCACCTTCGGGCGTCCGCCACAGGGCGGGCACCGGCCTGAAAAAGCCGGTGCTGGGCGGGTTGGCCTGGAAGAGCCGGTGCTGGGCGGGTTGCAACCCAGCGCCGTCTGTTCACGGCGGCGCACGGTGCGGCGGGTGTTGACGGCGGAATGGGGCGGTGGGCCGCCCTGGCTGACCTTCAACATTGAGGCGAATGCTTTTCTCTACCGGATGGTGCGCAGCATCGTCGGCACGTTGCTCCGGGTGGGGCGAGGCAAGATGAGTGTGGGGGAGTTTATGGCGGTGTTGGCATCGTGCGATCGCAGCCGGGCCGGGCCGACGGCCCCTCCGCATGGCCTTTGTCTGATGGATGTAAGATATTAACGCAGGTTTGTCGGGAGTGACGCATTCTGGATGGGAGTGTGAGATCGTGGAAAAGACTTACGTGACTAAGGAAAAGGACGTCCAGCGTGAGTGGCACGTGGTGGACGCCACGGGACAGACGCTGGGCCGCCTGGCTACTCAGGTGGCATACATCCTGCGCGGCAAGCACAAGCCCATCTACTCATCATCGGTTGACACCGGTGACTACGTGATCGTCGTCAACGCGGAGAAAATCCACGTGACCGGACGCAAACTGGATCAGAAAATCTACTATCGCCACTCGGGCTATCCGGGTGGGCTCAAGACAGTCACGCTGCGCAATCTGCTCCAGAGACATCCCACGCGGGTGATCGAGCACGCAGTACGGGGCATGCTGCCAAAGAATCGGCTGGGGCGTCGGATGTTCAAGAAATTGAAGGTCTATGCTGGTCCAGATCATCCCCACACGGCACAGCGACCCAAGCCGTTGGAGTTGAGAAAGTAGGAGGAGCGATGGCAATGGAGTATTACGAAGCGGTTGGACGGCGCAAGGCGGCTACGGCGCGGGTGCGGCTCTTTCCCGGAGGTACTGGTGCTATCATCATCAACGAGCGACCGCTCGAAGAGTACTTCGTTCGGGAGGTGGACAATCTTCGTCTCAGAGAGCCGCTCAAGGTGACAGCGACGGAGAACCGCTTCAACATCAGCGTCAAGGTAAAGGGTGGGGGGCTGAGCGGACAGACTGGGGCGATCCGGCTGGGCATCGCGCAGGCGTTGTTGAAAGTGGACCCGGGCCTGCGGCCTATCCTGCGCAAGGGGGGTTTTCTCACCTGCGATGCACGGGTGAAGGAGCGGAAGAAGCCCGGTCTCAAGCGGGCCCGCAAGGCACCACAGTACACCAAGCGTTAGGCAAAAGGGCAGGCAGGCATACGTGGGGCAGGGCAAAATCGCCTTGCCCCTTTTGTGTTTATGTCTCGCAGAGGTGTTATATGGGCACTATAACCATCATTGGCCTGGGAACGGGCGATCCACGTCACTTGACACGGGAAGCGTGGGAGGTGCTGGAAGCCACCAATGAGGTTTGGCTGCGCACGGAGCATCATCCGACCGTGGCTGGATTGCCACCTCACTTGGCGTTACATTCCTTCGACTGTCTCTACGAAGGGGCGGAGGATTTTGCGCAGGTATACGATGCCATCGCTGTTGAGATTCTGCGACTGGGGCAGCGCCCAGAGGGGGTTGTCTACGTCGTGCCTGGTCATCCGCTGGTGGGGGAGGCCGCGGTGGGCCTGATTCTGTCACAGGCGGAGGATGCTGGCATGGTGGTGCGTATCGTAGAAGGGCTGAGTTTTGTCGAGCCCACGCTCACGGCGCTGCAGATAGACGCGCTGGCCGGCCTGCAGGTCTGCGATGCAGTGGAACTGGCGGGTCGCCATCATCCGCCACTTAGTCCGGACCTGCCGGCGCTGGTGGGGCAACTTTACAGCCAAGCGCTCGCCACCGACGTTAAACTTACACTGATGAATCAGTACCCCGACGAGCATAAAGTGATGCTGGTGCACGCGGCCGGGACTCCTGAGCAGCGTGTCGTTCACTTGTCGCTTTACGAACTCGACCATCGGGATGACATCACTCACCTGACTACGCTCTACATACCGCCGCTTCCCGGCGTCACCAGCCTTGAGGGCTTGCAGGATACGGTGGCCCACCTCCGCGCGCCGGACGGTTGCCCCTGGGATCGTGAGCAGACCCATGGGAGTCTGCGCGCGGGGCTGCTTGAGGAGGCGTATGAGGCGGCAGCGACGATTGACGCGGGTGATGTGCGGGCGCTGCAGGAAGAATTGGGCGACCTGCTATTGCAGATTCTGCTCCATGCGCAGATCGCCACCGAGGAAGGTGAGTTCCAAATGGCGCATGTCATTGCCGGTATTGATGCCAAACTCAAGCACCGCCACCCGCACGTATGGGGCGGGCGGCCGGTAAAGGGGACCGAGGAAGTGTTGCAACGCTGGGAGGAACTGAAGCAGGAAGAGAAAGAGGGGGAACGCTCGGTGCTGGATGGTGTTCCGGCGGCACTGCCCGCGTTGCAGCAGGCCGACACCTACAGCCGGCGCGCATCCCGCGTAGGCTTCGATTGGACCGAGGCGGGTGGTGTGGCCGACAAGGTTCGGGAGGAGATGGCCGAGGTGGAAGCCGCGACCACCCTGGAGGAAAGAGAAGCAGAACTGGGCGACCTGCTGTTCGCGGTAGTCAACTGGGCTCGCTGGCTGGGGGTGGACTCAGAGGCGGCGTTGCGGAGGGCAAACGCTCGCTTTGCGCGTCGCTTTCGTGGTGTGGAGCGGATGGCCCGCGAGCGAGGGCTGGATATGATGGCACTGACGATTGACGAGTTAGAACCGCTGTGGCAGGAAGCGAAGTTGAATGACGGATGACAAATGACAAAGCCCCACTCGGTTCAGAGTGGGGCTCCTCGTTCGCCAGTCGGGGCGCGGGGATTTGAACCCCGGACCTCAGCATCCCGATTGCTGCGCGCTAGCCTGACTGCGCTACGCCCCGGTAGCGGGGGTATTATACCTCATTCGGGCTGTTTGGCAAGGGTATAAGTCAAAACTTTGGGGAAAAGGTAGAGCGCAATCTTGCAAATTGAGGAGTGACGGGTATACTTGCGCTAGTCAAAAGATCACAGAAGGAGGAGCAAAAGATGGCCCGCCAGATGTCACAGAGC
>DAOUEC010000302.1:0-14647 GCA_034430655.1 Anaerolineae bacterium
ACATGGCCGACGACGGGACGGACGCCTTTGACCAGGCTGTGGGCATGGCGCTGAAACATAAAGTCGAGGCCTCGCTTGAAGAGGTTGAGCGGGCGCTGGCCAAGTTTGACAATGGCATCTATGGCATTTGCGAAGCCTGCGGTGCCAGGATTGACCGTGCACGCCTGGAGGTGCTGCCTCAGGCAATGTGCTGCCTGGACTGCCAGGAGCGCCACGAACACGGTGGGACACGGACGGTCTCTCATTGAAGCGACGCAAGCGAGACATCCTGGTCTTGCTAGCCACGGTAGCGTTGGTCTTGCTCGTTGACCGGGTCAGCAAGTACTTTGTGATAGCGTGGTTGGGAGAGGGCCAGTCGTGGGGCATCGTGCCCTGGCTGGCCCCTGTCTTTCGTATCACCTACGTGACGAACACGGGGGCAGCTTTTGGGCTATTTCCTCAGTGGGGCAATTTCTTCATCGTCGTCGCTGCAATCGTCATCGTGGTGATTGTTTTCTACTGCTGGCATCTCTCGGATGGACAGTGGCTGGTGCGGATAGCGCTGGGCCTGCAACTCGGCGGGGCCATCGGTAATCTGGTGGACCGGCTGTGGCGGGGATCCGTGGTGGACTTCATTGACCTCAATTTCTGGCCCTTACACAACTGGCCGGTTTTCAACCTGGCCGATGCTTCCGTCGTCGCTGGCGTGACGTTATTGGCACTGATGATGCTGTGGGAGGAGCGGCGCGGACAGGACGGGCAGCGGGCGATTGAGGATGGCTGAGGAGCAGATTGTCCCCTTCACTGTCGAAGTCGGCGGCGAGCGGCTGGACAAGGTCATTCCGGCTCACGTATTGGACCTCAGCCGGGCGACGGCCCAACGGCTGATCAAGGCTGGTGAGGTCACGGTCAACGGGCGGCCCAGCAAACCCAGTTACCACGTGCAGGTGGGCGACGAGATTGTTGTGTGCATCCCCGCCGAGATGCCCGAGCCGGTCATGCCGGAGGATATTGCCCTCGACGTCATCTACGAAGACGATCATCTGCTGGTGGTGAACAAGCCGGCGGGGATGGTGGTGCATCCGGCCTACGGGCACACCAGTGGCACACTGGTCAACGCGGTGCTGGCTCATTGTCCCCGGATCGCCGACGTCGGCGGGCCAGACCGTGCTGGAGTGGTGCATCGGCTGGACAAGGATACCTCTGGCCTGATTCTCGTCGCCAAGGATGAGGCGACCCGCGACGCGCTCCAGCGGCAGTTCAAGCGTCGGCAGGTCGCCAAGACCTATCTGGCGCTGGTTGAGGGCCGGGTGCAGCCTCGGGAGGGGGTCATCGAAGCGCCCGTGGGACGCGACAAGCGACAGCGTAAAAAGATGGCCGTAGTGCGGAGTGGGCGGGAGGCACGCACCCTGTACCGTGCCATCGAGTACTTCGCCGACCACACGCTGCTGGAGGTGCATCCCCACACCGGTCGCACGCACCAGGTGCGCGTGCACCTGGCCTGGCTGGGCTATCCGGTCGTGGGGGATGCGGTCTACGGCCACCGCCGCCAGCGGCTGCTCCAAGGCCGTCACTTCCTCCACGCTGCACGTCTCCGCTTCAGCCACCCCACTACAGGCGAGGAGGTGAAGTTCGAGGCCCCGTTGCCGCCAGAACTGGCCGCTGTCCTCGAGCGACTGCGCCGATACCACACAAAGAGGGGGTAGTTTAAGAACTCCTTCTTTGACGACACAGGCAGATGAATGGAACACGGATCAACACGGATTGTACGGATAAACACAGAAAAATCAGTGGGAGTCCGTCTGATCCGTGACTATCCGTGTCCTATTTTGAGTTCTGAAATCACCCCAAGGAGTTGAGAATGCGCGAAATCACCGTTGCAACAGTACAGATGAAGCCCGAACTGGGCCAGATGGAAGATAACCTGGTCAAGATGAGTGAGTTTATCGCCCGCATCGCGACTGAACAGCCGGTGGATCTGATAGTCTTTCCGGAACTGACCACGACGGGATACGAAGTGGGGCCTCGTTTTCCCGAACTGGCCCAGCGTGTCCCAGGCCCCACGGTCAACCTCCTCGCTCAGCGGGCGAGCGAGTTGGGCGTGCACGTCGCCTTTGGGATGGTCAGTAAGAAAGAGAAGGTCGAGAGCATCCTGTATAACTCTGTGATCCTGGTCGGTCCCGATGGTGACCTCATTGGCCGGTACCACAAAATGCACCTGCGGGGAGAGGAGCGCATCGCTTTCCGCGCTGGCTACCGGCTCGACGTCTTCGAGACCGGATTTGGCGTCGTCGGGCTAATGATCGGGTGGGACCTGGCCTTCCCGGAGGTGGCGCGCAGTTTGGTGCTGGAAGGGGCGGAGTTGCTGGTGGTGTGTGCCAACTGGGAGCAACCACACGCCGACGAGTGGCGTGCCTATCTGCAAGCGCGGGCCTACGAGAACGCGGTCTTCGTTGCCGCCGCCAACCGGGTGGGAGAGGAGCCCTCGTACACCTTCTTCGGCCAGAGCGGCATCGTCGGTCCCCGTGGGAGGATTTATGCCAGCGTGGACGAGCCCACCGAGGGGTACGCCGTAGCGACGATTGACCTGGACGAGGTGCGGCAGGTGCGGGAGGAGACGCAGGTTCTACAGTGCCGCCAGCCAACGGCGTATCGGGCCATTGTGAAAAAGTACTGATAGAAGCCGCCCAACCGGGCGGCTTTTTTCTATATTCGTTACTACTCAGGCAGGCGGTTGAAACCGCGCTTGGAGGGCTGAAGCCGGCTGTCCGCCTGCGCGGACAGGTGCGTCTGCGCAGGCAGACGTTCCTGATTTGCGCAATGTGGCGTCGGTGGGGTATAATCGGCACAGGCTGCCGACGAAGACCACAGCCGTGGATTAGGAGGAGCAGACTTGCAGACTAAAGCGTTAGAAGAGTACTATCTGGTCAGGCTTGAGCCGGGTGAGGAGGTCATTGAGAGCCTCAAACGCTTTGCCGACGAGCATAGGGTCGGTTTCGCCGCACTGCGCGCCATCGGTGCCTTCCGGCGGGTCACGTTGGGCTACTTCGATACCGCCGCCAACGTCTACCGCCACCGGGCGGTGGAGGAGCAGGTGGAGGTGCTGAACCTGAGCGGGAACATCAGCCGTGGAGAGAAGGGCGAACCGATTGTGCACGCGCACGTCACCGTGGGCCGCTCCGACTACCATACGCTGGGTGGTCACCTGGTGGAAGCCACCGTCAACCCGACGCTGGAAATCGTGGTGACCACGGCCCCGGCGACTGTCCGCCGCCGTCGTGACCCCGCCACTGGCCTGACGCTGTGGGACCTGGAAGCAACCGAGCCTGTGTACGTGTGACCACAAGTCTGAGTGTTCTCATCACCGCTTTCCGCGAAGCGGCGACCGTAGATCGGGCGATTGAGGCATTTCTCCCCCAATTGCCCGTAGATGCTGAGATCCTGGTCGTTTGTCCCGATCCCGCGACGACGATCGTGGTGGATGATTACGCCGCCCGTTACCCGGTTGTACGGCACGTGGCCGACCCCCAGCGGGGCAAGCCGGCGGCGCTGAACGTCGGGTTGAAGGCGGCGCGAGGCAACGTTGTTGTGCTCAGCGACGGGGACGTGGTCGTTGCCGAGGATGCGCTGGCCCTGCTGCTGGCCCCCTTCGCCGATTCACAGGTGGGGGCGGTGAGCGGGCATCCCGTCAGCGTCAGCCCGCGCGACACGGTGCTGGGCTACTGGTCGCACCTGCTCACCGAGGGGGTCCACCAGATGCGGCTGGCCCGCGACCGGGCTGCTCAGTTCCTGGTCTGCTCCGGCTATCTCTTCGCTTTCCGCCGTGCTCTGGTCGAGCGTGTGCCCGAGGACGCGCTGGCGGAGGACGCCGTGCTCTCGCACCTCATCGCCCGCCAGGGCTACCGCATCCGCTACGTGCCCCGGGCGCGCGTCTTTGTCAAGTACCCCGCCACCTATCGGGACTGGCTGCGACAGAAGGTCCGCTCCGCTGGCGGCTATGCCCAGGATTACGTGCGCAAGTCGCCGGTGCGTATGCGCTCGGTCTGGCTTGAGATGCTCCACGGCACACGGCTGGCTTTGCGCTACCCTCGCAATCCGCGGGAGTTTCTGTGGACACTGCTCCTCTTCGCCGCCCGGTTGCACCTGTGGCTGCTCGTGTTCGTCAACGTGCGGCTGCTGCATCGTCCGCTGGCTGCCCTCTGGCAGCGGGTCGAGACGACGAAGTGAACCGTAATGCGTAATGCGTGATGCGTAATCGCGTTTCGCGTCATTGAGGCAGGTGTGCTATAATGCACCTGGAAAGGTCGTGGATAGGGAGACCGGTCGTTTTAACTGGCGACCAGAGCGGAGAAAGGAGGAGATGGCGATGGATGTCCATCTGTACTTATCCGTGATACCCGAGGCGCTGATTGCTTCCATGTTGACCCCTGAGGAGTTTGGGGTCTACTATGCAGTTGGGGCTACGAAGAAGGCACGCGGGCAGGCCATATTCTTCGAGATCGCTCCAGATTTCAGGCATGACTTCTTCCGTATCGAGGAGGGTATCCGGCGTTGTGTGCCCCACGAGGATGGGAGTCCGAAGCGCTCGATCTATATCTCTGTCTATCGCGTGCTGGAGTGCATCCCTTTAGACGTCATCCAGCGGCTCTATCTCGTGACGCAGGATGGACGGGTGCTGGGCCTGGAGTCGAGCGAAGAATGCCCTGAAGACGCGGGGGGGCTGCATCTTTACCAGGAGATTGCGCCTGTGCACCCTCTTGTGGTCAGTACCCTGGGGCCCCGCGAGTTCTATGATCTGATTGTCAAGAGCCCGACCAGCCTCCTCTCCCTACCGGCGATCTGTTTCGTAGAACTAAGGCTGGGCGAATTGGCCGAGAATCCTGGGCGCGGCGCCATACGGGATCTGCCTTATTCCAACATCGGACATCTGCGTCAGTGTTTGGTGGACCTGAGGACCAAGACCGTCCACGCCAAAATGGTCAACCGCATCCAGCCGGCCTCGTTCCCATACCGCACGATAAAGAGCGGGATTTTTGTGGGGAACGAGGAACGGCTTCTCTATTTCCCCCTGCCATCGCAGGAGGAATTGCGTGCCAAACACTACCGCTGGTGGCGTTCTGTCAATTTATAGGTCAATGACCAATGGCCAAAAGCGGCTCGACATTCTGAGCATGGCCTGAAATGCAGCATCCAGTGACAGGAGGAACGACGGTGGCAGGATCTCAGCCTTGGATTTTCGTCGCCATTTTTGCGGGCGCTGCTTCCGTCGGGGTAGCAGCCTGGCTATACCGTTGGGTCCACCGGCAGGATGCCGGGTCCCCGGAGGCTCAGGAGGTCGCGTCCTGGATTCGGGAGGGAGCGACGACCTATCTGCGTCGTCTCTACCTGGCCCTCACCCTCGTCGCGATCGGGTTGGGTGTCATCATTGCCATCGTGTTCAGTTTCGACATAGAGCATCTGGGCACAGGGGCAGTCCATCTTGATCCGCTGCGAGGCGGTGGGATGGCTCTGGCTTTTGTGGCCGGCGGGATATGTTCTGCCATCGCCGGGTACATGGGCATGAGCGTCGCCGTGGCCGCCAATGTGCGCAGCGCGACAGCAGCAGGTGAGAGTATTAATCGTGCCTTTAAGGTGGCCTTCTATGCTGGCTCGGTGATGGGCCTGGCTGTGGTGGGCCTGGCGGTCATCGGTATGAGCACGATTTACCTGATCACTGGTGACCCCGAAATTGTCCTTGGCTTCAGTTTTGGGGCCTCTACGCTGGCCTTGTTGGCCAAAGCGGGCGGCGGGATCTACACCAAGACGGCCGACATCGCTGCCGACCTGGTGGGCAAGATCGAGGTCGGCATCCCCGAGGATGACCCTCGCAATCCGGCCGTGGTCGCCGATAACGTTGGTGATAACGTTGGCGACGTGGCCGGCATGGGGGCGGATATCTTCGATAGTTACGTGGCCAGTACAGTAGCCGTCATGCTGTTGGGAGTCTCAATCTTTGCAGGTGATGCCGCCTTACAAACCAAGTACACCACGTTTCCTCTGATCCTGTGCACGCTGGGCATTGTCGCCTCGCTCATTGGTATCCAGTTCGTGCGCGTGGGCGAGAACGGCAAGCCGGGCCAGGCTCTCAACAGAGGGACAATCGTCACCTGCATGATCTTCGCCGTCCTGGCTACCGCCATCGTGTTGTTGGGCGGCTATAACCTGGGTGTGTTGTGGGCTACGCTGGCCGGGCTCGTCACCGGCGTCGTCGTCGGCTTTACTTCTGATTACTTCACCTCCTCGGATCACCATCCGGTGGTTGAGACGGCCCGCGTTTCTGGCTCTGGCGCGGCTATCAACATTATCACCGGCTTCAGTTACGGGCTGATCAGCATCGTTCCCTCGATCATCGGCATCGCACTGGCGACGCTGCTCTCCTATTACCTGACAGAACGTTCCGGGATGAGCGGCATCTATGGGGTGGGCATCAGCGCGGTGGGGATGTTGGCCGTTAGTGGTATGATCGTTTCCTCTGACGCTTACGGCCCTATCGTGGACAACGCGCGAGGCATCGCCGAAATGGCCGGCATGTCGCAGAAGGTCATTGACACGGCCGACGTGCTCGATGCAGCCGGCAACACGGCCAAGGCCATCACCAAGGGTTTTGCCATTAGCGCCGCCGCCCTCACCGTCCTGGCGCTCTTTGCAGCCTATGCAGAGGTGATAGGGGCAAGAGGCGTGGAACTGAGCATCAGCCTGCGGAATCCGATGGTCGTCGTGGGTGCGTTCCTGGGAGCGATGACGCCGCCGTTGTTCAGCGCGCTTACCATGTTATCCGTCACGGACAACGCCTTCAAAATGATTCAGGAAATCCGCCGACAATTCCATGAACATCCCGGCATCCTGGCGGGTACTGAGAAGCCCGACTACGCGGCCTGCGTGGACCTGGCTGCTCAAGGTGCACTGGCGTCTTTGGTGATACCGGCCTTCCTGGCCGTCGTTTTTCCCGTCTTGGTCGGGTTCATTCTTGGCCCCGAAGCCCTGGGCGGGTTTCTGGGAGGGAGCATCTTCACCGGCGTCGTTTTTGCGCTGCTGATGTCCAATGCTGGGGGGCTGTGGGACAACGCCAAGAAGTTCATCGAATCGGGGGAGTTCGGCGGTCCTCGCTCCGATGCGCACAAGGCCAGCGTCGTGGGCGACACCGTCGGCGATCCCTTCAAAGATACAGCCGGCCCCTCCATCAACACCCTCATCACCGTGATGTCCCTGGTGTCCTCTCTGTTCGCTCCCATCATCGCCGCTTTCCATTTGTTCTAGTGCGCCACCATAGTGATTGCAATGGCTCGTAGCGGCGACTTCAGTCGCTAATTGCGCGGAAACAGCGACTAAAGTCGCTACTACGAAATCCGGAATAGGAGTGCGTGGATATGCCCAGACGTGGCGGCAATGCCTTTCGCCCCAGTCAGGCCCCACCAGACGTGGGGGTCGTCAACAATCTCCCCGGTCGCTATCCGGTCGAGGATTGGCGTGCCTACTACTGGGCTGTGGCGGATGATGGTGCTCCGCGCGACCGTTATGTGATCGTCCAACTGCCGCGAGGCTACGCCGAGGCCTGCCCTCCGGTGGCCTGGGAGGAACAGGGCTGCATCTATCGAGTGCGGCGCTGGGGACTGGCCTGCCTGCCATCGTTGCTGGAGGAGATCGACTTCGACCCGACGCCGTTAGTGGGCTCCGATGCACCGCCGTCCGAATTCATCCGCGTCTACCTGGAAGCCACTCACTTTGACCTGCCCGGTGGCTTCATCATTGCCGACCCGGACTACCCACTGCTCCTCTTTGACCCCGCTGGCGATCTGAAAGGTTCCTGCATCAACGGCATCAGTTTCCTGGGCGCGCTGGCGTGGATGGCTACGGACGGGCGCATCGCCGCCGACTTCCAGCGCATGCAGCGGGAAGCCCCCGAGTTCTACCGCCGCGCGGTTGAGGCTTTCCGTCGCGCGCTGGTCGAGGGGGCGAGTGCCTCCTGACAGAAAACGTCGAGGAGTGTCTGGTCTGGCCCCGTCTCGGGAACAAGGGTAACCCCGGGACGGGGCTTTTGTGTGTCCTGTACCAGGAACCGGGTCAGTAGTGGATGTTGACCAGCGTGCCTACCGAGGCCCAATAGAAGAGCCACTGTGCCTCGGGCGTGGGCAGGTTGACGCAGCCATGGCTCATGGGATGGCCGAAGTTGGAGTGCCAGTAGGTGCCGTGAAGGCTGTAGCCCCGGTAGAAGTACATCGTATAGGGCACATTGGGCAGGTAGTAGCCGGGGCCGGACATGAGGGTAGAGACGTACTTGACGTAGATGCGGTACCGGCCCGTGGGCGTCGGCGTGCGCGGGAGGCCGGTCGAGACGAGCGTGCTGCGCACGGGCGTGTTCCCCTGGTAGGCGGTGACTCGCTGTGTGCTGAGGTTCACGTCAATCCAGCGGCCACTGGTCGGGGCGGAGGGCGGGGAGGGTGGGGCGGGGCTCCCGCCGCTGGGGATACGTAGCATCTGCCCGACGTAGATGAACGAGGGGTTACGGATGGAGTTGGCCTGCGCCAGCGTCCACATCGAGACGCCGAACCTCCGGGCGATGGACGAGAGCGTGTCGCCACGCCGCACGGTGTAGGTCTGGCCCGACGGGGTGGGAGGTGTGGTCCCAGAGCCTGGAATCACCAGCCGTTGTCCCACGTAGATGCGGTTGGGGTTGGCGATGCCGTTGGCCGCCGCCAGCGCCTGGGGCGTGATGCCGTAGCGCAGCGCAATGCGGAACAAGTTTTCCCCTGGCCGCACGACGTGCACACCCGAGGATGGCGGGGTCGGGCCGGGACTGCCGCCAGTTGGGATGGTCAATCGCTGCCCCGCGTAGATACGGCTGGCATTGCTCAAGCCATTGACCGCCGCCAGCGCGTTCACCGTCACCCCGTAGCGCAGCGCGATGCGGAACAGGTTCTCGCCTGGCTGCACGACGTGAACGATGGTGCCCTGGGCGAAGGCCGGTGCCGCCAGCGCCAGGGTCAGTGCGAGTACTATACCGAGTGTCAATATCCTGCGCATTGTTCTTCTCCTCTCCCGCCCCCTAATCCACTGCATCTTATCTAATTTTACTCGAATTAGGCGAATTGGGGAAGCGGGGCAAGCGCCCTGCCTTGACAGGGGGGGGAATCCGTGGTAAAATCATACCAACCGGTCGGTATTCTACAAGGGAGGCGAAGGTGAGCCCACAGCGACGAGGAGAGGAGACTCGTGCTCGCATCCTGGAGGCAGCGACGGAGTGTTTCGCCCAGCATGGCTATGGCGGTACCGGCGTGGCAGAGATCTGCCGCCGTGCTGGCGTGACCAAGGGGGCTTTCTACCACCACTTCCCCAGCAAGCAGGCGCTATTCCTGGAACTGCTGGACTGCTGGCTGGCGGGGCTGGACACGCAACTGGAGGCAGCCCGCGCCGGAGCGGAGACGGTCCCGGAGGGACTCATGCAGATGGCCGGGATGGTCCGGCAGGTCTTCGAGGCGGGAAGCGGACAACTCCCGATCTTTCTAGAGTTCTTGACCCAGGCCGCGCACGACCCGGCGGTCTGGCAGGCGACGATTGCTCCCTACCGGCGGTACCAGGCTCTCTTCCGCGATATGGTCGAGGCCGGCATTGCCGAGGGCTCGCTGTGCCCGGTTGATCCCGAGACAGCGGCCCAGGTCATCGTCTCGCTGGCCGTCGGGTTGGTGCTGCAAGGGATGCTCGACCCCCAAGGGGCCGACTGGGGGCAGGTGGCGCAGGAGGGTGTGCAGATGCTTTTGGGCAGTTTAGAGAGGAGACAATGAAATGAACGTGTTGCTGACAGGGGCTTTTGGAAATATCGGGACGAGCACACTGGAGGAACTGGTCAAACAGGGTCACACCGTGCGGTGTTTCGACCTCAAGACAAAAGCGAACGAGAAGGCTGCTCGAAGGTTCGGAGACCAGATAGAGGTGGTGTGGGGAGACTTGCGCCGCCCGGAAGACGTCGCCGCTGCGGTGCGCGACCAGGAGGTGGTAGTGCACCTGGCGTTTATCATCCCCAAACTGTCGGCTACAGGCGTCGAATCTGAGGCCCGCCCCGCCTGGGCGCGGGAGATCAACGTGGGGGGCACCCAAAATCTCCTCAATGCGATGAAGGCTTTGCCCAAGCCACCCCGCATCATCTTTACCTCGTCGTGTCACGTCTACGGTAGGACGCAGGATCAACCGCCGCCCCGGACTGTCTCGGACCCGCTCCAGCCGACCGAACACTATACGTATCACAAGATCGAGTGCGAGCGGATGGTCAGAGCGTCCGGGCTAGAGTGGATTATCTTCAGACTGGCTGCCACGCTGCCCCTGACGATGAAGTTGGATGCGGGTATGTTCGACGTCCCTCTGGATAACCGCATAGAGTTCGTGCACACACGGGACGTAGGGTTGGCGATTGCCAACGGGGTAAGCAGTGAGGATGTGTGGGGAAAAATCTTGTTGGTCGGGGGTGGTTTCCGCTGCTGGCACTATTATCGTGAAGTTGCGGAGCGGATATTGAACGCTATGGGGGTGGGCAAACTGCCGGAGGAGGTTTTTGATTCAATGCCTTTCGCCGTAGACTGGCTGGACACTACGGAAAGCCAAAGGCTGCTCAAGTACCAACGACATGACCTGGGAGACTATATCCGGGAGATGGTTGCACTGTTGGGATACCGGCGGTACCTGATACGGATGTTCCGTCCCATCGTCCGCTGGTGGCTGTTGAGGAAATCCCCATATTTTCGGGGGTCAAGGGCAAGCGGAGGCATCCGGCCAGGGGGAGTAGCCTTTGCTGAGGTCCGATAGTGGCTTCTTGGTGGGGAAGGTGAGCGTGAACTGGAAGGGGAAAGTGGCGCTGGTCACCGGCGCGTCGAGTGGCATCGGTGCGGTAACTGCAAAGAGACTGGCGCGTGAGGGGCTCAAGGTCGTCCTGGTGGCGCGGCGCGAGGGCCGCCTGCGGAGTCTGGCTGCCCAGATACGGGAACTTGGTGGAGAGGCGTTGGTTGTTGCCGCTGATCTTGCGGAGGAGAGAGAGCGTCTTCGTGTCGCCCAGGAGGTTCGTTCTGCTTATGGGGCAGTGGACGTCTTGATCAACAACGCCGGTTTCGGCTGGTACGGTTTTGCAGCGGGAATGCCGTGGACGCTGGCCAGGCAGATGATGGCGATCAACGTGGCAGCAGTTGTTCACCTGACGTTGCTGTTCCTGCCGGACATGGAGACGCGCAACAGCGGCCACATCATCAACGTCGGCTCCATTGCCGGCAGTTTACCAAGCCAGGGTGTCGCACTCTACAGTGCGACCAAGTCTTTCCTGGACACTTTCACTACGTCCCTCTACCGGGAATTGCGCGGCACAAACGTACACGTGAGCGTGGTCAAGCCGGGCCCAGTGTCAACAGAGTTCTATGACGCTGCTTCGACCAGATCCTCCGGCCTGCGCATACCCGCCGAGAGATTCAGTGTGAGGCCGGAAGCAGTGGCCGATCGCATCTGGGCCTTGCTGAGAAAGCCCGCCCGGATTGCTTACGTGCCCCGTCTGTTTGGGTTCGTGCCTTGGATCGAGTTATGTCTTGGTTGGCTGATGGATCTGTTGGGGCCGCTGTTGCTTAGGCGTCAGTTGAGGCTTGCCAAAGTTTAGTTTCACCACTGAGCAGAGGAGATTACCATGAACATTTTGCTTGTCTACCCCGAGTTTCCAGATACATTCTGGAGTTTCAAACACGCGCTCAGGTTTGTGCGCAAAAAGGCGTCTACGCCCCCTCTGGGCCTACTGACCATCGCCGCGATGTTGCCCGCGGAATGGAACAAGCGGCTGGTTGACGTCAACGTGACGAGTCTGACCCGGCAAGACCTGGCCTGGGCCGACTATGTGTTTATCAGCGCCATGGTCGTGCAGCAAGACTCGGCACGCGAAATCATCGCTCGCTGCAAGGAAGCGGGCGTCCAGATTGTCGCCGGGGGGCCCCTGTTCACCGACGAGTACGAGCAATTTGAAGAAGTTGACCATTTCGTGCTCAACGAAGCCGAGGTAACCCTGGCACCTTTTCTGGCGGACCTGGAGCGTGGGGAGGCGAAACGGGTTTACATGACGTCCGAGTTTCCCGACATCCGACAGACTCCCATTCCTCTCTGGGAATTGGCCGACGTGGACTGCTATGCCACGATGGCCATCCAGTTTTCCCGGGGCTGTCCCTTCAATTGCGATTTCTGCAACATAACCACGCTGTTCGGGCACCGGCCGCGTATCAAAACTGCCCCACAGATCATCGCCGAACTGGATAGCCTCTATGCCATGGGATGGCGAGGCGGCGTCTTTTTCGTTGACGACAACTTTATCGGCAGCAAGAAGCAACTCAAGGCCGAGATTTTGCCCGCGTTGATCGAATGGCGCAAAGACAAGGCCGGCATGTCCTTCAGCACAGAAGTGTCCATCAATCTGACCGATGACGAGGAACTGATGCGCATGCTGGTGGATGCCGGGTTCACCACGGTGTTCATCGGCATTGAGACGCCGAACGAGGATAGCCTGACGGAATGTAGCAAGATTCAGAACAAGAATCGCGACCTGGTCGAAAGCGTCAAGCGCATCCAACGCGCCGGTCTCCAGGTGCAAGGAGGGTTCATCGTCGGCTTCGACAGCGATCCTCCCTCAATCTTCCAACGGCAGATTGATTTCATCCAACGAAGCGGCATTGTAACGGCGATGGTGGGCCTGCTTCAGGCTCCCCATGGAACGCGGCTCTACGAACGCCTGAAGCGCGAAGGCCGTATCCTGGGCGACATGTCGGGCGATAACGTGAATGGCTCGACGAACATCATTCCCAGGATGGGTCTGGCAACGCTGCGCGAGGGGTACCGCAAGATTCTGGACCAGATCTATTCTCCAAAACTCTACTACAAGCGCGTCAAAACCTTTCTCCAGGAATACGAGCCCCCCAGGATCAGGGCTCATTTTGAGTTTGAGTACGTCCTGGCCTTTCTGCGGTCCATCTACCAACTGGGGATAAAAGGTGTGGAGAGAGTCCATTATTGGCGGCTCTTTTTCTGGACCCTGTTCCGCCGCCCCAGGTTGCTTCCATTGGCGATCACGTTGGCGATCTATGGCTTCCATTTTCGCCAGGTCTGCGAATTGCACGTTCTCTAACCAGGGGGAATGTCAACGGGGCAGGCCCGTTACCGGGCCTGCCCCTTCTCATCCAAATCCGCTATATGGGGGTTAGATCAACCCGAGTTTCTCTCCTCCCTCTTTGAAGTCGCCAATGGCCTTGTCTAACTGGTCCTTCGTGTGCTCCGAACACAACTGGACCCTGATTCTCGCCTTACCGCGAGCCACCATGGGGTAGACGATAGGCAGTACGTAGATGCCTTTCTCCCACACGAAATCGGCCAGGGCCTTCGCTGTCTTGCTTTCGCCGCACATTACCGGCACAATCGGCGTCTCGCTGTTCCCGGTGTCAAAGCCGGCTTCCTTCATCCTCTCGATGAAGTAGTTGCGGTTTTCCCACACCTTCTTCACCCGTTGTGGGTCGGATTCCATGACGTCAATGGCCGCTATAGTTGCTGCGGCTATTCCGGGGGGTAGGGCTCCGCTGAGCAGCCAGGTTCTGGATTTGTTCAGGGCAAAGTTTCTCAAATCCTCGCTGCCACTGATGTGTCCGCCTACAATCCCAAAAGCCTTTGAGAATGTCCCCATCTCGACCTGCACCTGGTCACGACTGAGGCCGAAGTGGTTGACGATGCCCCGCCCTCCTTCGCCAAGGACGCCCTCGCCATGTGCATCGTCCACGTATACGCCCGCGCCATGCTCTGCGGCGATCTCCGCGATCTCTGGCAGCGGAGCCAGGTCACCATCCATGCTGAAGACGCCATCGGTGACGATCCAGATGTGCTTGTAGGGCGGTTTGTGTTCCTCCGCTTCCTTCATGACTCGGGCCAGGTCTTCAACGTCCTTATGTTTGAAAACGGCGCGGTCCGCGCGGCTCAGCCGCATCCCATCAATGATCGAGCCGTGATTCAACTCATCCGAGACGAAAAGATCGCCTTGGCCGGCGAGTTGTTGGACGAGGCCCTCGTTCACCATGAAGCCTGTTTGGAAGGTCAGGGAGGCGGGTGCATCTTTAAATTGCGCCAGGCGTCTATCCAGTTCCCTGTGAACGGACATATCGCCAGCGATTGAGCGGTCGCTCCCCGCCCCCGCCCCGTACTTCCTAGTGGCCTCGATCATGGCTTCCACGACCTTGGGATGTGTGGAGAGGTTGAGGTAGTTGTTGGAGCAGAGCATTATCACTTCCCTGCCGTCCACGATGCAGGCGGGGCCGCTGGCGGATTGGAGTTCCCTGGGCTCCCAGCTCAAACCCGCGCGGACCAGGCGTTGATACTCGTCGCCTAGATAACTCGTTGGATCTCTTTTGATTTGCATGTGTATCACCTCCTGATAACTTGGCGGATCTCCTCACTGGGGGGAGCATCCAACTTGACAGCGTTCCTGGGGCGAAATCATGAGACGCCCCGATTCCGTGTCATTCTGAGCGACCAAAGGGAGCGAAGAATCTCGTTCCCGGCTGGAAATTCATCAGTGTAAAGCGAGATTCTTCGTCGCTTCGCTCCTCAGAATGACGAAGTCTCGTTGTAGTGTTAGCCG
>DAOUEC010000303.1:0-4225 GCA_034430655.1 Anaerolineae bacterium
CAACCCGAATCCGCGCGCCTCCATACGAGGCACACCCGCCCGCCCTATTCGCCGCGAGATAAGCGTCTGGCAGTCGGCCAGCAGATCGGCCACGTCAAAAGTCTTGCCGCGCTGGTTGGTGTTCTGGTAAGGGTTGGCGCGCAGTTGACGGGCGATTTCCCGCCCCTCTCGATCTATGTCCACGATCAGGAAAGCCGCCGCACGTCCCAGCATCCCCCTGGGAATCGTCTTACCATCATCGGCCACTGCAATCGCAAGGCGATGTGTGTTTGCTGCCATTCCCTCTCCCATGTTGCGTCCGGCGTGGCTCTTTGGGACTTCGCGCCGCACCCCCAACGAGTTGGGGACTCCGGCCTGCTACTCACGCCGATTCCCAAAGAGCCTCCGGCGTCCTCAACAAACGTCGCAGGCAGTCGGGACGCAGGTTGAACATCGGCACTCGCCGCCGGTACTCCCGGTAAGCATCCCCGAACTTGGCGATGGCCTCCGGCTCCTCCATCAATTTGACCATCGTCAGTATAAAAAGGGCCTCCAGGGGCGCGATCACCAGAATGAACGAGGGGGAGCCGATGAGCAAGGCCAGCGAGAGCGGGAAGAGAAGCAAGCCCAGGTGCATCGGGTGGCGCATGCAGCCGTAGACGCCCTCTGTGACCAATCGGTTCGTATCGCCCCGCGGCAGATCGCCCTCGCGCCCTTCATGCGCCAGCAGCCGTCCTGTGTTGCGGCTGATACGCATCACCATCCAGAGCACAAGCACGCTCAGAGCGAGAGTGAACACGTGAAATGGAACGCTGCGCTGCAAAAGCGGAAACCAGCGCCGATCCAAGAATATCCCCAGCGCACTGCCTCCCACCATCATCACCAGCCATACGAGTATCCGAAAAATCATCCCGCTCATCCCCTTTCCCCAACAATCCCTCCACGGCCAGCAGACTCGCCAACCTGATTGACTGACAAAATTCCTGGTAGTCAAATGGTCTGCCCCACGATAGGAAACCGGACCCCGTCACTACCCTCCGCGCCGACAACGACGGCCGCCGCGCCCGCCACGTCTCCCGCCGCCCGCCGGGGACGTGCCCCTCACAGGCGATCCTGCCCCCGCTTCCGGGCGTCGCGTCAGCCAGCGACCCACTGCCCGCGCCAGCGTCCCCGCCGCCTTCACCAGCAGCCCCGTACCGGTGACGACGACCGCCGCGCCTGCCGTCTGCGCCAGCGGGCCGGGCCGGTAAACGGTGGGGGCCGGTCGCTGGGGGGCAGGGACGAGTTCGCCCTGAACCACGGGCTGGATGGCGTTCTGTGGGCACTCGTCGGCGCAGGCTCCGCAGCCTATGCAGGTTTCTTCGTCAATGTGCGCCTTTCCATCCATCAGGGCGACGGCCTCGACGGGGCATACCTCGACACACGCGCCGCAGCCCGTACAGCGGTCGCTGTACACCCACATTTTCTGTGCATCCATCATCCTTTGTCCTCCACCATCAGTGCCATGCCGATGAAGCCTCCCCAGGGCAGAGACGCTTGTGCCCCCGGCCGCTCACGCAGTAGCCGCTTCAACTCTCCCACGCCGTAGAAGTGCGCGGCGTCGTAAACCGTCGGCCGGAAGAACCCTGCCAGGCGGCGCTGCAGGCCCAGGACGCTCCAGCGATTGAGCACGCCCAGGATAAGCCCTCGCCGGGCCACCCGCAGTGCCTCCGCCAGCGCCTCCCGGGGCTGCTCCAAGAACTCCAACGTCGTGACGAGCGCCGCCAGGTCGAACGCGCCGTCGGCGAAGGGGAGCCGTCGAGCGTCGCCCCGCACCAGGGGCACGCCGTCCAACGTTCGCGCCTCTGCCAGCATAGCCGCTGAGAAGTCCAATCCCACCGCTGCCAATCCCTCGTCGCTCAGCCAACGGGTGAAGTGGCCTGTGCCGCATCCGATCTCCAGCACGTTGTCCGGACGAGAAAAGCCCTACAGCAACCGGCCTAAAACGGCCTTCTCCAACTCGTCGGCCCGTCGTCCCTCCGGCGTCTCGTACCAGGCTTCGTAGTGGGCAGCGACACGCTCGTCGAAGGTCACACCTGCATATGCCACTTCACAGCCCCTTGGGCGACGGACAGGCATTGGCGAGTGTGACTGTCATCACCACATCCCCATGCTCTGCGGCCTGGTGGAACGCCTCCTGCAGGGTATCGAAGACCGCCTGTTCCTCTCCCCACATCAGGGTGCTCATCTCACCCATACGGGTCTCCAGCCTGTGCTCACGGAAGACACGCACCGCCTCGCGGATGAGCGGCCCAATTGAGACCTGCCGCAACGGATAGAGGCTGACCTGCACCGTTATCACGCTCATTTCAAACTCCTCGTTCGCCTTGAGGCGACAGGCTGTCCATCAGCAATCCCTTGAAACGGTCAAGGGTGATCGGGTGAAACTCCACCTCCAGACCCGTCCAGTCGAACAATTCCAGAATCTCCTCGGCGTGCTGCGCCATATACTCCTCGGTGAGGCCAAGGCTGTCCAGGACGATGATTTTGTCGTAGAACCCTGGGAAGTTCGCGTTGGCATCGGCGCTATCCCAGCCGAAATACTTCTGATAAACGACCTTCCAGCTCTTGAGCCAGCCCGGTGTGAACCAAAGGATCCTGTCCTGCCTTCCCCCGCTGATCCGCTGCCGATCCTCAAAGCCAGCCAGCATGTCGTAGCCGTAGTCTCCCTGTACCCTGATGATCCCCTGGCCCGCTGCCCGCAGGATCGAGTCTATCCGTTTGAGCGGCTCATCAGTGCTGATGTAGCACTTCTTCCCATACACGACGATGATCTTGTGGTCGGGACATGATTCCAGGGCCTGTGCCAGTCTGTTCAGGAGATGCTCCTCCAGCCTATCGGGTAAGGCGTGCAGACCTGGTGGTGTAAACAGAATGCGACGTGGATTCAGAAAATCGGCCTTCACGAGATGGTCTATCTCTGGATGCAACATCCCGCAGGATACGATGCAGCGGTCCTTAAATGTGGGATTGCTCATTGGTCATCCTTTTCAGAACGATCAAACTGTTCATCAGATCGATGCTCTCAATATGGGCCTGAAATAATTTGCTCTCCCCCAAAAAGGTGATCAATTGAAGCCCGCCGTTTACAGGCTTGATCCAGGCCACGTCCTGCATCACTTCTTCTCGTTGGCCGTCATCTTCAATATAGACCGTAGCTAAGCACATAATCTCCCCCTACAACAACTGATCCAGTATTTTCCCGATGTCCGTCTCCAACTTATCGCGACGAACTGGACGCCCCTCCAGGCCAGACTGGAAGATCTCCGGCTCATAGCCAATGGATCCAATGACAGAGATGCCTCTCTCCTCCAGTTCTTCCCTTAATCTCGAAGCTATCTCCTTGGACCTGATTTTGTTGAGAATGGTCCACACACATTCCACCCCGACCTCGGCAGCGAGGGTGTTTATCTTTTCAGCAAGTTCCAGCGAATCGAAAGAGGGTTCAGTCACGATAAGTACGCTGTCTATACTCGTCTCAACGCCTCTGCCAAAATGCTCTATGCCGGCCTCCATGTCAACAACGGCCACCTCGTCCTTCTGCAACGAGAGCCTCTTCAGGAACTCGCGGCTCAGCACTCCCATGGGGCAGGCACAACCCTCAAGGGACTGGAGGATCTTACCGATGCAGACCAACCCGATGCCATCCCTCTCTACGATATAGTCGCCTGGAATATCTGCGACCTGAATCTCCTCCTGGGTCAGGATGCTCTTGGAGGACTCCGGTTCCTCTGAGAACGTTTGAAACACCTTTTTCTTTCCTCCAACAAGCTCCAGCAAAGGTTCGGGCCTCTTATCAAAGCCGAGCATTCGATAGAGCCCCGGGTTTGACTCATCGGAGTCGACGACTAACACCCGGTACCCTCTGGCTCGTACGCCATGTGCCAGGAGGGCGACGACGGTGCTTTTCCCGCTGCCCCCCTTTCCACAGATCGCTATCTTCTTCATCCCAATCTCCTTTCCGCCTATTGACCAAAACGGATCCTATTACCTCAATGCTGTATTCCCCAGTCTGTAAGTCATCGCTACGCTAACCTTCCTTCTGAATAGAGTGTTCCATTCCCAGCGTCTCTGGTACTGTGGCCAACAGAGGGACTCTAAAGAAGAGGTCGAAAACTATGGGAATGACAAAGACGTACATAGGGCCAAGCTCCCTCCATATAAGCCCCCCAATGATGGGGGCAGGAATCGTGACCAACCCCGTAAA
>DAOUEC010000304.1:0-33440 GCA_034430655.1 Anaerolineae bacterium
CCAACCGTCGGCGTAGTGGCCGTGTAGCAGGTCGTAACGTAGGGGCGGGGTGATCCCGCCCCTACGGGCAGCGAAGGCCAGGATGTGCTCGACGAACTCGGCAATCGGCTCGCCGTAAAGGGCCTCCTTGGGGACGTACCGGTCGGTGGAGCCACAGGGCAAGCGAATGAGCCGCACGTGGGGGTCGTCATCGAGGAACTTGACTGGAGTGGCGGCATGGGGGTCGCTATCTTGCAGGCGGGTGAACAGGTCCACGCGAATGTCCGGGTCGGCGCGGGCCAGGGCGTGGGGCAGTTTGTTCATCACCACGCTCTGCCCCCCCTGCGATTCCTCGCCCAGCCGGTCGAGCCAATCGGGGCGGCAGTGGGGGCTGGTCCAGAGTACTCTCATCACTATTACGCTTTACGTTTTACGCATTACGCATTACGCTTCACGGTACGGCTCCAGCAGATGCCGCACGGCCTTGTTGCACACGACGGCGAACAGCGCCAGCGTGACGAGGAACCACAGTGCCGATAGCAGCGTGCTGATGACGGCCACTATCAGCAGCAATGCCGCCAGCACGAGGGTGAAGCCAGGATTGGCGATGAAGATCACGGCTGTGTTGCGCAGGGCCACCCGCAACCGCTGATCCTCCTGCTCTAGCAGCAGCGCCAGGGGATACATCTGTAAGGCCAGCCACAGGAGCGCCACCGCTATCCAGAGTGCACGCATCCAGAGGCCCAGCGTGGGGTGAATCTCGAAGGGGGCATTGGCCGGCGTGTAGAACCAGAGGTTGGTGATCACGATGATGACCACCAGAATGTTGAGCAGCGCCAGCCCCCATGCCTTCCAGAAGTAGCGCCGGAAGCCCTCGAAGTAGTCGCTCCAACCAGTGGCCTTTCCCTGCGCCACCCTGTTCGCGACATTCCACAGCCCAGCCAGCGCTGGCGGCAATGTGACTACCGGGATCGCTAGTAGCACAGTAACGACGTTCATCAGCGCCAGGAGGAACAACTCGTCCCAGAAGTCCTTCAGTGCTTCCCAGAAAATGCGAAAAATGTCTTTCATACTTCCTCCTGCTCGCCAGAGTTGACAGGCCAACCTATATGCGGTACACTACAAACTGGGGAGGCAATCTCAATGAGCAAGACAATTGCACTTAAAGAGGCAGGAGCGCCGTATGTGGTGCAGCCTGCACGCTCAGTTGAACTCGTCATTCCTTCCTATTTCGAGTGGCTCGCTCGTTTCGACGCAGAAGAACGGGCGATGTTCTACCAAGAACTTCTTCAAGCCGTCGCCCGGGCCGTTGGGGCCGGTCAATGGGATGAGGTGATCGAATTGGTCGAGGACTGGCACTCGACGGCGGAGGAACGAGCCGACGCGGCGTTGCAGGCCCGCCTCGAAGCCGCACGACGCGAGTTCGCAATAGGGGGAGGCCACGATTGGGAAAGCGTGAAACGCGAACTCGATTTGTGATCACCTACGTCTCCTCGACAGCCCGCACTTTCCTGAAGCAACACCGTGACCTGACCACGAGAAAGCGATTACGTAAGGCGTTTGAGATTATCGCTCAGACGCCTTTTCACTACCAGCGTCGCATCCGTCCCCTCAAGGGCAAACCCAAAGGTGAATATCGGTATCGCTTCGGCGGCGTGCGCATCCACTACGCTGTGGACAGAGCCAACCGGACGATCCGAATCCTGAACATTGACGACCGGGGAGACATCACCTACTGACCTTATCGCTTCTGCTCCATCCAGCGAACCCAGTCGGTCAGCACCACGCGGACGTGATCGAAAGCAATCTCCTCGGGCAATTCGCCGGGGGCGAACCAGGCCAGGTCGCCCGCATCGTCATCGGGATGTTCCTGGCCCCCGACGACCTCAGCCAGAAAGTAGATGTTCAGGCAGTAGCCCCCCTCGTCGCCATAGACGTAATGATCCAGGTAGAAACCGAGCAGACCGGTCACATGCACCTCCAGGCCGGTCTCCTCCCGTACCTCGCGGATGGCTCCCGCCTCCGGGTGTTCGTCCTCCTCCAGGAAGCCGCCGGGGATATCCCAGCAGCCCAGGAAGGGTTGGATGGCGCGCTTCACCAACAGTACACGGCCATCGCACACGACCAAAGCGCCAGCGCAGGGCTTGGCGTTGCGGTAGTGGACGCGCCCACAGGCGGTACAGATCTGGCGTGGGCGACTGTCTCCAGGGCGAACGACTGTCTCCAGCAAGCCACCGCAGCGGGGGCAGAAGCGAACAGCGGTAGGCGAGTCGCCGCCGTACTCGTCACGGCAGAAAGTTGTGCCCTCGAAGGGGAGTTCCTGGGCGATCAGTGCCAGTTTCCGTGCCCGGGACAACCGCCGGAAGCGAGCCTCTGCTCGTTGTGCTGCCCCCCGGTCGGGGAAGCACCAGGCGGCGACAAGCGTCACGGGGTGGCGGCCCGCCGTGTAACGCGCCCCCCGGCCAGTGTTGTGCTCAGCCAGGCGTCGTCCCAGGTCGGTGGTGACGCCAGCATAGAGCGTACCGTCGGCACAGCGCAAAGCATATAGAAACCATGGGTGTTTACCACTACTCAACGTAGTCCCACGTCCCATCGTCGTAGAAGACGAAGATGTGGTTGGCCAGGCTCTGGAAAGCGTGGCCATGCTCGAATTCCTGCCACACCGTGTCGTGACCCGCCTCTCCTTCCAGCGCCCAACCCAGCGCGTCCTGCACGCCAGCAGTGTTGCACCACTGCCAGTTGAAGCCACGCACCGGCTTGAACAGTCCCGCCGGTGCCTCCCCTACCTCGGGACAGGCATCTTCGGGGTCGCCCTCGACATACTGGTCGGGCTCTATTTGAAAGGTGCCGGTGTCGTAGACGATGTGGATCATACCTGTATCCTGCTGCCAGAACATACGGCCGAGTTGGAAACGCTCCTCGGCCGCCCAGGTCTGCTGCCGTTCACCAGCAGGGCAGCCCAGGGCGAGCAGTACGTCGGGATGGGCGTTGAGCCGAGGCTCGAACTCCGGCGCGATGGCGATAGGACAGGGCGTGGTCGACTTGGTCGGCGTCGCGGTAGGGGTAGGGGTATGTGTGGGAGTGTGAACCTGAGTGGGAGTGGGGGTATGAGGGATGACAGGTGGTGTTGGAGTATCCGTGACCGCAGGCGGAACCGTCTCTATCACGCCAGGAGACGGTGTGTTGGTCGGCTCACCCGTGGCTGACTGCGCCTGCACTGTCTGAGCGACGGCGGTCTCCACCGCGCCCGGCTCCGGCGTCGGCGTTTCCAATGGCCCGCACGCGAGCACGGCCAGGATGAGCGCAACCACAGCCATAAGCAAAGTCTTTGTACGCATCTAATGCCTCCTTCCCGGCGGGGCTGTGTTGGGTAGCCCTGCACGGTAACTATATTCTAACACACTTTGTCACTCAAGGGCAAGTCTCGCCCGCGCGTCCAGAAAGCGTCGCAAGTCACCGTGCCTGTCAACATCCCCGGATGTTCCTCAATACCGGTAACTGTAACCAATCTGTAACACACCAGATTTGATATAGTCATTGGAAACTGATATAATTGAAACACACCCAGGCGCGAGTCTGCTACTGGCACATCATCAGGCACAGGGGGAGAAGGAATTGGTGAGCAGTGTGCGTGTCCTATATGTCGAAGACAACGCCGAGAATCGGCTGCTGGTCAAGCGCGTGCTGGAGGCGGAGGGTTATTCCGTCCTGGAAGCGGCCGATGGTCCCTCTGGGTTAGAAGTGGCCGCTCAGACACGGCCAGATCTGATCTTGCTGGACATCAACCTCCCAGAGATAGATGGTTACGACCTGGCCAGGCGCTTCCGCGACACGCCCGGTCTGCAGCAGGTGCCCATCCTGGCCATCACGGCCAACGTGATGAAAGGGGATCGGGAACGTACACTGGCGGCAGGCTGCGATGGGTATATTCAGAAGCCTATTGACGTAGACCGGCTGCCGGAGCAAGTTAGAGCAGCACTACGGAGACCCCACACATAGAGGCCGCTATGGGCATACAACCACAGGATGCCACAATCCTTGTCGTCGAAGACAACTTCCAGAGTTTCGTGCTCATCACGCGCCTGCTGGCCTACCTGGGTGTGAAGAAGTGCGAATGGAAAGCCTCGGGCTGGCAAGTATTGGAGTTTGCAGAGACGCTACCGCACATTGACTTGATCTTGATGGATATCTTTCTGCCGGAGGAGGACGGCTACCAGGTGCTGGACAGGCTGCGCGCCCACCCGCGCTTCAAGGACACCCTCATCGTCGCTGTGACCGCTGATGCCTCCACTGAAAACATGGAGCGCGCTCGCAGTGCTGGCTTCGATGGCTTCATCGGCAAGCCGCTCGACCCGGACCGCTTCCCCAACCAGATTCGCCGTATCCTGCAGGGAGAGGCAATCTGGGAAATCGAGTGACCCGGGCAGCGTGAGTGGATGAGTAGCCATGTCGTCGCCAGATTCAACGGAACGGTCTCGGGTCCCGGCTATTGGGATGCGCGGAGGGCTGGGTAGGACTCTGTTGACCGCCTTTCTGATCTTGGCGATTTTGCCGCTGAGCGCCGTCAGTTGGTACGCCATCATGCGCGAGCGGCGCGACATCCAACGTGAAGTCACTGCCAAACTGTCCTCTGTCGCCGCAATGATGGAAACGCAGGTCCGCCAGTGGGCCGAGGACCGTGTTGCAGACCTGGCGCTTCTGGCGGCCCTGCCTGCCACGCGGGAAAATGTGAGCGTCCTGATCACCAACGCGGCCGCTGCCAGCACCGCTCGTGACGCGCTGCGCACCCGATTGCACGCCGTGCTGGAACAAGACCTGGCATTTCGTCGCCTGGACGTGCTTGATAGCGAAGGCCGGGTGCTGGTCTCCACCGACCCGCAGGCCGAGGGCTCTCTGGAGGAACAGGCACTCGCGTTTGAATCTGAACAAGCCTCCGGTCTCCAATTCATCACGCTCGACCCAACCGCCGATGTGGGCCTGGTAGTCATCCAGCGCATCACCGGCCCGAACGGTGAGGCACTCGGACTGCTGACTGGCTGGCTCAACCTGAGCGACCTGGCCCAGACACTGCAGGCGGTGGGTGAACTAGGGGAGACAGGGGAGATATACCTGGTAGATGCCAGCGGGATGGCGTTGCCCCAGGGACAGGTGGTGACCAGTCCGGCCATCGAAGCCGCCCTGGCTGGCGAGGATAGGGAGGGGCTCCACGAGAACTACACCGGCGCACCAATCATCGGGGTCTATCGCTGGATGCCTGAACTGGGGCTGGCGCTGGCGGCGGAGCAGACTCAAGAGGAAGCCTTTGCCACGGCCGATAATGTCGCCGCTTCCGTTATCGGTGCTACGCTGGTGGTGGCGCTCGTCACTGCCATCGTCGCTGCCGTTGTGACGCGGCAGATCACGCGCCCGGTTGTGCAGTTGACCGAGTCGGCGCTGCACATCGCTGAGGGAGACCTGGAGCAGCGTGTGCCCGTCACGTCGCGTGATGAGATCGGCATCCTGGCTTACGTGTTCAACCGAATGGCGGCAGAACTGAAGACTCTGTACGACGACCTGGAGGAGAAGGTTGCCCAACGCACGGCTCTCTTGCAGAAAGCCAATTACCAGATCCAGCGGCGGGCTATCCAACTTGCTGCCACCGTCGAGGTCAGCCAGGCAGTCACCTCGATCTTGGAACCGGATCAGTTATTGAAAGGTGTAGTGCGGCTGGTACACGACCGTTTTATCTATTCCTACGTTGGCATTTACCTGGTGGACGAAAATGGAAAACAGGCTATGCTAAGAGAAGCAACGGGCGGCAGGGAGGAGATAGTGGCCTTCAAGGCACAGCCTGTGCAGGTCGGGGATGGGAGCGCGGTTGGGCAGGCCTCGCTGACAGGAGAGCCGTGCATCATCGGGTGGGATGCAGAGCGCGCACGAGAGACGTTTTCCTCTCCCTACATCCGTGCGGAGGGAGCACTGCCACTCAGATTGGGTGATCAGGTCATCGGCGTGCTTGATGTCCTGAGCACTGAGGAAGAGGACTTCGACGTGGACGCCGTCTCTGTTTTGCAGAACGTCGCCAACCAGACCACCATCGCGCTGGAGAATGCCCGCGCCTACGAAAAGCAGAAAGAGATAGCCCGTCGCTTGCGTGAGACAGAGGAGTTCCGCTCCCGTTTCCTGGCCCACATGAGCCACGAACTGCGTGAGCCGCTGACTAACATCATCGGCTTCTCCCGCCTGGTCCTCAAGGGGCTGGATGGCCCCATAAGTGCTCAGCAGCGACAGGATCTCCAGATCATCTACGCTAACAGTCAGCACCTCCTGGGTCTGATCAACGACCTGTTGGACATCTCTCAGATCGAGGCCGGGTTGATGGAACTGCAATTCCAGGAACTGGATCTGGCGGAGGTCATCAACAGCGTGATGGCCACTGCCAGTGCGCTGGTGCGCGACAAGGAGATTGAGTTGCATCAGGGGATTGCCCCAGGCCTGCCGAGGGTGCAGGCCGACGCGGCGCGCATCCGCCAAGTGCTGCTCCGCCTGCTGACCAACGCTGCCCGGTCCACCGAGCAGGGGTACATCGCTGTGCATGCCCGGCCTGACGGCGACGAAGTGCTGGTCAGTGTGAGCGACACGGGGGTGGGCATCGCACCACAAGACCAGGAGCGCATCTTCGAGCGCTTCGAGCAGAGGGAGAATGGTCAGGCTGGAATTGGGCTGGCGTTGAGCAAAGAATTTGTGGAAATGCATGGCGGGCGCATCTGGGTGAAAAGCGAGGTGGGGAAGGGCTCGACTTTCACATTCAGCCTGCCGCTGCAGCCCCGGGCGGAGAAGGGGGAAGCACCAGATGGGGTCCGGGCTGATGGAGTATCTCAATGACCACGGTAATCGCGGTGGCCAATAACAAGGGAGGGGTGGCCAAGACCACCACCTGTCTTTCGCTGGGGGGCAGCCTGGCAGAGCAGGGCCGGCTGGTGCTGCTGGTAGACCTGGACCCCCAGGCTCACCTGACTGCATCGCTGGATATCGAACCAGAGACGTTGCGCCGCACGGTAGCCGACGCGCTGCTGGGTCAGAGTTCCCTGGTGGCTATCAGCCGGGAAACTGCCGTGGAGAGGCTCGACCTGGCACCGGCCAACCGTGAACTCGCCATCTTGGACAAGGTGCTGTACAAGCGCCCGAGGTACGAATATAGGCTGAAACAGAACCTGGACGGCGTGAGTCCCCAACTCTATGACGTCATCCTGATGGATTGCCCGCCGGCCTTCGGGACGCTGACGCTCAACGCCCTGACAGCGGCTGACCTGCTCATCATCCCTTTCCAGTGTGAATATTACGCCGTGCGCTCGCTCCATCAATTGCTGGGACTGGTGAGGCTGGTGCGGCGCAAGACCAACCCCCGGCTCAGTTATCGGCTGCTGGTAAGCATGTTTGACATGCGCAACAAAGTCCACCGGCTGACCCTGGAGCAGATACGGGCCCGCTTTCCCAACGCTATGTTCCAGACCATCATTCAGGTGGATACCCGGCTGCGGGAAAGCCCGGCCTTTGGGCTACCGATCACCCGGTACGCGCCCCGCACGCGGGCTGCCCGCCAGTATCGGGCCCTGGCACAGGAACTGATAGCCCGCCTGCCGCCTGCTGCCAAGCACACGCCGTCATTGATCAGAGGGGAGTCGTTGCCTGCTAAGGAGCCTGTCGCGTCACCATCCATTCCTGAAAAACCTCATCTGGGACGCGAGAGTATAGAGATGGGAGTAAGACGCTATGCGTGATGACCGACTGAGACGTTCCCTGGAAGACTTGTTCTCTGACTTCTCAGCGCCAGCGCCGGAGGGCGAAGCCGAACTCTTGATTCCACCCCCTTCGTCGGCGGCAGGGATACCGCCGGTTCAGGCAGAGCAGCTCGACGAGCGGCCGCCGACTCAGCATGGCCGGGCTGAGGAAAGGGAAGAAAGGGAAACAAGCGAAGCACCGAGGTCAATTCTTGCCGCGCGCGTCACAAACATACGTGCCCGGCTCGTGGGAAATCTGTTCATTATCCTGGCCGTGCTCCTGCTGACTGCTATCCTCTACTCCGTGTCTCTCTCCCGCCTGGATCAGGCCGTAGCCGCTCTGGAGGAGATGTTGCCGACCAGCGCGCTGACGGGCGAGCAGCAGGCTGCCGTTTTCGTAGAGATCAAGGCTGCCCGCCGTGCGATGCAGGTGGTTCCCATGGTATGGGGGCTGTTGATTGGGGCCACAGTTCTGGGCACTACCATCATCACCATCCTCAGCATTGCTCAGCCTATGGAACGGCTGACCGAAGCGGTCACCCATCTGGCCGCCGGGCACCTGGAGGAACGGGTTCACTTTGAGCGGGCAGACGAGTTCGGCCGCCTGGGTACAGCCTTCAACGAGATGGCCGACCGGCTCCAGGCCTCCTACGCCGAACTGGAGCGGCGGGTGGCTGAGCGCACCCGCGAGTTGCAGGGGGTCAACTATGCCCTCCAGCGGCGGGCCGTCCAACTGGAGGCCAGCGCTGATGTCGGTCGGGTCATCACCTCCATCTTCGATGTGGATCAGTTGCTGCGCAGGACGGCGGATCTGATCCGCGACCATTTCGGCTTCTACCACGCTGCTGTGTTCCTGACGGATGAAACAGGCGAGTGGGCAGTGCTGCGAGAGGCGACCGGCGAAGTCGGGCAGCAGATGAAGGCTCAGGGATACCGGCTGGCGGTAGGCGGCCACTCGATGGTCGGCTGGACTGCGGCCCACTGCCAGCCCCGCATCGCTTTTGACGTGGGAAAGGACGCCGTCCATTTCAATAATCCTCTGCTGCCTTACACCCGTTCGGAGATGACACTGCCGCTGGTGGTCGGCGAACGGCTACTGGGGGTGCTGGACGTGCAGAGCACGGAGGAAGCCGCCTTCGACGAGGATGACGTCCGCACGCTGTGCATCATGGCCGACCAGATCGCAGTGGCGATTCAGAATGCTCGGCGGGTTTCCGACGAGACATTGTTGCTGGAGGCGACCAGCCCCATCTACCGCGCCAGCCGCCGCCTGACCACAGCGACGACGACCGGCGAGGTGGCCGATGCCATCATCGCCTCCGTGGCCGAGACAGGGGCCGATGGGTGCGTCGTGGTGGAATTTGAATTCTCACCCGCTGGTGAACCTGAAGCTCTTTTGTACCTGGGGGTGTGGCGACGGGACCGGGAACCTGAGTTCCGACCCGGCATGCGGCTTCCGATCGCAGAGAGTCCTTTCCCCTTCGGGATGGTGAGCACTTTGTGGACGGTGGCCGACGTGAATCAGGACGAGCGCCTGCCCCAGAGTGCGCGCCAGATCTTTGAAGCGACAGACGCGAGGGCGCTGACCAACATCCCGCTGCGCACCGGGGAGAGGGTGACCGGTCAGGTGGTGGTGTTGCGCACCACTCCTGGCCCCTTCCCCGAGCCTGCCCTGCGGCTCTACGAGATGCTGAGCGATCAAGCGGCGGTAGCGCTGGAGCGTGCCCGCCTGTTGGAGGAGGCGCAGCGCCGCGCTGAGCGCGAACGTCTCGTGAGCGAGATCACTGCCAGAGTCCGCCGGCCGCTGGACGTGGACACCATCCTGCGCACTGCCATGCAGGAACTGGGGGCGGCGCTGGGTGCATCCGAAGGGCTGGTGCGGCTTGGCACGGAGGAGCAGTTCACAACCACTGCATCGCCGGCGGGGCGCAGCGGGAGAGAATGACTCTCGTCATCGTTCACCGAAGGTCTCTGCCCGAGGTGTAAAGGGCTCGATCGTCGGCTTTGTCTACGGGGATGGGCTGACGGATGAGCAGCGCGCTCAGGTCGAGAAGTACGTCTAATTCGGCGCAGTCGGCGCTGGGCGAGCAGAAATAGTATTGGGGTATGAACATGAAGAGTGTAAATGTACCGCGAGGAAGGCTCTTCCGTTGGACAATCCGAGGGCGGTTGATCTGGGGCTTCACCTTTATCAGCATCTCGCTCCTGCTGGCTGGTGGCATCGCTATCTGGCAATTCACCCGCCTGGGGCAGGCGATCAGCATCCTGGACGAGGAAACGGAGCGGGCCACGGTTGCTCTCGAGGTGGCGCAGGCCAGTGCCAACCTGATTGCCACTGTGAACAGAGTGCTGCCGGCTGAAGATCCTGCTCTCTTTGAGACTGTGGTCGGATCAGCGTTGGAGGCACTGCGGGAGAGGCACGCGGAGTTGGTAGCGCTGGCAGGGCCAGGAGCCGCAGAAGACCCTGCGTGGTACACTCTGCTTCAGCCCAATAGCAGTATCGAGAGTGTCATTGGTATTGCGGAGACCATGATCCGCCAGGCGCGAGCCAGCCAATGGGCGCCCGCCAGGGTCCGAGTCGCTGTCCTTACCAGAGACTATGGGTGGGTGGCGGGAGAGATTAGCGAGTTGGTAGCGCTGACGAAGCAGAGACGCGCAGCCGCGGTGACTCGGGTCGCCTCAGCGCGGCGGGCGGCAGTTCTCTACCCATCTATGTTTCTCCTCTTGGCCGCTGGCCTGGTGGGCATCCTGGCTTGGGCAACCGTGCGTGCCATTGCTAACCCTGTAGAGCGACTGACAGAGGGGGCCTCCCAACTGGCCGCCGGGCGCTTGAGCGAGCGAGTTGCCATTGAGACCAGCGATGAGTTTGGCCAACTTGCCCGCACCTTCAACGACATGGCCGCGCGCTTGCAAGAGCTCTACAGCGGCCTGGAGCAACAAGTGGCTGAGCGCACAGCCGACCTGGAGCGCCGCGCCGTGCAGATGGAAGCCGCGGCCGAGGTAGCCCGCGATGCCACGGCAATCCGCGACGTGGGCCAATTGCTCGGTGAGACCGTCCACCTCATATCCGATAGATTCGGCTTCTACCATGCCGGCGTCTTCCTCGTGGACGACAAACGAGAGCACGCTGTCCTCCGTGCCGCCTCTTCGGAAGGCGGCAGGCGCATGCTGGCCCGGGGTCACAAACTGGCGGTCGGCAAGGTGGGTATGGTCGGTTACGTCACTGGTACAGGAGAGCCTCGCGTTGCGCTCGATGTGGGTGAGGACGCAGTGCACTTCGTCAATCCCGACCTGCCCGAGACGCGCTCGGAGATGACGCTGCCACTGCGCGTGCGCGGGGAGGCCATCGGCGCGCTGGATGTGCAGTCCATTGAGGAGGCGGCCTTCAGTGACGAGGATGTCGCTGTGTTGCAGGTTATGGCCGACCAGTTGGCCGTGGCCATTGAAAACGCCCGCCTTTTCGAGCAGACCCAGGCCAGCCTGCGCGAGTTGGATACACTCTACCGCCTGCACACACGCGAAGAGTGGGAGCGACTGACCCAGGAGCGTGCCGAGGTCACCGGCTACCGCTACAGTCCCGCCGGCATCTCCCCGGCCGGCGAGGCCTGGTGGCCCGAGATTGGGGAGGCAGTGCGACGGGGAGAGACCATGATGCTGAGCGACGATGGCGGTGAACTCTTGACAACGCCTATCACGCTGCGTGGCCAGGCTATCGGGGCCATCAGTTTCCGCCGTCCAGCGGGAGCGGAGGCGTGGTCCGCCCAGGACGTGGCGCTGATGGAAGTCACGGCAGATCAGGTGGCGCTGGCGCTGGAGAGCGCCCGCCTGATGCAGGAATCCCGGCAATGGGCGCAGCGAGAGTTCACCATCCGCGAAATCGCCGATAAGGTCAGTGCTTCCTTCGATCTCGAGACTGTCTTGCGCACGACGGTCGAGAAACTGAGCGCAGTTCTGGGAGCCAGCGGCGCGCTCGTTGAACTTGGCTTGCCTCAGGAGGAGATGGCAACGGCGTCCGCCGTTCGGCTGGGCGCTCACGACCAAGACCAACTGCCGGAGGAGGAGACGTGATGCAGGATATAACGCAGAAGGACGCGCTCACCGATGTGACGCTTGAGATAGCCTCCGAACTGCAAGCCTGGCGCACCCGCGTGCTGAACGTCCTGCTCATTGCGGTGTCCATTGCCGGTGCACCGGCCATTGTGCTCACCATTGTCAGGGCCATCAGGAAGCCGGAGCAGTGGTCGGCGGCGTTAGTCTTCCTGGCTGTCTACCTGTTCCTTGTCGCACTGGCGTTTCTCCGCCGCCTCGACCCCCGCCTGCGGGTGCGAGGTGTGCTGATCGTGGGATATGTCGTGGGGATCATCGCCTTTGCACGAGGGGGACTGGCAGGGAGTGGCTCGGTGTATATGATAGCACTCCCTGTCATGGTCGCCATTCTGGTGGGGGTGCGCTCTGCCATCATTGCGGCCGTCCTGAGTCTGCTTGCTTTCGCTGCCTTTGCCGTCGCCGCTCACCTGGGATGGATGAGGCCCTGGCTTATACACACAGATAATCCTCTTGCTCTCGCAGATTGGTTGTATGAGGGAGCCACTTTTGCTATGCTTTTGGTGGCGGTGATGGTGTTGCAGTGGCTCTTCAGCCGCTCCCAGACCCGCGCTCTGCGGACGTCCAGGGAGAGGGTGGCCGAACTGACTAGAGCCCACGCTCTCTTGCAGGAGCGGGCAGAGGAACTGGGCCGGCGCGCTAGCCAGTTCGAAGCCATTGTGCGTGTCTCTCGTGACACGATGGCGCTGCTTAAGCCGGAGGAGATGCTGCAACGCACGACTGAGGCGATCAAAGAACAGTTTGGCTTCGACACGGTGGCCGTCTACCTGGCCGGTAAACCTGGCGGTGAGATCAGCCTGAGCGCCGTCGCCGGGGCCACGCCGGGGGCTGGCGCGCACCCTATGCAACCGGAGGCTGTGACACAGACGATTCGCAGCGACGCGTTGCGTATCATCCAGCCATCTGCAGAAAAAGCACAGGCAGGCCCGGGCAGATTGGTGCTCCCGCTTCGGGTGCGCGACCAGGTCATGGGTGCATTGGAGGTGCGGACCGGTGAGCACACTGCCTTCAGCGACGAGGACGTCGCTATCTTGCAGATGATGGCCGACCAGATCGCCATTGCCATTGAGAACGCCCGCCTCTTCGGCGAGGCTCAGGCCAGCCTGCGGGAACTGGACGCGCTCTATCGCCAGTACGCTACCGAGGCCTGGGAGCAGTACACGCGGGCCAAGCCGGGGGCTGTTCGCTACTCCCACGGAAGCGTGACGTGCCCGGCCCAAATGTGGCAGGCAGTCTGCGAGCAGGCCCGCACATCGGGCGAAGCGGTTACCTTCACGGGAGACGATGGCGGTGAAGATGCCGTCCGGTCGTTGGCGGTGCCGGTCAGCCTGCGTGGTTTACCCATCGGCGTGCTCGGCTTCCACCGCCCGGCCGGGGCTGGCGCGTGGCAGCCGGAGGAGATAGCCATGGTAAGGATGGTCGCTGACCGGCTGGCGCTGGCGGTGGAGAACATCCGGTTGTTGGAGGACGCGCAGCGGCGTGCCACCCGCGAGCGTCTGGTTGGGGAGATCACCGCCAGTGTGCGCGCCTCGGTGGATGTGGACACCATCCTGCAGACGACGGTGCGAGAGTTGGGCCGGGCATTGGGTACTGACCGGGCGTTCGTCCAGTTGGGCACAGGCGCACTCGCGCAGTCGGTGGCACCAGCAGCCGAACGGTCGAGCAACGAGAAGCAATAAATGGTAGTCGCGTGGTCTGGTAGTCGGACTAAGCGACTAAGCGACTAAGCGACTATTGGGAAGGGCCCGCGCGTGAGGGGGAGGAATAAGCGATGTCATCTCCGAGTGTTCGCTGGCACCACTTGAAAGTTAGACAGAGCATCCGGACACGGTGGCTGGTGTTATTGTTGGGTTTGACCACAGTCTCGGTGCTGACCGTTGGCTACCTGGGTGTTAACTCAGTCCAGAGCGTGGGAGAGAGCGCGCAACAGATCAGTGCCGAGGCATTGCGTGTCCAGGCGGAAGAATATCTCCGCCAAGTGACAGTTGGTGATGCTCAGAAGAATGACCTGATACTGAAAAGATCACAACGCGATGCTGAGAACGTGGCTCAGTATGCCGCGAGCATTTTCGAGAGGCCAGACGTTTTCACCGGTGGAACCTATTGGCAGGCTGAGAACCACATGCTCACCGGGCCCGACGGACAGTACATGAGTTATGAGACCGATGTAAGCGATGCCTTCGTCCCCAACCTCGTGAATATAGACGATGAGTTGCTGACAGTCCTGGAGTTGGGTGCATATTTGGATTTTATTCTTGTCCCGACTTACGAGAGTGACCCCAACACAGTGGCCATATACCTGGGGACGGAACGAGATGTACTCCGATACTACCCGAATATCAACATAGGGACCATCGTTCCACCAGACTTTCAAGTCACCCAGCGTCCCTGGTACGTCAGCGCTACCCCGGAGAACAACCCAGAGCGAAAGGTAGTGTGGTCGCCAGTCTACGTTGACGCGACCGGCAAAGGTCTGATGGTCACAGCCGCCGCCCCCGTCTACACCGGCCGGGATGAGCTCGTAGGGGTGGTCGGTATTGACGTCACTCTGAAGGACATCGGCGCCAGCGTCGAAGCGACCCGGTTGCTTGGTAGTGGTTACTCTTTCCTCGTTGATGAAACAGGACACGCCATTGCTCTTCCTGAGCATGGTTACCCGGATGTCCTGGGGCGCCCCGCTGGGCCCGGCGAAGTCGGGGCTGACCTGAGCGAGGTCACGACGGGATTCGCCCCCATACTGGTCAAAATGATGGCCGGCTCGACTGGCTTTGACACGCTGGAGGTAGGCGGGAGGGAACTGTTTGTTGCCTATGCCCCTCTGGAGAGCATAGGATGGAGCCTGGCCAACGTCGTCGAGGCAGGCGAAGTGCTCCAGCCCATGGTCACTTTACAGGGGGAGTTGGAGACTGCGACCGGATCGCTGGTGCTGGCGCGTATCTTGCCCCTTGGTGGAGGTATTCTTGCTGTAGTGGTAGTGGTTGGCCTCTTGTTGACCAATCGCCTGGTTGACCCAATCCAAAGACTGGCAACAGCGGCTCAACAGATTGGTGCTGGTCGGTGGGATGCCCCGCTACCGCAGGCTGGCAATGACGAAATCGGCGTTCTGTCCCAGGCTTTCGCCACGATGGCTGTGCGGTTGCATGGATTAATGGAAGGCCTGGAGCAGCGCGTGGCTGAGCGCACAGCCGACCTGGAGCGCCGCGCCGTCCAACTACAGGCCGCGGCCGAGGTGGCCCGTGACGCCACAGCGGTCCGCGACGTTGGCCAATTGCTCGATGAGACCGTACATCTCATCTCTGAGAGATTCGGCTTCTACCACGCCGGCGTCTTCCTGGTTGACGATGCACGCGAATATGCCATCCTCCGCGCTGCTTCCAGCGAAGGTGGCCATCGCATGCTGGCCCGGGGCCACAAACTGGCGGTCGGCAAAGTAGGTATGGTCGGTTACGTCACAAGTACAGGGGAGCCCCGCATTGCGCTCGACGTGGGCGAGGATGCGGTGCACTTCGTCAATCCGGACCTGCCCGAGACGCGCTCAGAAATGACGCTGCCGCTGCGTGTGCGCGGAGAGGTCATCGGCGCGCTGGACGTGCAGTCCATTGAGGAGGCGGCCTTCAGTGACGAGGATGTCGCTGTGTTGCAGACGATGGCCGACCAGTTGGCTGTGGCCATTGAGAACGCCCGCCTTTTACGGGAGACGCAGGATCGGCTGCGCGAACTTAGTCTCCTTCACCGCGAGTACAGCGCCGCCGCCTGGGCTCAACTGACGCCGCTGGAGCACCCGCTGGGCTACGTCTACGACCGCGTTGACGTCGCGCCAATGGAGCAATTGGTGGCACCGGCGCTCGACCTGGCCCTGCAGCGTGGGGAACCCATCGCCCTCGTCGAGCCAGGGGCGGCAGAGGCAGCGCTGGCGATGCCGCTTAAACTGCGCGATCAGGTCATCGGCGTTCTTGGTCTCCAGGAGATGGACGAGGCGCGAGAGTGGTCACCCGACGAGATTGCCCTCGTCGAGGCGGTGAGCGAGCAAGTTGCGCTGGCGCTGGAGAACGCCCGCCTGTTTGAGGAAATCCAGCGTACCGCCGAGCGTCTGAAAGAAGTGGACCGGCTCAAGAGCCAGTTCCTGGCCAACATGTCCCACGAACTGCGCACGCCGCTCAATTCCATCATTGGCTTCTCCCGAGTCATCCTCAAGGGGATTGACGGCCCGCTCACTGATACGCAGCGTACTGACCTGCAGGCCATCTATGAGAGTGGGCAGCACTTGTTGGGCTTGATCAATGACATCCTGGACATATCGAAGATAGAGGCCGGCAAGATGGAACTGACCTTCGAAAGCGTGGACATGGACGAGATCATCAAAGGCGTGATGTCTACCGCTGTCGCGCTGGTCAAGGACAAGCCCATCAAGTTGCAGCAGTCCATCTCCCCAGGACTGCCGACGGTGCGTGGAGATGCGCGCCGTATCCGCGAGGTGCTCATCAACCTCCTGTCCAATGCGGCCAAGTTCACTGAGCAGGGCTTCATCCGCGTGGAGGCCCAGGCCACCCCCCGCCTGGAAGGGGGGCAGGGTAGGGGAGTGATCGTCGCGGTCGCCGACAGCGGCATCGGCATACCGCCTGAAAAAATAGATACCATTTTCGAGCCTTTCACTCAGGTGGATGCCTCCTCTACGCGCAGCGCCGGAGGCACGGGGTTAGGTCTCTCTATCAGCAAGCACTTTGTGGAGATGCACGGGGGCCGCATCTGGGTGGAGAGCACGCTCGGCGAGGGTTCCACCTTCTACTTCTCCTTGCCCGTCGAGCAACCCTCCTCTCCCCTCGTGAAGCAGGGGCCGGAGGATGGGTTGGAGCAGCCAGAGCCGGAGCCCAGACAGAGGCTTGTACTATGCGTGGACGACGACGCGGGCGTCATCACCCTCTTCCGCCGTTACCTGAGCAAGCAGGGCTACCGGGTCGTCGGCCTCACGGATAGCACGGCGGCGGTGGAGCGGGCCAGGCAACTGAAGCCTTTCGCCATTACCCTTGACGTGCTTATGCCGGACAAGGATGGCTGGCAGGTCGTTCAGGAACTGAAGGCTGATCCCGAGACCCGCCATATCCCCGTCATCATGTGCACCATCCTGAGCAAGGAAAAACGGGGACTCAGTCTGGGCGCGTCCGATTACTTAGTCAAGCCCATCATGGAGCAGGAATTGCTGGCGGCGCTGGAGCGGCTAGATCGGGAAGCGGGCCGCCACCGGGTGTTGGTGGTGGACGATCAGCCGGAGGATCGCAGCCTCCTGCGCCGGATGATCGAGGGTCAGGAGGAGTACGAGGTCGTCGAGGCGGCCAGCGGACAGGAGGCTATCGCTCTGGTCCGGCAGGCACGACCCGACGTCATTGTCTTAGACCTCTTGATGCCGGATGTGGATGGGTTCGCTGTCCTGGAGGCGGTGAAGGCGGACGAGGTCACCCGCTCCATACCCATCATCGTCGTGACCGCCAAAGACCTGAGCCAGGAAGAACGGGACACTCTCAACAGCCGGGTGGAAGCATTGCTACAAAAAGGTCTCTGTGATCAGCAGGAGTTGCTGGCAGAGGTGGCCGAGGCGCTGGGGCGGTTAGGAGTCAGCAGTTAGCCAAATGGCGGAGAGCAGATTCAACCATCGGGTCTGGCTGGAGTGTGCGGCCTGTGGACATCGTACTCCGTTTGTCCGGCCGCCGGAAGCCTGCGAGCAGTGCGGCGGGCAATGGCTCGATGCCCGCTACGACTACGACCGTGTGCGAGAACGGTGGCCCGCTGCGCTGCACGGGCGACCATTCGACATGTGGCGCTACTGGGAACTGCTCCCCCTCCGCGACGATTCCAACAAAGTGACGATGGGCGAGGGCGGAACTCCACTGCTCCACGCCACCAACCTGGGGCTGATGCTTGGCTGCCCGCACATTTATGTCAAGGACGAGCGGCAGGGGCCGACTGGCTCGTTCAAGGACCGGCAGGCGTCGCTGGCCCTTTCGGTGATGAAGGAGCACGGGGTGACCGAGGCAGTCGTGGCTTCCACCGGCAACGTCGCCATCTCCTACTCGGCTTACTCCGCGCTGGCGGGCATCAAAATGTGGACCTTTCTCACCAGCCTGGTGCACTCTGAGAAGATGCGCGAGATAGCGCTCTACGGCAGCGAAGTCGTCAAAGTGACCGCCACCTATGACCAGACCAAGAAAGTCGCCGCGCAATTTGCGGCCCGTAAGGGGCTCTGCCTCGAGCGAGGCATCCGGGGTATCTCGGCCCGCGAGAGCATGAAAACCGTCGCCTTCGAGATCGCTGAGCAACTCCCCGCGCTCCTCACTCCCCTCCCTATGGGGGGGGCAGGGGGGGGTGGGAGTACCCCCTGGCGCACACCCGACTGGTATTTCCAGGCGGTCAGCGGAGGAATGGGGCCGGTAGGCGTGTGGAAGGGGTACGAGGAACTGATGATGCTGGGGTTGGTGGATCGCATGCCCCGCTTGGCCTGTATCCAGGCCGCTGGCTGCGCGCCAATGGTCAACTCCTTCAACAAGGGACTGGAGGAGGCCGAGCCGGTCCTCAACCCGCAGACGCTGGTCATCACCGTCGCTACCGGCAGTCCTGGCCCGGCCTACTCCTTCCTGGCCCGGGTCATCCGGGAGCACGGCGGCGCCTTTGAGGCGGTGAGCGACGAGGAGACGTTCCGTGCCATGCACGTGATGGCCAAGTTGGACGGCATCTCGATGGAGCCAGCGGCAGCGATAGCCTTCGCCGGGCTTTTCAAACTGCTCAGCAAGGGTGTGGTCCGGCGCGACGAGGTCATCGTCGTCAACTGCTCCGGTCACACCTTCCCGGTCGAAAAACATCTCCTGGGAGATGGGTGGGCGCGGACGGTGGAGATGCCCACGGAGGCGCCGGCTGTGGAGGAGGGACTGCTAGGCTCGTTGGAGCGGCTCGACAGGCAGGTGCGGGGCATCGCCATCATCGAGGATGACCCCAGGGCCGCGCTGCTGTTACGCCGCATCTTACAGACGCGGGGTGAGTATCGGATTTTCGAAGCCCATGGCGGGGCTGAGGGCATTGAGATGGTGCGCCGCGAGCAGCCCGACCTCGTCCTGTTAGACCTGATGATGCCGGGTATGGATGGCTTTGCGGTGCTGGAAGCCCTCAAGGCCGACGGCGAGCTGCGCGACGTGCCGGTGATTGTCATCACGGCTAAGGAACTGACGGACACCGAGCGGGAACGTCTCAGTGGCCAGATTGAGACGTTGATGCAGAAGGGCTCCTTCACCGACGAAGAATTGTTAGAAGAGATCCTGAAACGGGCGACATAGGCGCAGGGGACTTTGTTATCCTTACTCCCCCCGCCACCACTCCAGCGGCATATTCCCTTCTGCCAGATGCATCCCCGGGTCGCGGGCCATCAGCACCAGGCTGATCACCAACAGCGCGCCTCCGGCCCACTGCACAGGTGTCAGCCGCTCGCCCAGCAGCAGGAAAGCCAGCACCAGGCTGACGAGCAATTCCAGCAGGCCGATCAACGCTGTCTCGACCCCTCCTAGCCGCTGCAGCCCGCTGAACATTGCCAGTCGCGAGAGCGCGGTCGTCAGCCCAAGTGCCAGGATAGCACGCCAACCGGTGGTCGCGATAGGCTCCACCGGCTGTGCCTGTAATACCCGTGCCAGGCCAACCACGCAGGCCATAGTCGTCAGGATGTAGAGCGTCGCCGTGCGCGAGGGGACATCGGCGAGCACCCACTGCCCCAGTACCAGATGCCAGCCGTAGGTGGCTGCCGAGGCGATCATCAGCGTCACCCCCAGCCAGTCCAATTCCCCCGGCCCCGCGCGTGTCAAGAGGTAGATCCCTAGCATAGAGAGCGATAATCGCGCCAGCGTCAGGCGTGTCAGTGGTTGTCCGGCCGCGAAGAGGAACAGCACCACCCACAGTGGGTAGAGCGTATTGAGCAACGAGGCGCGGGAAGCATCGAGGCGCGAAAGGCTTGTGAAGTAGAGCAGCGAGCCAAAACCGTTAACTGCGCCAACGCCGATGCATCCGATCAGGTCACGCCAGGTGATGGCGACCTCGCGACGCCAGAAGAGCATAAATGCCAGCCAGAGGAGCAGCGCCGCCACCAGCGTGCGAAAGGCAACCAGGGTGAACGGCGTGACGCCGCCCGCGTAGGCCAGTTTGCCCAGAATGGGCGCCCAGCCCAGGAAAAAACTGGCCACAATCGTGCTCACGACCCCCCGGCGCTGCTCACGACTCAGACGTGTCATTGTGTCTCCATTGTAAGTCCTAAGTCCCAGGTCCTGAGTCCCCTCCCTCTTCTCTCTCTGTTGTCCAATCCGCTGTCTTTGTTCATTGTTCATTGGTTCATTGTTCATTGTTCATTTGTCATTGGTCATTGGTTGTGCTACACTCTTACCGATGACCCAGAAACAGAGACGCATCATCGCCGCTCTGGCGGTCGCCAACACCATCGTCATCCTGGCCCTGGTGGTGCTCGTGATGCGCCCTTCCGGCACCTCTCCCTCCCTCCCCCCACACTTCCACACTCCCACACTCCCCCAAGGGACCTGCCAGTGGAAGGCCACGCAACTGCTGGCCCAGGCTGGCCTGGGCGGGACGGTGGCACTGACCCCTGGCGGCCCACTTCGCTTCGAGATCGCCTACTCCCTCGCGCCGGGCCAGACGGCCGACGAGGCCGCCCAATTGGTGTGGGCGGCCCTCGACGTCGCGCTGGCCTTGGATGAAGGTGAATGTGGTTCCTTCACCCAGGTCGAAGTCACGATCCTGGCTCGGGGTGTCCAGGCCGACACACAGGTTAACGCGAGCGTGAGCGCGGCGGACCTGGTGGCCTTCGGCGCCGGCGAACTGAGTGAGGACGAGTTCGTTGAGCGCGTGGTCTATACGACCACCGCGTTGCCTTGATAACGTGCGGTGTGCGGCCTGAAGTGTAGATTGCGCCATGCGACTTCGAAGAATTGTAGCCCGCAGAGGTGCAAAAGTCAATCTCAAAGTCGCTTGACAAGCCCGTGCCTTTGTGTTATACTTGAGCAAGTATTCAAATGTAACCGGTGATGAGGAAGATGGGAAGACAGGATAACGAGTGCTGCGAGGAGGTGCGGCACGGCGAACTGCAGGTGCAAGAGGCACAACAGGCCCTGGTAGATGCGTTGACCGCAGAGCGGATGGCGCAGACCTTCCGTGCCCTGGCCGACCCCACCCGCGTGCGCATCCTCTCGGCGCTGACCAGGACAGAGTTGTGCGTGAGCGACCTGGCAGTGGTGCTGGGGATGAGCATATCGGCCATCTCGCACCAACTGCGACTGCTGCGCGGGTTACGCCTGGTGCGCAGGCGCCGCGCCGGCAAGCATATCTATTATGCCCTCGACGACGAGCACGTCCGTGACCTGTTCGAGCGTGGGCTGGAGCACGTGCAACACGAGTGACATAGCGAAGGAAATGCAAAGCATCAGGATAGGTATCAGAGGGATAGATTGCGCCGAGTGCGCGCTTACGCTTGAGCGTGGCGTAGGGGCCTTGGATGGCGTCCGTCAGGCCCAGGTCAACTTCGCCCTGGCCCAGATGACGCTGGGCTACGACTCGAAGGCGGTCAGCCGAGAGGAGATCGTGAGGCGCGTGCGCGAACTGGGCTATGACGTGGACTTGGATGTGGACGTGCACACGCCGGAGGCCGGCGAAGCGTGGGGCCGGCGCGGCCTGTGGGCGGCTCTCCGCCAGCGTCAACACGAGGTGTTGACCGTTGCCTCCGGTGTGCTGATCGGGCTGGCCTTCGGGCTGCACCTGGGAGGGGTGCCCGAGGCGGTCAGCCGTATCCTCTACACTGCTGCGACGGTCGTCGCTGGCTACCCCATCGCACGAGCCGGGTGGGCTGCTCTGCACACCGCCCGCAGCCTGGACATGAACGTGCTGATGACATTGGCAGCGGTGGGCGCGCTGGCTATCGGTGAAGTTGAGGAAGGTGCGATGGTGACCTTCCTCTTCGGGCTGGGCAACTTTCTGGAGAGTTACACGCTCGACCGGGCACGCAATGCCATCCGTGCGCTGATGGACCTCACGCCCCCGCAGGCGGTCCGGTTGACCGCTGGCGGCGAGGAGCATGTGCCGGTCGAAACGCTGACCGTCGGAGACCGCATACTGGTGCGGCCAGGCGAACGGATTCCGATGGACGGGCGGGTGCTGGAGGGCCACTCCGCTGTTAACCAGGCCCCTATCACCGGGGAGAGCGTCCCGGTGGAGAAAGCGCCCGGCGACGGGGTCTTCGCTGGTGCGGTCAACGGCAGCGGGGTGCTTACAATTGAGGTTACACGCCTGGCTGCCGACAACACGCTCGCCCGCATCATCCAGATGGTCGAGCAGGCCCAGGCGCAGAAGGCTCCCTCACAGCGTTTCGTGGACCGCTTTGCGCGAGTCTACACACCGGCAGTCGTCATCGGCGCACTCTTGATTGCCTCTGTGCCGCCGCTGGCAGGGCTGGGACCGTTCGTTGAATGGCTCTACCGGGCGTTGGTGCTTTTGATCATTGCCTGCCCCTGCGCATTGGTCATCTCCACGCCGGTAACCGTCGTCAGCGGGATCGCCCGCGCCGCTCGCGCTGGGGTGCTGATCAAAGGCGGGGCGCACCTGGAGCAGGCTGGCTCGCTGCGGGTCGTCGCCTTCGACAAGACGGGCACGCTGACGCACGGTCAGCCGGTGGTGGTGGCCGGCCGCTGCGCAGACCACGATGCGGCGTTGAGCCCGGAGGAGTGCGCGAAATGTCGCGATTTGCTGGCCAAGGCGGCGGCCGTCGAGATGCGCTCGAAGCACCCGCTGGCACAGGCCATCGTCGAGCAGGCGCAGCTCTTCGGCGTCGAGAAGATCTATGCGCCAGCCGAGGCGGTGGAAGCACTGCCCGGCAGGGGGGTGCGCGGGCGGGTCGGTGGCCACAGCGTTACCATCGGCAGCCACGCCTACGTTCACGGCGATAGGCCCAGCGAGCCGTTTTGCGACGAGGTCGAGGCGGTGGCGGCCAACGGGCAGACGACGGTGGTGGTTGAGGACGAGTGCTGTGACCAGCGGGGCTATGTGGCCGTGGCCGACACACTGCGCGAAACCGTTCCGGCTGGTATAGCCGATCTCCGGCGCGCTGGTATCCAGCGTATGGTGATGCTCACCGGCGACCACGAGGGCACTGCTCGCGCCATCGCCTCCGCCGCAGGCGTGGACGAGTTCCGCGCCGGGCTCCTCCCCGAGCAGAAGGTGGAGGCGGTGGAGCAATTACTGGCGCGGTATGGGAAAGTAGCCATGGTGGGCGATGGCATCAACGACGCGCCGGCCCTGGCGCGCGCCACCGTTGGCATTGTGATGGGTGCCGCCGGCAGCGACGCCGCACTGGAGACGGCCGACATCGCGCTGATGGCTGACGATCTGACGAAATTGCCCTTCACCATCCGGCTGAGTCGCCGGGCGCTCTCCATCATCCGTCAGAACGTTGCCTTCGCCCTCCTGGTCAAGGCGGTCTTCCTGGCGCTGGCGGTGGCCGGTGTGGCCACGTTGTGGATGGCCGTTTTTGCCGACGTAGGCGCTTCATTGCTGGTCATCCTCAACGGGATGCGCATGCTGGGGTATCGGGAACGGGACCGGACCCTCTGATATCCGGGCGGCGCTCACCGGTAGTTCAGCCCGGGCAGAAACGAGGGCAGGGGAAACAATGCCGGGACGACCTCGCCCAACGCGCCTGGCGCAACAGGGACATTGGAGGCTACCTCCGCTGGCACTCCCATCACCAGCCGCGTCAGCGTCGCCCCGTCCAATTCGAGCCGCTCCTGTCCCCGCACGATGGCGTACCGATCCCCTTCGGCTTCACTCAAGGCAGGCCCCTCTTGCTCGAACCGCAGCCCGCGCCGCTGCCCTTCCGTCAGCCGCGCCCTCACGTAGGGCCGCAGGTCCGACGTCAGGCCGGGGAAGTTGACGATGCGCATCGTATGCCCAATCAGGGGAATGTGCTCCCCGGCGACGTCCTGCTCCCGAAGGAGTTGCAGGAAGTCCATGTCCTGCCACGGCACGGAAAGCCGCAGTTCCCGCAACTCCAGACGCGCCATCACCTCGGCCAGCGCGCCGACCAGCGCCACCCGGCCTCCGGCGTACTCGACCACCTCTCGCACACCCGCGTCTTTCTCGCGCCGATACTCTCGCGGAATGCCGGTGAAGAGATAAGCCACCGGTTGCCCCGCCAGCACGACGATCCAGTCCTCCGCCCTACGGGCCCTCTCGCGCTGGCGGAGGAGTTCCGCGAACTCCTCCACACGCTGCACAAAGTGGATCGGTTCCGTCTGGTAGAGGCGGGTGCAGAGAGAAACGTCCGCTTCTGTCGCCGGACGAACTCTTAATCTGTTAATCCTGCTTGTTGATCCGTTAATCCTGCTGATCCGTGTTCTAAGGTTAATGTACTCGAACTCCTGGGCAGTAACGCAGCCGGCTCGCGTATACAGCCCCCGCATGCCGGAGATGAGCACCAGGTGCGCACCCTCAGCAGTCAGTTTGCGTACGCAGTAGTCGAGCAGGCGGGTGGCTAATCCCTGGCCCCGGTAGTCGGGGTGGGTGCACACGCCGCCGATGCTGGCGACCTGCAGGTGGCTCCCGTACACGCTGACCTGGCTGTGGGTTATGCCGATCTGGGAGACGGGCACGCCCCGGTGGCATAAGACCTGGATACCTCCGCGCCGGGGCGGGGTGTACGCGCGAATCTCTTCCGTCACCCCCGCTGCACCGGGAAAGCACAGTGCCGCCAGTCGCCGCGAGGCCGCCAGTTCCTCCCGCCGGATGAGGCGCGGGCCGTCCAATTCACGCAGATCAATCAAACACTCTGTCATTCCTAATCGTCCAGCCGTTCCAGACGCGCCAGACTTGCCATCAGCCTCTTCAGCCCCGTCTCCTCGAAGATCACAGTCACCATCTCTTCGTCCCCGTCGGCGCGGCTCTCCACCACCAGCCCCTCGCCGAAAGTCGTGTGACGCACCCGCTGCCCGGCAGAGAATTGCGAATGGCGAATTGCGAATGGCGAATTGCGCCCCTCGTCCCTCGCCCCTAGCCCCTTGCCCCGCGCTCCTTGCTCCTCGTCCCTCGCCCCTAGTCCCTGTTTTCGTCTCCACGAGCCGCCGACCAACTCGGGGGGGATGTCGTCCAGGAAGCGGCTGGGAACCGAGGGTTCGCTATCGCCGTAGCGGGTGCGAATGAAGGCGTAGGTCAGGAAGAGCCGGTCTTTCGCCCGCGTCAGGCCGACGTACATCAGCCGGCGCTCTTCGGCCATCTGCTCCTGGTCGTCGAAAGAGCGGCTGTGGGGCAGCATCCCCTCCTCCAGCCCGGTGATGAAGACGACGGGGAACTCCAGCCCCTTGGCGCTGTGAAGCGTGAGCAACGTTGGTGCGTCCACCTCGTCGCTCAGATTGTCCACGTCGGAGACGAGCGCGACATCGGCCAGGAAGTCGGTCAACGTCAGGACCTCATACTCGGCGGCCACGTTGCGCAACTCCAGCACGTTGGCCCAGCGATCTTCTCCTTCCTCAGTGCCGTCGCGGAGGTAGTCGGCGTAGCGGGTGTCCTCCAGGACGCGGTCTATCAACTGCGCCACCGTCAGGTGCTCACGCGCCGCCATCCAGCCCTCCAACAGTTCCAGGAACGCTGTCAGCACCCGCTGTGCCCGCGAAGATAGGTCTGGGGGCTGCTTGAGCACTTCGTACACCGAGACGCCTCGCTCCCGTGCTGCGTCCTCCAGCACCGCCACTGTCTTGCGGCCGATGCCCCGGGGAGGGATATTGATCACGCGGGCCATGCTCACGCCGTCGGCGGGATTGTGGATCAGCCGCAGGAAAGCGATCAGGTCCTTGACCTCGCGGCGGGCGTAGAAGCGGGTGGCGCCAACCAATCTGTAAGGCAGCCCGGCACGGATGAAGGCGTCCTCGAAGGCGCGGGATTGGGCGTTGGTGCGGTACATCACGGCGCAATCGCCGGGGTGTACTCCCACCCCCCCCTGCCCTCCCTGGGAGGGGGGGAGTGCCAGTTGGGCGATGGTATCCACGACAAACTGGGCCTCGTCGTCCTGGTCGTAGGCTTCGTGGACGGTGATCTTCGGCCCGCGTCCCCGTCGTGTAAAGAGTGATTTGTCGGTGCGGTCAGGGTTGTGGCGGATGACGGCGTGCGCGGCGTCCAGGACGGTCTGGGTGGAGCGGTAGTTCTGCTCCAGGAGTATAGTCACGAGGTCGGGGTGGTCGTCCCGCAACCGGCGGATGTTGCGGTAGTCCGCGCCTCTCCACGCGTAGATTGACTGGTCCTCGTCGGCGACACAGAAGAGATTGTGACGCCGCCCCGAAAGTTGCCGCAATAGCACGTACTGGGCCTGATTGGTGTCCTGGAACTCGTCCACCAGGATGTACCGGTAGCGTTCCTGGTACTTGGCCAGCACGTCCGGAGTCCGGTCGAACGTGCGCGCTGTCACCATCAGCAGGTCGTCGAAGTCGAGCCCATTGTTGGCTGCCAGCATGGTCTGGTAGCGCTCGTAGATCCGTTTGACGACCTCGCCGTAGTAGGAGCCGGTGGAGTATGCCTCCGGCGGAATCAATTCGTTCTTGGCACGGGAGATGGCTCCGTGCACTGCCTGGGGACGGTAACGCTTGTCGTCCAGGTTCAGGTCGCGGATGGCCTGTTTGACCAGGCGAAGTTGGTCATCGGCGTCGAAGATAGCGTAGTCGCGGGGGATGCCAGCGGCCTCGGCCTCGCGGCGCAGGATGCGGGCACAGGTGGCGTGGAATGTGCCCAGCGTGAGGCTGCGAGCGCGGGAGGGGCCAAGCAGGTGCCCCAGCCGCTCCCGCATCTCGCGAGCGGCCTTGTTGGTGAAAGTGACCGCCATGATGCGCCACGGTGCGACGTCCAGTTCCAGCACCAGCCAGGCGACGCGGTGGGTGAGCACGCGAGTCTTACCCGATCCGGGGCCCGCCAGCACGAGCACCGGGCCGTCGGAGGCAGTGACGGCCTTTTGCTGTTGGGGATTGAGTCCTTGGAGTAGTTCCACGGTGACGCATTGTAACACAGTCAGACAGGGTACGCCAGTTTTGGAATCTGGGGGGACTGTGCTATGATACTGGAAACTGGAAACTGGATGCTGGTTACCGGTGACGAGTATCAGGCGTCCAGCATTGAGCATCCAGCACGAGGAGGCAAGCAGATGGTCATCACACATGAACTAAGCCTGCGCACCCGGGGCCAATGCGACATTCAGGACATCACACCGCAGGTCGCGAGTGCAGTGCAAGAGTCGGGGCTGCAGGCAGGCGTCGTCACTGTCTTCTGCCCCGGTTCGACCGGGGGACTGACCACCATTGAGTACGAGAGCGGCGCACTGGCCGACCTCCAGCAAGTGCTTGATGAGATCGTGCCGCCCGATCGGGACTACCGCCATCACCTGCGCTGGGGGGACGACAACGGCCACTCCCACGTCCGCTCCGCTCTCATCGGCCCCTCACTGACGGTGCCTTTCGTCGAGGGTCGTCTTACGCTAGGTACCTGGCAGCAGATCGTGTTTCTTGATTTCGACACCCGGCCCAGGTCGCGCCGGCTGGTGGTGCAGGTGATGGGGGAGTAGAGACGATGGGGAGGGTCGTAGCCGTCGGCACTCACCGGCACACGATGAAAATCGCCTACGCCGGCTTCGCCCGGCTGGCGCAGCCCACGGCGGGCGAGTTCGCGGTGCATGTCTGAGTGAAGCCCCCCTGTCGCAGGCTAGGGAGGCATCACTTGTGCCCGCCACGCCTTCGGCTATAATCACCATGGTCAAGGCGCATGAATATACCGACCTCCCTACCCCCCAACAAGCCTCGCGGGCCGGCCTTCCCGCTGCCGTGGCTCATCGTCACGCTTGCGGCAGCGTCGCTTCTGACCTTTCTCATCGCCACGCCGGGCAGGTTGCTGGCCAAGGCGGATATGGTCGGCTACGCTGTGTGCGGCCGCCTGGAAGAGCACTCGTTCGTCATCGCTGGGCGCCAACTGCCGCTCTGCGCCCGCTGCACGGGCACCTTCCTCGGTGCGCTGACCGGGTTCTTCGGGCAGGCCGTGGTGCTGCGCCGTCGCCGCACCGCTGAGTTCCCTCCCCCGCTCATCATCGTCATCCTCGTTGGCTTCACACTGCTGTGGGCAACCGATGGCTTGAATTCCTACCTGCCTCTCTTTTCCAACGGCCTGCGTTTCTATGAACCCCAAAACTGGCTGAGGCTGGTCACCGGCGCGCTATACGGGCTGGCGATGAGTACGCTCATCTATCCGATCTTCAACTTCACGTTATGGCGATACCCCATCCATGAGCGCGCTATACGGAACCTGCGCGACCTGGGCATGCTGCTCCTGCTCGAAGCCGGCATAGTTGGCTTGGTGCTCACCCGCTGGCCTCTGCTACTCTACCCCCTGGCTCTGCTGAGCGCGTTGGGTGTGCTGGCCCTCCTTACCAGCGTCAATAGTATGTTGGTGGTGATGATCGTGCGGCGGGAGAACGTGGTGGACACCTGGCGCGAAGCCAGTGTCCCGCTGCTGGCCGGCTTCACTGTGAGCCTCATCCAGGTCGGCGTGATTGACGTCGTAAGGTTCGTGCTCACCAGTACGTTGGGGGGCATCCCGCCGCTGCAGTAGGCAGGAAATCTGGCCTGCCAGGAGCCGTGGCCGTCGCCATCGTGCCAGTCAACGCCTTTGACAACTTACTTGCCGACCAATACCAGAGGCAAAAAAAAGGATCGCGTTCGCTGCGGCACGAGGAGGGAGTCGCTGGCGGGGGACGTTTCGGTGTTGCCTTCGCCGTCCACCGAGTAGGCTTGTACGTGGTGGGCACCGGGGCTCAGGGCTGTCATATCTATCGTGAGAGTGAAATCCTCCTGGGGCTTGTCAAAAGTGCCATCATCGGCGGCGACGGGTTGCCAGGGGCCGTTGTCAATTCGATAGTAGACGCCCGCGATGTGGTTGATAGCCGAGGTCGCTTGGCCGCTGTAGGCAATCTGGATCGGTTCTTCGCCTGCGGTCTGCTGTGTCAGCCGTGCCAGCGTCGTGTCGAGGATCGCGTCCACCGGGTCCACTACCGAAACGGTCACAGGGGTCTGAGTCAGCTCGTTGCCGAACGAGTCGAGCACGCGCAGGTCAACAGCCAGATCGCCAGTGGGCAAGGGGGGCGTGGTGAAGGTGAAATCCTCCGCGTGCGTGTCGAAGGCGCCATCCAGGGGCTGGGCCTCCGTCCACTCGCCACCTGCCACCCGATACTGCACCCGGTCTAGCGTGTTGATGATGACGCTGCGGCGAAGAGGCGAAGGATAGGGATCGTCCCGCACGCTGCCAGTGAAGGTCAAAACATTGGGCCGTTCGGTATCGGCCACGTAAGCGGTGTTGACCACACTCAGAGTGGTGTCAACTGGGTCGAGGATGCCGTCGCTATCGGAGTCGCGCCAGCCAATTTGTCCGCGCGCGTATTCGTCAATGGCCTCGTCGCGGTAGGGCCAGGTCTGGCCGCGCATGATGCTGGGTTTGTCTGACACGCAGCCACCGTACTGGCTATTCTGGTTCTCCACGCCCAGGTAGCCCGACTGGCGCGTGCAAGATTGATGGGCAGAGTAATACTGGTCGAGGGCCAGGAAGATGTGGCCGATTTCGTGAGCGGCGACGGCGTCCATATTGTAGGGGCCATAGCCGTTGTTGCCATAGGTCATCACGGTGAAAGGTCCGCCCAGGTAGGCATAGGCAAAGTAACCATCGGAGAAGCGGTTGTCCCTGTCGTTGGAACTATCTACTACAAAGATGGTGAAAGCCCAATCGGTGTCGTAGGCCTCGCGCAGGGCATTGTTATACTGACGCACCTGGTCGAAGTAGGAGAAACTTGCGTAGCCCTTTTTCGCCATCACTTCGGCGATCCACAAGGCCTGATCGCTGTAGCGGCGGGTGATAGGCTCGTAGCCGGTAGTGATAGGAGTGGCGGTGCCGTTGTCGTAGACGAAGGTGAGATGGGCGTTGGGCTCGCGGGCAGCCCACCAGTCGAGGGCGGCGGTGATTTCGCTCAGCACCAACGCCCGCTCGTCTTCGGTCCAATCCTCGGTGGAGGCGTCTATGCTGCCATCGCTTTCAGGTAAAATGATGCCCACGGCTACGTGCCCGATGAAATACTCACTGGTCTCGGTGTAGCCGGGGGTAGGATCGCCGCTGAGAGATTGTAAGCCTTCGGGAGGTGGAGGAACCAGGGCGTCGCCCACCAGTTCAGCCTTGATGGTGTCCAGGCTTTGCGCTGGGTCGAGAGGGACTTTGGGGGCCAGGAGAGCATTCCACACCTGAGCAGCGCGGCGGGCCTCGCCGGGCAACGTGGCCAGTGTTGCCTCGTCTACTATCTGGCGGTGGACGGCGAGAGTGCCGGTTAGGGCCGGTGCTCCGACCGGCACCTCGCCGATGAGCGCGGCTGGCGGGAAGACGTGGGTCACGTGGCCACCGGCCAGATGGACAGCCTCGATGACCAGGTTGACGTTGGCTCCTGGTGCTAGTAGGATCAGCGCCTGGTTCGACGAGGGCTCGTGGGCTTGCGCGGGTAGGGCTGATGCCGAAACGATGATCAACGCAAACGAGAGGTATACCAGACCCTTGAGATATTTGTGAACTACGCTCTGCGGGTACTCTGCGAGATGTCCCTTCTGCTCATTCTCAGCAATCAATTCCTGCTTGGTCATACCTAACAGGATACATCAGAGAACGGGCGGTATAAATAGCATGTTTGGCCTTTCCACAGTAGTATGTTTTGCCCAATAGCGAAGTGAGGAAGGGAAGAAGCGGGCCTCGAAGTTAAGTGAGACTTGGGGTATCAGGTGTGCACGCCGTCAAGACGGGTGGGCGGCCGGTGGTGACGGCCACGACCGCGGGGATAGGCAACCCAATCGTCAGCACGGTTGAGGATGTTATTTCGTTCGTGACGTCGGTGCTGGCAATCGTGGCACCGTACCTGGTGGCCGCGCTGATCGTGGTTGCGCTGGTGTTGCTTACTTGGTGGTACGTGCGCCGCCGCCGACAGCGGGCGAATTAGCCCAGTCTACGCCACAGACAGAGGTATTTAAGTTTTTATTCACGCCCAAATGTTGAAATTGGCACCTTTATGTTGTATAATAGAGTTGACGTTTGTTCCTTGCGCCAGCCAGTTCGATAAAGGAGGTGCCCCATGCGCAGAGTATTCTCCATTCTCGCGGTCGTTTTGACCTTTCTCCTGTTCGCTGCCCCGATTGCCTACGCCAGGCCGAATGGGTGGACGACTATCTGCAATCACGTCGCCCGGCCGGGCGAGACGATCTACTGCATCGCGCGGGCCTACGGCGTGGACCCCTGGGCCATTGCGGCCCACAACGGGATCGTGAATCCCAACCTGATTTACCCCGGGCAGGTGCTAGCGATTCCCGACGCGTACGCCTGGGTGCCACCCGGCCCAACGTGTGTGCGTCAGTGCCCTCCCTGGCCTGGCTATCCCTGCACTTGTGCCACCTACCACACCATCGTCAGTGGCGAGAACCTGTATCGCATCTCCCTGCACTACGGCGTGAGCATGTGGCGCATCGCCGAGTGCAACGGCATCTACAACCTGAACTACATCCGCGCCGGCGACGCCCTGTGCATCCCGGCCGACCCCTAGCCAGAAACCAGCGCACCTGCCCCAGTGCCCGGCCACGGCCTGGATCGTGGCCGGGTCCTTAACAGGTTGCGGCTTCCGGCAACCTGGGACTGTGTAATTCTGTCAGGCTGGCGCGTTATTCCCTTTCTGCTACCAGGAAGCGGCACGCCTCCGCGCCCATCGCCCGGCACTCGATTTCGCGCACCCCGTAATTATGCCCCGTAGCCCACTTCACCGCCTCGCTGATGGACCCGACGTAGAGGTGACAGATAGGATGCTCGGCTTTACGGCAGCAGCACACGCCACAAGTGAAGTCGGCGAAGACGAGCCCATCCGGCGTCTCCTGTATTTCGATGTACGTCTCCTCGTTCACGTCCATCAGAGATTTGGCCGTCTGGGTGAGGATGAACTTGATGCGCGTCTTCTGCGGCATCAATTTCAGGGCTGCGCCGGCCACGCCCATTAGCGCCGCCTGCTCCTCGACACCGTAGTGGAACGAGGCCCGGCCGATCCGCTTCAGCATGCCCTTGCTGGCGCGACCGTAGAACTCCTCCACCGCCTGATTGAGCGCAGCATATTCAGTCGTACTTACGCCCTGTTCCAGGTTATTAGGCGGCAGTTCATCAACGTAGCGCTCCAGCCCGGCTTGGCGCAGTACCACCTTGAGTCCGTGTTCGCCCATCACCTCGCCAATCGCCAGGATCGCCTGGCGCATCAGTGCGTTGGTGAAGAGCCACTTCTCAGGATCCCGACGTTCCCTGGGCATACGATCCTCCTTTTACAACTGCAACTCCCACATTGTCATAAAATCTCCTGTCGGCCCAAACCCAAAGCGACGATATAGCCGCTGGGAGCAGCGGTTATCACTCTGAGTGTTAAGTGTGATCTGCTCCGCTCCCTGTCGCCAGAAGTCGCGTATTGCGTCGCGCAGCAACAGCGCGCCGATGCCGTGGCCCTGGTGAGCCGGATGCACGGCAATGCGGTTGAGATGGGCTGCTGGCAGGCGCAATTCTCCCTCAGCGTACCCCACCACTTTGCCTGCCGCTTCTGCTATGGCGAAGTGGGACGACATAGCAGCCTTCCGACGCATAGTAGCCTCGCTGTGCCACCAGTAGGGGGTAAACGCTGCCCGATCCACGGCCGCGATTGCCGGGATGTCCGCATCCGACGCCGGGCGCACGCGAATGTTCGTGGCATTTACACTGGGCATGGCACGGTCGAATTTGACCAGCGTCGTCACCTCTGTCAGTGGTGTGAAGCCATGTGCCCTCAGGTGTGGTCCAGCCCAGCCTCCATAGTCCATCCAGGCCAATTTCTGCGCCCCGTGGCGACGCAGTCCGCCAAGAACGGGGGGAAGCACCAGGTTGAGCCATTCATCAACGTTCACTGCGGCATCCAGGGCAGCCAGCCGTACCCACGCCACGGGCGATTCGTCAGGCCATGCGAAGAACGTCCCCACCACGACCCCCTTCTGCTCGACTACAATAAACAGGTCGTCCGTGAGGTGCTCCTCCCACCACCATGGTTGGGGCAATGCACGACGAGTCCTCTGGTTGAGTGCTGTGACGGCTGACCAGTCACCTGGGCGAACTCTTCTCACTTTCATGCTCATCGGGTTCTACTTTAGCACAGCGCGGGCTAGAGGTCAAGTCCATTTGCCTTTTTACCGCATTTGGTGTACACTTTACAGCCAGGGTAGTTGAGAAGGTTTGAAGACCAGTCATGGTGACGTAAGCGTAAAACGTTAGAGCGTCATTACATCATTATCAGTGGCACAGGTGTGGAGTACACAGAATGGCTGATGAGGGACGACGGAAGGCATTAGAGATGGCGCTGGCGAACCTGACCAAGCGCTTTGGCGAGGGCACCGTGATGCGTTTGGGGGAAGCGACCCACCTGCAGGTCGAGGTCATCCCCACCGGTTCCCTGGCGCTCGACCACGCCCT
>DAOUEC010000305.1:0-56486 GCA_034430655.1 Anaerolineae bacterium
TCCACTCGGTCCCGTCCTCCGAGACATCCCAATTGTCAGCCAACCATGGGATCACGCCTTCCTCGTCCTTCCAGGTGAGCGTGTCAAAAATGAAGGACATCCTGAGGTACCCTGGACCCCGTGAGTAGAAGGCGAAGGGGGAAGGATAGCCCCAATCATCTCCCGGCAAGGTAAGCGCCACTGGCTCCGGAGTGGGGGGCGGCGCTGGAGTGGACATGGGTGCCGGTGCTGAAGTAGACGTGGGTGCCGCAGGCACCGAAGTGGCCGTAGGTGTTGGTGCAGACGTACATCCAGCCACCAAACAGACCAAAAGCAGAGTGAGAAGTGTAGCCACGGCTTGTTTCTTTTTGATGATTCTCACGATGCTGCTCCTTTCTTCCCTATTGATATTCCTGCTCCATCAAGCACGTAGTGCTCGGCGGAGGCACATGCCATGCAGATCGGTTTGCCGTCTTTTACCCCCGCCCTCGTCTCCATGACGTTCTCCCCACAGACGGAACACCTGACCGAAGCGAACATAGGGGCGAAGGGTGGCACCTCGATACTCATATGCTTTACATTGAAGACCTCCTCCTTTGGCAGTTTCAGTTGCTCGAACGAACTCTCGGCCCAAAGCCGCATCAACTTCTCGTGTTCGGCCTGGGTTGCCTGCTCTCGGTTGACGACGATCTTCTCGAACAACGCATGGGCTTCGGGGTACTTGGAACCGAAAGCATCAGCATACTCAGCCTTGAGGGCGACCCGGACAGCGGAGCCATCCCTCTTGGCTACAGTTACCGCCGTCTTGCCCAGGTCCCTGTAAATCAGGGCGTTGTTGGCGAAGGTGCAACCGGTGACGACCTGGATGCCATCGCTGAAGCAGTTGTTGGTCTCCACGATGGCAACCACTTCCTCCATCCCCAGGTTCTGATCAATGCCCAGGGCTTTCAGCGCGATGTACCCCGCCCTGACGCCGAGGGCGACGTAAGGACAGAAGTGGCCGTGCAACTCTCCTGCTTTCCTGAGCAACCCCTCGAGATTCCCTTGATGGATCAATGCTTCAACGGGTTCCCTTGGCTTCCACGGTATGCACATCTCTTCCTCCCGTAACGGACTGTTTTCTTTTCCGGCAGGCCAGCACCAGATAGCGGTCGGGCTCATCTCGCATCTGAACCTCCACCAGCCCGGCTTCCTGCAGCAGGCGCAGCATCTCCCCCTCGTCGGGGATGGTATCGTGGGCGACGACGCCTCCGACAGAGCGGTGGAACTCGTTGATCGCCTGGCGGCTGGCGGTGTGGCAGATGACCAGATGCCCTCCGGCTCGCAGCACCCGGCGTATCTCGGCCAGGGCGCGGGATTTGTCGGGAAAGTGCGGGAAGACGGCGTTGCATAAGACCCAGTCGAAAACCCCCTCTGGCAAGGGCAGGCTCTCGGCATCCCCCTGCACGTAGACGGCCGGCTGCTCCTTGCTCAATGCTCGCTTGAGCATCTCCCTGGATAGGTCGAGGGCTACGACGTGGCCGTTTCCATTCGTATTCTCGTGCAGTATCGGCAAGAGCACTCCGGTGCCGCAGCCCATGTCCAGCACCACCGCCCCCGGCGCAATCCCCAATCCGGCCACGATCTCCCGCAGCCGGACGTGGGTCTCCTCCACTTCCAGCGCGTCCCAGTCAACAGCCGCCTGGTCGAAGAACTGCCGCCTGTGCTGAGCGCAATCGAAGCAGTAGTTCAATTCAACCCTCCAGCGCCTCCAGCGCGGCGATGAGCGCCTGGTTGCAGACCACCATCCGTTCCACCGCCTCCTCTATCTGCTGCGCTGTCTCCTCCTGTCCCAGTGCCCGCGCCTTCGCCGCCCAGCGCCGGAAACCGGCTGCGTGATCCTCGTTGTGCTCGACCCAATGTGGGAGCAGGATGCGCAGTTTGGCCAGGTCGTCAGGCTCGGTCTTTGCTTCCTCTTCGTGCGCGTGTCCGGCGTGGTGATGGTGATGGTGGTGCTCTTCCCGTTCCGGCAGGTCTGCATCCGGTGAAGGAGACGTACCGCAGGACAGGCAGGTTGCCTGACCGTTAATGAGCACCATCCTTCCACCGCACTCAGGGCAGACGAGGGTAGTACGAACTTCACAACCGCATTCTTCACACATCTTTGAGCTCCCGTGATTACTACTCAGCCTGCCCGTGATGCGTCATTCCGAGGAGCGTAGTGACGAGGAATCTCATTTTTCGAGTGTCGAATCATTGCCAACGCGAGATTCTTCGCTTCCTTCGTCTTCGCTCAGGACAGGCTCCTTCGGTCGCTCAGAATGACGATGCCTGAGTAGCTTGTCATACGTCGCGCACTGACGGCCAACGCGTGGTGTCTGATCTCGCCATGTGAGGTTTCCACCTCATTCGTCAGATGATTTCCGCACCGGTGACCTCAAGGCCTGGGAGCAAAAAGAGCCACGAAGACCACCGGCTTCAAACCGGAAGCAGCCTTCATGGCCCTTATGATCCCCTATGTTGTTGGCTTGAGAAATGCGGTAGGCGCGTGATTAACTTTGGACGGTGGCTGGCTCCTGCGGCTGGCCCAGATGAAGGGTGTGCTTCAGAAAGTCTATTTTCACGATGCACCCCTGCACCAGTTTCTGCTCGCCCAGGATGTTGACCAGCAGGTAAGCATCGTCCTCGGGTTGCACCAGCACCACGTCCTCCATGACCTTCTGCTCTTCGCCGTCGTGGCTGAGATAAACGGTGGTTTCACACATCTTGCACCTCCAGAGAAAACAAAAGACCGCCACGTACCGAGCCTTCAGGCCGGCCGATGGCGCTCTTCACAATGCGCTGTTCGGTGCCGACTTCATGTCGGCGATAGAGACTATACCACGAACTCCAGGGGATGTCAAGCCACTTCGCCTTCCAGCACCTGCCGGATGACTTCGATGGCAGCGCTGATCTGCTTGGTGAGTGCCTTCCACTCGATGCCCACGATCTCGAAGTGGGGCTGGTTGATGGGCAGAAGAAGTTTGCGCCCCCGCGCCCTGGCCACGGCTGTGGCGATGCCCGGCGTGACCTCGCCCATCAGCGAGTTGGGGATGACCACGCCGATGGGGGCCAGGATGAAGTCGGCCTGGTTGATGGAGACGCGGATGGCGTTCTCGCCAGTAGCGCCCCGGTTGGCGCGGGCACGCATCATCTTGTCGGTGGCGATGGCGTTGGTGCCCAGCGCGATGACCTCCACCTCCAGCGGCAACTCCTGTCGCAGTTGGGTCACGATCTGTGCCCCGATGCCCCCGCCCATGCCGTCAATCACTGCGATGACCATTCGCTCCTCCAGGACGGGATTGTACATCGGGACGGCCCGGAGGTCAAGCGCGTTGTGTGGGGGGAACGGTGAACCGCGCCGCCGTGAACAAGCGGCGCTGGAAGAGTTTCCCAGCTTCGGCTCTTCGGGCCGGGGCGCGTAGACTCCACCAGCACCTCTCCCACCCACACCCGATCCACCGTGCCTTCCGCATCTGCCGCGATGGGCAGTCGCAGCAGCGTATCAGGGCCGTAGAGGCCCAGTTGGACGTGGTAAAGACCAGGCGGCACATCGGGCCTGACCGGCACGGGGTGCACCTGCACGAAGCGATCACCCGGCTGGAGACCGACCGGCCGCACGTCCAACCCGTCGTGTTGGCCCCAGATGTCCTGCCCGTCGGAGGTGAGGTGCACGAAGGCGACCACGGGCGTGGGATCGGCGGTCAGCACCTCCCAGTAGGTGATCAGCCGCAGTTCGCCGCCGGGTGGCACGGGGCCCTCTTGCAGTTCGGCTCCTAGCAGCGCAAAGCGGTCGCCGAAGACAAGAGGCAACGCTGGCGACGGGAGGTGCGCCAGGTCCGGGGGCCAGGCCACGGGCGTATCCGCCAGCGCGTCCAGCCGCTCCTCTAACGCAGCCGGGTGAGCGACGCGGAAGGCGGCGAAGTCACTGCCGGCCGTGGGCAGCAGCGTGGCATCGGCTGCGAAGAGCCCCTCCAGTGCCGGGTCGAATGTCTGCGGCCCCAGCGGATCAGTGGGGAAGTAGAAAGTGACGGGGCCTGTGCCCGCCGGCCAGACCCAGCCTCCGCCCGGATTGAACCAGCGCACACTCAGGTCCCCCCGCCGCAGCGCCAGGTCGAAGCCGAGGGCGTTCCAGGGATGCCAGTAGTTGACGTAGGGAGCGCCGACGGCCACCGGGCCGGGCGGATCGTGCGCGTCCAGTTCGTGGGCGACGGCGGTAATGCCACCCTGGTACAATTCCCGCACCTCGGGTGCGCCAGCCCAGGTGACGAAGTAGGCCCGGCAGGAGAGCACCCCGTTGAGCGTCAGCAGCAGCGCGACCATCAGTGGACCAGTCCAGGCACGCCGACGCGCCAGCCACTTCCATGCCGCGTCCACCCCCAGCGCCAGCACCAGGTAGACGGCCGGCTGGGCCGCCAGGGTGTGGTTGAAAGAGGCCGACGGCAGGCTGACCATACCAGGCCCCAGCCCCACCAGCAGCCAGAGCAACGTCACGCCACAGCGCCAGTCGCGCAGGCGGGCGATGCAGACCGCCAGCCCGGCGTAGAAGAAGAGCGACGTGAGCGGGTCAAAGAGGGGGCGGCCGGCAATGTTGTACAACCACTGGGGCTCGCCCCGCAGGGTGAACATGCCCAGCGTGTCGGCAGCGATCTCAAACACGGGGTGGAGATCTCCCTGGCGCAGCGCGACCAGCGGACCGCTGAGTTGGTCGAGGCGCTGTTCGGCCTCGGGGTGGGCGTGCAGGAAGAGCGCCAGCGGCACAACGACCAGCAATGTCACCACGCAGAGCAACAGCAACCCAGGCCAGTGACGGCGCAGAGTGCGCCGGTCGAGAAGGAACAGATAGACCAGCAGCACGGGCAGCAGCAGGGGCATCACCCGGCCGGCGGTGTAGGCATAGGCGTGGCCGCCAAGGAAGAGCCCGGCCAGCGCGAAGTCGAGCAGCACGCACCAGTGAGTCCTCGGCTGTCCATCCAACCCGCGCGCCAGGAACAGCATCGCCAACCCGGCCAACGGGGGCAGCAGCGCCATCTCCAGTGCCATGCGAGTCTCGATCAACGGCCAGAAGGAGACCGCCTGGAAAGCAGCCGCCAGCAGCGCAGCACGCTGGCCCGCCAGTCGTCGGCCGGCAAGGTAGAGCGCCAGCACCGAGAGAGCGCCCCCCAGCGCACCGGGTAGCCGCAGCGCGAACACGCTCCAGCCCAGCAAGCGCACCGCCAACGCTGCCAGCGTGGGGTAGAGCGACTCCTGCCCGAAGTTCTCCGGGAAGTAGATGGCCCACTCGCCCACCAGGACGCGCTCGCTCAGGCGTGCGTTCTGCAGTTCGTCGTAGCCCGGGCCAGGGGGCACGTCCCCCAGGGCGATCAGGCGCAGGGCCGTCCCCACCAGCAGGAGCACGACCAGCATCCAGAGTTCCCATCGCTGCAGGTTGGCAGCGTTACCCATCGTCGCGTCTCCCGTCGAAGGGGGCTGCCTTCCGCGCCACCATCGCCTGCAGTTCGGCCAGTGCCTTCTGTGCCGCCTCGCGCTCTGCGGGAGGCAGCGGCAACGCAGCGAACTCATCCTCGTCGAGCACCCGCGTCTCCCCGTCGGGCGCGACCCACAGATCGAGCGCCAGGTCTTCGGCAGCCACCTCATCAGCGCCGATGCAGGCGGGGCGGGTGACGTTGCAGTACCAGCCCTTCAAGCGCCCGTCGCTGGCGCGAATCTCAAAGATGTTGTACCATCGGTCGGCGTAGAAATACTCCGTCCAGCGGTCACCGGGTTCGAGGACGATGTAGCCCAGGTCCATCGGGGGACGGTCCCATCCGGTGCGCAGCACGATAGCGCGGTCGTCGCGCCGGAGCACCCGGCCCGGATAGGCAATGACCTGGCGGCCGGCGTGGTCGAGTTTGCGGCTTGTGAACGGCTTCATCGGTCCGTATTCTACCGGGATTTGGGCAAGGACACAAGGCTGCCAGCCTGAGGTGAAGGCGCATCGGGGGTGGCCATTGGGTGTTGTTAGATACACAAAACGTGAAACGTAATTAGGAGGTGGCAATGAGCAAGAATGAACTTGAAAGACGGTGGGCGCTTATCCTGGGAGCGTCGAGTGGGTTCGGCGCAGCGACAGCACGGGCGCTGGCCGGCGCAGGGATGAACATATTCGGCGTGCACCTCGATACGAGGGCGACGCTCCCTCGCGCCAAGCAGGTCGTGGCCGACATCGAGGCGTTGGGCCGCAAGGCAGTCTTCTTCAACACCAACGCCGCCGATGCCCGCAAGCGGACACGCGTGCTCGATCAGATCGAGGAGAGGCTGGCGGACGACCCAGCCGACAACGTTCACTTCGTGCTGCACTCACTGGCCTTTGGCACACTGCTGCCCTTCATCGCCGACGTCCCGGAGGAAGCGGTCAATGAGGCGCAGATGGACATGACGCTGCGGGTGATGGCCCACAGCCTGGTCTACTGGGTGCAGGACCTGGTGCGGCGGAATCTCCTGGTGCGCGGCAGCCGAGTCTACGCGCTATCCAGTTCTGGCGCGATCCGGGCGGCCCCGATGTACGGCGTGGTCTCGGCGGCGAAAGCGGCGCTGGAAAGTCACACGCGGCAACTGGCGCTGGAATTGGGGCCCTGGGGCATCGCCGTCAACTGCCTGCGGCCCGGCGTGACCGACACACCCGCGTTGCGTGCTATTCCGGGCCATGAGACCTACATCGCTGAGGTGCTCAAGCGCAACCCCGGCGGCCGCATGACGATGACTGAGGACGTGGCGAAGGTGCTGGTGGGTCTGGCCGACCCGGCCATCACCTGGATCAGCGGAACGGTCATCCCAGTAGACGGGGGGGAAATCATCGTGGGATAATTTGACATTCCCCCATGACGTGATAGAATACGTATACATTTGAGATATTGTCCCTCTCGTGCGGACCGCGACGCCGAACCGTCTTTGACAGGTTGGCCTTTCTATGAGGTGGGCAGAGATAAGACGATCCGATTCAGCATTTGTCCAGCGTTAGGCGTGATTCCCGGACCCGGCATCGCCCGCACGTCCATCAGGTGCAGGTGTGCCGGGTTCTTCGTCGGAGGAGCAGTATCGTATGAGGAGTAATCTGAACTGATGAACATAGCAACCTTAACCGACCAGGATCCCAACAGTCACGACTCGACCGACCCAGGCTCCACCGGGCAAAGTCCGACTGGCAAGGACTTGAACGAGTACCTGACGGAATACAAGGCCCCCCGGCGTGGGGACATTTGCACCGGCGTTGTGATGGAGGCCAACGAGCGCGGTTTGATCGTGGACGTTGGCCTCAAGCGAGAGGGTCTCGTCCCTGCTGAAGACCTGGAACGTCTGGACGAGGAAACCCGCTCCGCAATCCAGCCCAATACCACTGTCTCAGTGTTGGTGATCCAACCCGAAGACAGAGATGGGCATCCTATATTGTCCATCCACCAGGCCCGCCTGTACCAGGACTGGCTCAGGGCTGAGGAGATAATGAACAAAGGCGAACTCTACGAGGGCGAGGTCTCCGGCTACAATCGTGGTGGCCTCGTGGTTCAGTTTGGCAAGATTCGCGGCTTTATCCCCGCTTCGCAAGTCGTAGGGCTGCCCAGGCGCTTGCCAGAGGAAGAGCGCCGCCGACGCCTGGCAGACATGGTCGGGGAGCAATTTGGTCTCAAGATCATCGAAGTAGACCGCCGTCGCCGCCGCTTGATTTTTTCCCAACGGCGGGCACTGCGCGCCTGGCAGGAATTGCAACGCGAGCGGGTTATGGCCCAATTGACGGAAGGGGAGACGCGGCATGGGCGAGTGACCGACATCACCAGTTTCGGTGCTTTCGTAGACCTGGGCGGGGCTGACGGCCTGATCCACATTTCGGAAATCAGTTGGGGCCGGGTAGACAATCCCCACCAGGTGCTCAAGGTCGGTCAGGAGGTAGACGTTTACGTGCTCGACCTGGACCGGCAACGAAAACGGATCGCGCTCAGCCTCAAGAAACTCCAGCCCGATCCCTGGACCCTGGTAGACGACCACTATCGGCAAGGGCAGTTGGTCGAAGGACAGGTCACCCGTGTGCTGGATTTCGGTGCTTTCATCGCACTGGATCTCGGAGTTGAAGGGCTACTCCACGCCAGCGAGATGACCGGCACGCCAGAATTTCGCCCTTCGGACATCGTCCATCCCGGTGAGACGCTGCTGGTGAAGATCAAAAGCATGGACAGCCGGAGAAGGCGAATTGCCCTGAGTGCCAGGCAGGTGCGGCAGGAGGAGTGGGAGCGCTGGGTGGCAGAACAACAGGCCGCTCACAAGGCTAAGGAGGCAGCCAGCAAAGCGGCAGAAGAAGAAGCCGCTGCGCCTGGGGCAGAGGCAGAAGTCAGCCAAGCGGCCGGAGAAGAAGCCGCTGCGCCAGGGGCAGAGGCAGAGGCCAGCGAAGCGGCAGAAGAAGAAACCGCTGCGCCAGGGGCAGAGGCAGAGGACAGCGAAGCGGCTGAGGAAGAAGCCACTGCGCTAGAGGCAGAGGCAGAAACCCGCGCACCGACTGAGGAAGAGGAAGCCAAGACCTAGAGCCGGAGGCCACAGATCAGCCATCGCAGCCAATTGCGAAGAGGTAAACCAGATGGGCAAAAAGAAAGAGGATAAAATCGAGATGGAGGGCACCGTCATTGAGGCGCTGCCTAGCACCCAGTTCCGTGTACGGCTTGACAACGGTCACGAGGTACTGGCTTACCTGTCTGGCAAAATGCGCAAGTACTACATCCGCATCCTGCTGGGCGACCACGTGCGGGTGGAACTCTCACCTTACGACCTAACACGCGGTCGAATTGTCTACCGATATAAGCGCGCCGTTCAGCCAAAGGAGTAGACTCGCTTTACCACCAGACACACCCAATCCTCTCTCTGCCATCGTTCTACCAGCGTAAGCCCTTCCCTCTCCAGCGCAGCAACGACTTCCGGCTCCTGATCGGCGATGATACCAGCAGCGATCAGTACCCCGCCAGAGCGCACTCGTGTTGCAAGCCCCCCCCGCATCATCTCCACGATCACTCTTGCCAGGATGTTGACCACTACCAGATCATAACTCCCCGACACCTCTGCGAGAGAGCCACACATCACACCTACGGCTCTCTGCACCCCGTTGCTTATCACGTTGTCCTGCGCCACATCAACCGCTATGGGATCGTTGTCCACCGCCAGCACGTGTCCAGCACCCAACTTGGCTGCCGCAATCGCCAGGATGCCGGAACCGGTGCCCAGATCGAGCACTTCTGCCCCCGGGCATACCAACTCCTCCAGCGCCACCAAGCACATCTGCGTTGTGGGATGCAGCCCGGTACCAAAGGCCATACCGGGGTCCAATTGGATGACGAGGTCCCCAGGTACAGGTGCATAATCCCGCCACGAGGGACGGATAACGACGTGCTGCCCCACGTGTATGACATTCAACCGCTCCTTCCACGCTTCCGCCCAGTCCGCCTCGGCGACAGGGCGGAAGACGGGAGCAGAAACAGGCCGGATCTGGCCCAGGTGCCAGAGTTCCTCCTCGATGCGGCGTTTGTTGGCCCGCAGTTGGTCATCGGCAGGTAAGTAAGCCCTAACGATCACCGGGCCTGTGTTCCAACCCCCAGGCCCGGCTTCGATGGCCACCCCACGATGGGCGTAGCGTGAGAGAACCTCGGCCACTACCTCCGCAGCCTCGTTCTCCGCTGTTACACTGACCTCAAGCCACTCCATACTGGATGATGGATGATGGATGATGGATGATGGTTACAGGCCAAACAACTCCCGTAGATCGTCCACGAAACTACGTTTCTCCTGCCAGACGGTCTCCGGCTCCAACGTTTCGCCCAATTCCCGGAGGAGCCGCTGCTGCTCGCGGGACAGTTTGGTTGGAACGGCAACCCGCACCAACACCAGCTCGTCGCCCCGGCCATTCCGTCGCAAGTGGGGCACCCCTTTGTTCCGCAGCCGCAACACGGCGCCACCCTGGGTCCCAGAAGGGATAGAAACTTTCTCTTCACCTTCCAGGGTAGGGATGCTCACCTCGGCCCCTAACGCCGCCTGGGCAACGTTGACCTGCAACTCGACTAAGATGTCGTCGCCGTGCCGTTGGAAAATGGGATGCGGCTCCACGTCCAGAACGACATAGAGATTGCCGGGGGGACCGCCCCGCTCCCCCATCTCCCCTTCGCCTGCCAGCCGGATTTGGGTGCCGTGATCCACGCCGGGTGGGACGGTGACGGAAAGCCTGCGGGTGACGTAGATCCGCTTTTCGCCGCCACACCGGGAACAAGGAATCGGGATCGTCGTCCCCTCACCCCGGCAGATGGGACAGGCGGTGACGCTGACGAAGGAGCCCAGGATGGATCGCTGCACCCGCCGCACCTGCCCGGTGCCTTTACACTCCGAGCAGCGGACCGGCGACGTCCCCGGCTCGGCCCCGCTGCCGTTGCACTCCGGGCATACCTCATAGCGCGTGACCTCGATCTCTCTCTCACACCCGAAGACCGCTTCCTCAAAGGTCAGGTGCAGGTCATAGCGCAGGTCGGCGCCCCGCCGTGGCCCCCGGCGAGCGGAGGTGCGAAACCCAAATCCCCGCCCGAAGACCTCCTCGAAAATCTCGAAGGGATCACGGAAACCAAAGTCAAAGCCGAAGCCCCCCACGCCGGGCCCGACGTGGCCGAAGCGATCATAAGTAGCCCGCTTCTCGCGATCAGAGAGCACCTCGTATGCCTCGTTGATCTCCTTGAAGCGTGTCTCAGCGTCGGGCTCCTTGCTGACATCCGGGTGATATTGACGCGCCAGCCGCCGATAGGTTTTCTTGATTTCGTCCGGGGGAGCCGAGCGGCTGACCCCCAGCACCTCGTAGTAGTCGCGCTTGCTATTCATACCATTCGGCAAGTAGCGAGTAACGAGGGCTTCCCTCGTTACTCGCTACTCATCTACCCATTACTCGCTACGCTTCGCTGAACTCGCCTTCGACGACGTCTTCCTCATCACCTCCGGGCGATTCACCTCCCGGCGGTGGAGGAGCGCCCGGGCCAGCCCCTTGATACATCGCGGATCCCATTTGCTGCATCACCTGGCTCAATTCGTCCGTGTGCCGACGGACGGCGCTGACGTCGCTGCCCTGGAGAGCGCTCTTGAGTGCCTCGATCTTGGCCTCTGCCTCAGAGCGCAGAGGAGCGGATACCTTGTCTCCCTGCTCTCGTAGGAACTTCTCAGCACTGTAGACAGCGTTGTCGGCGACGTTACGGGCCTCTACTTCTTCCTTCCTCTGGCGATCCTGATCGCGGTACCGCTCGGCCTCCTGAACCATGCGTTCAACCTCTCCGTCAGAGAGACCGCTGGAAGGGACAATCTGCATAGACTGTTCACGACCAGTGGCCTTATCCTGGGCAGAAACGCTGAGGATGCCGTTGGCGTCAATGTCGAAGGTAACTTCGATCTGAGGAATGCCCCGGGGTGCAGGCGGGATGCCATCGAGGATGAACTTCCCCAGGCTCTTGTTGTCAGCCGCCATGGGCCGCTCTCCCTGAACCACATGAATCTCCACCTGCGTTTGTCCATCGGTGGCGGTGGAGAAGATCTGGCCCTTGCGGGTGGGAATAGTAGTGTTGCGCTCGATGAGTGAAGTAGCCACACCGCCCAGCGTCTCAATGCTCAATGTCAGGGGGGTCACGTCGAGCAGGAGCACATCCTTGACCTCGCCGCCGAGGACGCCAGCCTGGATTCCCGCGCCCAGGCCCACCACCTCGTCGGGATTGACGCCCTTGTGGGGCTCTTTATCAAAGAGCTCGGCCACCTTCTGCTGGATGGCCGGCATGCGCGTCTGCCCGCCCACCAGGATAACCTCGTCAATGTTGGAAGGCTTCAGTTTGGCATCGGTCATAGCCTGCCGGCAGGGGCCGACGGTGCGCTCGATCAGATCATCGGTCAGTTGTTCCAACCTGGCCCGCGTGAGTTTCATCTGCAGGTGCTTGGGACCGGAGGCGTCGGCAGTGATAAAAGGCAAGTTGATCTCCGTCTCCATCACCGTAGAAAGTTCGACCTTAGCCTTCTCACACGCCTCCCTCAACCGCTGAAGGGCCTGGCGGTCTTCGCGCAGGTCAATTCCCTGGTCTTTCCTGAACTCGTCGGCCACGTAGTCAATGACACGCCGGTCCCAGTCATCGCCCCCCAGGAAGGTATCACCGCTGGTCGAGCGCACCTCGAAGACGCCGTCTCCGACGTCGAGAATGGAGATGTCGAAGGTGCCACCGCCCAGATCGAAGACGGCGATAGTCTCATCCTTTTTCTTATCGAGACCATAGGCCAGCGAGGAGGCAGTCGGCTCGTTGATGATGCGCAACACCTCCAGCCCAGCGATTCGGCCAGCGTCTTTGGTCGCCTGCCGCTGGCTGTCGTTGAAATAGGCCGGGACAGTGATGACCGCCTGGGTGATCTCCTCCCCCAGGTAGGCTTCGGCGTCGGTCTTGATCTTCTGCAAGATCATGGCCGAGATTTCCGGCGGACTGTACTCCTTACCCCCCATCCGGACCCGCACGTCTCCGTTAGAAGCCTCCGTGACCTCGTAGGGGACGATCTTCAGCGCCCGTTGTACCTCTGGATCGTCGAATTTGCGTCCCATGAAGCGCTTGATAGAAAAGGTGGTGTTTTCGGGGTTGATGACGGCCTGGCGCTTGGCAACCTGCCCGACCATGCGTTCCCCCGTCTTGGGGTTGACAGCCACGACCGAGGGAAACAATCGTCCCCCCTCGGCGCTGGGGATGACGGTGGGCTCGCCGCCCAACATCACCCCGCAGACCGAGTTGGTCGTGCCCAGGTCAATACCGATAATCTTACCCATTGCACATTACTCCTTGTTCTCAGTTGTATCACTGCCTTCTTCAGACTGGGCAGCAGGTGCCTTGGCTACCCGCACCAACGCGGGCCGCAGCACCCACTCACCGAGCATGTACCCCCGCTGCACCTCACCGATGATCTGACCGTCGTCGTGGCCCTGAGTCTCCTCGTAAGTCACGGCCTCGTGATAACGGGGGTCGAACGTCTGCCCCCTGGTCTCGATGGGTTTGGCGCCCTCGGATTCCAGAACGGCATCCAATTTGTGCTTGATCAGAAAGACCCCCTCACACCAGGTCAATGGACTTAAACCGGCAGGCAGAGTCACAAGAGCCCGCTCGAAGCCATCCACGACAGGTAGCAGTTTGCGCAGCAGGGTCGCGTTTGCGAGCGTCGTCACTTGCGCTCGCTCCGCCTCCTGCCGCTTCTTATAGTTAGAGAACTCCGCCTGGGTTCGCTGCCAGCCATCGAGGTATTCGGCTGCCTGAGCCTCGGCCTTCTCCAATTCCGCCTGCAGCCTCTCCAATTCGTCGCCCGCTTCCTCCGGTCCCTCCCCAACTGCCGCTGCTTCCTCCACTACTTCTTCCGCTACTTCGCCCTCCTGCTCAACAATCTCTGCTTGTGCTTCGCTCTCTCCCGCCTCAGGCTGGGCTTCAGCCTTCTTCCTTTTCTTCGTCACCTCGACCTCCTTGCTACTACATCATTCGGCCCTTGTCATCCTGATCATTGGCTCATTGTTCATTGTTCATTGACTCATTGTTCATTGTTCATTGTTAATTGTTCATTGTTCATTGGTAGCCTATTCCGCATACATATCATACACCAGGTCGGATAGCAGCCCGGCGACGAAGCGCACAGCCGAGATAGCACGACCGTAGAGCATACGGGTAGGACCTACCACGCCCAGCGCCCCGGTGACGAATCCGGTCACGCCGTAGCGTGCCAACACCAGGCTGCAGGCCCGAAGTTCGTCCCAACGCCCCTCACCGCCGATCAGCACCCGCACGCTGCCGACCTCCTGGCTGAGGGCGTCGGCCAACACCCCCTCGAGGAAACTGTGCTCCTCCATAACCCGCACCAGCCCCTGGGCTTTTTCCCCCTCGGCGAACTCCGGCTGCTGCAACACCTCGCTCAACCCATTACGATAGACAATCTCAGTGGCATGCACATCAGCGCGATGCATGATATCCATCACGAGTCTGGCTATGTCGGCTTCGAGAGGAGGCAGGGCATTGATGCGGGCCTGGATCTCACCGGCAGCGAGTCCGCTACAAGCCTGGTTAAGCCGGTCGCTGATCTCATTGAGAGCCCCTTGATTGAGAGGCTCGACCAGAGCCAGTAATTGCTGTTTGACTGTGCCTCCGCGCAGGACGAGGATGAGCAACACCGACCGCCCCTGAGTAGATATGAGTTGCAGGTGCTTGTAGCGCGATTCTGCGGCCTGGGGCGCGGTCACCAGAGCAGCCCCACGGGCAGTGCGGGCCAGGACGGAAGTCGCCAATGGCATCCATTGCTCAAAATCCTGACGCGCCTGGTAAAACTGGTGGGCAATGGTACGGCGCTCGTGCAAGGGCAGGCCCACCTCCCCCAGCAGCCGCTCGACGAAGTAACGGTAGCCCCGGTACGTGGGAACGCGCCCGGCCGAGGTATGAGGATGGCCAAGATAGCCCAATTCCTCCAGTCGTGCCATCTCGTTGCGCACGGTGGCCGTGCTTATCCCAAGATCGTAACGCTCGACCAGCGCGCGGGAACTAACCGGGGAGGCGCTGTTCACGTACTCCCGCACGACCAGGCCCAGAACGGTCTGTTGGCGAAGTGTCAACCCATCCATTTCTCATCCACACTCGCTTTAGCACTCTCACCTATGGAGTGCTAAAATTCAGTTTTCCATCATACCACAGGGCGAAGAATCTGTCAAATGGGCTCGGCCCAGACAATCGCCCATACCTCGCCACAGAGAATGCCAGAGGTGCAGAGGTGCTTCAACGACGGCCCTTGCCCAAAGCATCACGAAGGCGAGAGGCACTCTCTCGCCTTCGCTCTTTATACAATGATTCACCTTCGCGCTCAAAGACAATCTTCCCACCGCCCCCCACTGCCGGGATGTGGGACGCAGGCCAGGAAACCGATTGGATGCGCGACGAAGCCGCTACTGGTCGAATCTCGGCCTCCGCGACGCCGGCAGGTTACGTCTCCTCCGCTGCTACCTCCTCCGTTTCCGGCCCCTTGACCTCGTATTCCCCCTCAATCACTACAGACGACCCACCCTCCTCCTCCACCACGTGCCACTCTTTGATGCGCGCTCCCAATGCCAGCAGGTGCTCGCGCACTACCTCCGGTGGGGCCAACTCGATGAAGAGTTTGACCCCAATCAGCAGCACGGCAATGTCGTCCAGTTGGCCCAGGCCCAGCGCCACGTCGGGGATGATGTCTACCGGAGAAAGCACGTAGGCCAGCGCCGCCGGTGGGATCAACTTCGCCCACAGTGATACACGCCGGTCCCAGAACAGCCGCCAGACCAGGCGTGCCTGGCGCACCGTCTCCTGAAGCCACGCTGTCAGTGTGTCTGTATCTTTCTGTGAAATCAGTTCCACTCGTCGGTCTCTACTCATCGGCCTCTCTCCTCACGTTTTACGCTCAACACCTGAATTATAGCCTCTTCATTTGAATACGCAACTTGTGTGAGTTGAGTTGTACGTGCATCTGTCATCGGTCATTGGTCATTGATCATTGGTCATTGGTCATTGGTCATTGGTCATTGGTCATTGTATAATAAGCCTGCTATGCGCTCGCTCCACCAATGCCTTCTGGATACCGACCTAGCCCGGCTGCGGGTCATCGCCCGCTTCTGGGACGTGGAACTGACGACCAGCCGCCGGCAGGATGCGGTAGCTCAATTGACCAAGGCGATGGCTACACCCGAGGCCATCACCGGTGTCTGGGATGCACTTCCCGACGACCAGCGCCAGGCACTGGAGGCATTGCTCGCCGCCAGGGGGCAGATGCCGCTACGGGTCTTCGCCCGCGAGTGGGGGGAGATACGCACGATGGGGCCGGGCCGGATGGCGCGGGAGCGACCCTGGCGTAAGCCCATCTCCCCCGCCGAAGGACTCTGGTACAATGGCTTCATCTCCCGCGCCTTCGAGCAGGGGCCTGAGGGAGCCTACGAGGTCGTCTTCGTTCCCCCCGAACTGCGGGCCCACCTGCCAGCCCCCCCCACCCCACTGCCGATCATCACGCTCGAACCGGCCCCCGCGCCCGCCGCCGCGCGCCCGGCCGGCGATGCCCTCCTCGACGACGCCTGCACACTGCTGGCCTACCTCCAGAACGAGCAGTTGCACCCCAGCCCTGGCAGCGACTGGCCTGTCCGCCACAAGGCCCGCCTGGCCCGTCGCCTGCGCGACCCCGACCCCACACGGCCGACCTTCCTACGCCATCTAGCCCGGCATCTTGGCTGGCTGCGTGTGACCGATTCCGGCCACCTGCGCCCCGACCCGGGCCCAGTGACCGCCTGGCTCCAATCTCCGCCCGGCCAGCAGCGGGATACGCTCGCTGAAGCCTGGCGGGACGACCCGACCTGGAACGACCTATTTCACGTCCTCACGCTCCACCCCGAGGACACCGGCGCCTGGCATAACGACCCGCTCCTGGCGCGACGGGCGATCCTGCGCCACCTGGAAGCAGTCTACCGTGAGCCTGTCGAACGGTGCGCCCCGGACACCTGGTATAGGCTCGACGACTTCGTCGCCGCCGTCAAGCAGGCCGATCCCGATTTTCAGCGGCCCGACGGCGACTACACTACCTGGTACGTCCGCGACGCGGACACCGGCGCCTACCTCTCCGGCTTCGAAAGTTGGGACGCCGTCGAGGGGGCACTTATCCGCTACATCATAACAGGACCGCTAGCCTGGCTGGGCCTGACCGACGTGGAAGCAGAGGCTCTCGACGGCCCACCGACTTCCTTCCGTCTGACCCTGGCGGGGGCGGCCTGCCTCGGCCTGGCCGAATCCCCGCCCGAGCCCGAACCCGCGCCGCTGGCCCTGCGGTCCGATTTCACTGTGCTGGCACCACCGGCCCGACGCTACGAACGTTTTCAACTGGCCCGCGTCGCCGACTGGGTGACTTCCCCCCTCGTAGGGGGGATTGAGGGTGATACCTCCCCCCTCGCAGGGAGGATTGAGGGGGGTCCCTTCGTCTACCGGCTCACCCCCACCTCGCTGGAGCGCGCGCGGCGGCAGGGCATCCCTGCGGCGCGCGTGCTGGAGTTCCTGGGCCAGGTCACCAGCGCACCTGTACCCCGCTCCATCGAGGCAGCATTGACGCGCTGGGAGGCTCGCGGAGCCGAGGTCCGGCTGGAGCGGGTGGTGCTGCTGCGCCTCTCCAGTGAGGGGCTGATGGCACAGATCGCAGCCTCCCCGCTCACCCGACACCTCATCCGCGAACGCATCGGGCCAGCAGCCGCTCTGGTGCGCGAGCGAGACTGGCCCCGCCTCGTCGCCGCGCTGGGTAAGACAGGCTTGCTGCCCGACGTCATCGCTTTGGAGGAACACGATGCAGACTAGAGTGCTATCCGCCTTTGAGACCCGTTTTGCACACCAGCCAGCGATTGCGGTGCGCGCCCCCGGACGGATCAATCTCCTGGGCGGGCACACCGACTACAACGAGGGCTACGTCTTGCCAGTGGCGGTGGACCGCGCCGCCTGGGTCGCAGCCGCCGCGATTGATGCACGTGAGGTTCTCGTGCGCGCGCTCGACCTGGGAGGCGATGCCATCTTTCCGCTCGACGTCATCCCCTCATCGGACGGCGGTTGGGCCGACTATCCCAAAGGCGTCGCCTGGGCGCTGCAGGAGCGCGGGCTGAGACCGGTAGGGATGGAGGCGGTGCTGACGTCCGACGTGCCAGTGGGGGCGGGATTATCCTCCTCGGCGGCCGTGGAGGTGGCGTTTGCCTACGCCTGGCAGCAACTCTCCGGCTTCCAACTCGACCGGCGCGACCTGGCGCTGGTCTGCCAGCGGGCGGAGAACGGCTACGTGGGCATCAACTGCGGCATCATGGATCAGATGACGAGCGCCCTGGGAGCGGAGGGGTACGCGCTGCTATTGGATTGCCGCACACTGGAGGTGGAGCCTGTGCCGCTCCCGGCGGGCATCGTCATCATGGTGGCAGATACGGGAGTGCGGCGACGACTGGCCACCTCGGAGTACAACGTGCGGCGTGCCCAATGCGAGCAGGCGGTACGGATGCTGCGCGAACATCTGCCCGACATCCGCGCCCTGCGCGACGTGAGCCTGGACGACCTGAAACGGTTGCGAGCACATCTGCCCGAGGTCATTTACCGGCGCGCCCTCCACGTCGTCACCGGAAACATGCGGGTGTTGCTGGCGGCAGCGGCACTGCGGCGGAGAGACCTGGTCACCGTGGGTGCGCTGATGAAAGCCTGCCACGCCAGCCTGCGTGACTACTACGAGGTGAGTTCACCGGAGTTGGACCGGCTAGCCGAGGCAGCCTGTGAGGTGGTGGATTGCTATGGTGCACGGCTCACCGGCGCGGGGTTTGGCGGGTGCGTCGTCGCGCTCGTCGCTGCAGATGCCATGCCAGATTTCGAGGCTCACGTCTCGGCGGCCTACGAAGCAGCGTTCGGTCGTCGGCCAGCAATTTATGCCTGCCGCTCGGCGGACGGGGTGAAGAGGGTGGTATAACCCCTCACGTTTCGTACATTGCGGTTTAAGTCTCTATCACCACCGGGATCACGACGGGGCGACTCCTGGTCTCCTGGTAGAGGAACCGGGCTAGCGCCTCCTGCACACGGCTTTCGACCTCCGCCAGGGGTGTCCCCGGCCTAGTCGAGGCCGCCGACTGGGCAACCTCCTCCGCCTGGGCCAGCAGGTCCTCCGCCCCGGGGACGAAGATGAAGCCGCGTGTGACAATGCGCGGCCGGCCCACAGGTCGGCCCGTCCTGCGCTCGTAGCGCACGATAGACATCACGAAACCGTTCTGCCCCAGCGCATCCCGCTCGTGCATCACCGCCGGCCCGATTTCGCCCACTCGCGCCCCATCCACGAAGACGTAGCCGCCAGGCACTCGCTCCCCAATCTTCAACTGCCCCTCATCCAAGGTTAACACATAGCCATTTTCGACCACGGCAATGTTCTCGGACGGGATGCCCAACTGTCGCGCCATCTTGCCGTGCTGCTTGAGGTGACGCAGTTCGCCGTGGATGGGGACGAAGAAGCGAGGACGGAGTATGTTAATCAGCAACTTCTGCTCTTCCTGGCTGGCGTGGCCCGAGACGTGCACCTGTGCAAGCGATTCGTAGTAGACGTCTGCGCCCTTCTGGAAGAGGCGGTTGACGACGCGGTGGATCAGTTCCTCGTTGCCAGGGATGGTGTGCGAGGAGAACACCACCGTGTCCCCCTCCCGGATACGCAGCGAAGGATGCCGCCCGACCGCCAGACGGCTCAACACCGCCGTCGGCTCACCCTGCGTGCCGGTCGCCATGATGACCGTCTCACGGGCCGGCAGATTCTTGATCTCGCCCAGCGTCACCAACATACCGTCAGGGATGTCGAGGTAGCCCAACTCGCGGGCCATCTTGGTATTCTCAACCATCGTCCTGCCAGCGATGGCAATCTTGCGGCCATGCTGCGCCGCCACATCCACAACCTGCTGGATGCGAGAGATGAGCGAGGCGAACGTCGCCACGATCACCCGGCCCGGCGCCTGGCGCATCACCTGGTCGAACGCATCATCCAGCACCGCCTCAGAAGGAGTGGTGCCAGGGCGGTCGGCGTTGGTGCTGTCGGAGAGAAGCACCAGTACCCCGCGCCCGCTGAACTCGGCCAGTTTGGCGTAATCGGTGGGCCAGCCATCCACCGGCGTGTGGTCGAACTTGAAGTCGCCGCTATGCACAATCAGCCCTGCTGGCGTCGTGATGCCCAGCCCCACCCCGTCGGGGATGGAATGGCAGACGTGGTAGGGCTCGATGGTGAAGGGACCAACGTTGATGACGTCGCCGGGCGCGTAGGTGTTCAGCACCGCCGACCCTGACATACGCCTCCGCTTCATCTTGACCTCGACCAGGCCTTGGGTCAGCCGCGTGGCGTAAACCGGCACGTCGAACTCTTCCAGAAAGTGGGAGAGGGCGCCGATGTGATCCTCGTGGCCATGGGTGATGACTATCGCGCGGATGCGGTCTTTCTTATCGCGCAGGTATCCCCAGTCGGGGATGATGTAGTCAATTCCCAGCATGTCGGATTCGGGGAACATGATGCCCGCATCCACGACGAGGACATTGCGGCCGTACTCAATGCTCATCATGTTCTTGCCGACTTCCCCCAGGCCGCCCAGGGGCACGATACGTAGTTTCTCAGTCATAAGACTTTACTCCTAATAGGTAAAGGCGCTCTTATACTCAAAAAACACCGCCTTGCCTGCGCCCTCCGGCCTGACGGTGCTTTCGGTCAATTCCAGTGCATCAGGTCTAACCATTTCGTACAACACAGATGTTAACATGCTCCGCCAGTTCTGTCAAATGCTGAGCGTCGCTGGCTTGCCCTCCGCCCCGACTCGTAGTATCATATATGGAAAACCTAAAGCACGAAACCGACCATGGATGTATTCAGACTAAGCCCTCAAGACCAAAACAATCTGGTGACCTTTCTGCGCGACCTGGTGCGGACGCCCAGCCCCTCGACCCAGGAGGGCGCGGTGGCAGAGCGCATCGTCGCGGAAATGACGCGCCTGGGCTTCCGCGATGTGCACACTGATCGCATCGGCAACGTCGTCGGCTGGATCGGGCCAGGCCATGGCCCTGTGCTCATGCTCAACGGCCACATGGACACGGTACAGGTCAGCGACCCCGAAGCCTGGAGCCACGCGCCCTTCGGAGCCGAGGTCGAGGACGGCGCGCTCTACGGCCTGGGCGCTTGCGACATGAAGGGTGGGCTGGCAGCGATGGTCTACGGGGCAAAACTCCTGCGCGATGCGGGAGTGGCGCTGAAGGGAGATCTCGTCGTGGCCTGCGTGGTGCAGGAAGAGCCATGCGAGGGATTGGGGTCACGGGTATTGATCGAGGCGGAAGGGATACACCCGGACTGGGTGGTGCTGGGCGAACCGACCGGCCTGGACGTAACTCGGGGACAGCGAGGACGGCTGGAGATGCGCCTTGTCGCCCACGGGCGCTCGGCCCACGCCGCCAGCCCCGACCTGGGAGACAACGCCATCTACACCGCCGCGCGGCTGGTGTTCGGCCTGGAACTCCTCGCCAGCCAGTTGGGACACGACGACTTCCTCGGCCCAGGCACCCTGGCGGTGACCGACATCTTATCTCGCGCCAGTAGCCGCAACGCCATACCTGACCGCTGCGAGTTGATCATTGACCGGCGTCTGACGCTGGGGGAGAACGAGACGATGGCCCTGGCCGAGGTACAGCGGGTCATCGCCCGCGAGGGAGTGCAGGCCGAGGTAGAAGTAACAGAGTACCACACCACCAGTTACACCGGCTACGCCTGCCACGCTCGCGAGTTCTATCCCGCCTGGGTGATGGCGGAAGATCACCCGCTGGTAGTGGCTGCCGTACGGGCCGTGCGGGGGCAGTTGCAGCGTCGCCCCCAGGTGAGCCGCTGGGACTTCTCGACCGAGGGGGTCTATACAGCAGGCGCGGCCGGCATCCCCACCGTGGGCTTTGGACCGGCCGATCCCCACCACGCCCATACCGCCGACGAGCACGTGCGGCTGGCCGACGTCTACGCCGCTGCAGAGGTGTACGCACGATTGGCGGTGGAGTTGTTAGTCAGGTAGTCAGGTAGTCAGGTAGTCAGATAGTCAGGTAGTCAGATAGGCCGAGGGGTCAAAGGAGAAACAATGAAGATCGAGCGCTTTGAAGATGCAAAAGCCTGGCAGATAGCACGTGAACTCACGAAGCTGGTGTATGAGGTCACGTCATCAGGCGCATTCGCCCGCGACTTCCGACTCAAGGACCAGATTCGTGATGCGGCCGGGTCAGTGATGCACAACATCGCCGAAGGGTTCGACGCCGGGAGCGATGCCGAGTTCATCCGCTTCCTGCGTTATTCCCGTCGTTCAGCCAGCGAAGTCCAGTCGCAACTTTACATCACCCTCGACCAGATGTACATCAACGCTGACCAATTTCGACTCATCTACGACAAAGCCACTGAAGCCAAGAAACTGGTTAATGGCTTCATCGGCTACCTGCACCGCAGCCATTCTTAACCACTCGACTACCTGACTAACCAACCACCTGACAACCTGACTACCCGATGTAGTCTTTCATAAAGTCGTGCCCCCTTGGGCATTTCATAAAGTCGTACCTCCTGAACCTTGACAATCTGAGACAGGCTGGCAAACTCTCCTCCAGAAATCTCAGGCATATGGAGGAGAACAATGCCAGCAACACGTGCAACCACTGTTCAACAGCGCCAGGAGATGGGATGCTTGGCAGACCAAGGCGAGTCCTACCAGGCCGTGGCGGATCAGACCGGCGTTTCGTTCTGGACAGCTCGAAAGTGGCTTCGCCGATCCCGGCGCGACGGTCTGAGTGCTCTGGTAACCACGTTCGGCCGCCCGGCTACTGGCCCTATGTCAGGCTTCGATCCGCTGATGCGTTACGTGGCCCTGCGCCTCAAGTGCGAACACAAGACCTGGGGAGCTGCCTACGTGGTGAAGAAGATGGGCGAACGTCCCTCGCTGAAGGGCAAGAAGCTTCCCCGTCCCATCACGGTGTGGCGCTACTGGCGTAGCTTTGGCGACCGTCTGTTTCCCAAGCGTCGTCCAGCCCAACCGAAGCATCCACCGGCGGGTGTAGCTCACGGAGTGTGGCAAATGGACACCAAAGAGTCCCTCTATGTTGCCGGAGTAGGTACGGTCACCATCGACCAGGATCGGGATGAGTTCGGGCGTGCGACCGTGATGCATCGGATTCATCCTGCCGAACGACCGGAGCAACGAATCGTCAAGTTGACCATTGCTCAGGTGCAGCAGGACTGTCGGATCGCCTTCACGGAATGGGGGCTGCCCGATGCCATCCAGACCGACCATGCCTCGACCTTCGTGGATGCTGATCCCACGCCGTTCCCCACGCAGTTGACTCTGTGGTGGGTGGGCTTGGGCATCGAGCCCCGTCTGATCTCGTCGCCCCAGCAGAACGGCTGTATTGAGTGAGGTCATCGCACTCTCAATGAGCGTACCCTGATCGATCAGCACTTCGATGACGCAGGCGAGCTACAGAAGCAGGTGGACGCGGACTGGCACGAACTCAATGCAGAGTGTCCATCTCGGGCCAAGGGCTGCAACGGCCAACCACCATTGGTCGCCCATCCCCAGTTGCTTGTCCCCCGTCACCCGTATTGCCCAGAGTGGGAGTTGGACTTGTTCGACCTGAAGCGAGTAGACGAGTATCTGACCGCTCGCACTTGGATCCGCTCCGTGAGCGAAGTTGGACAAGTTTCATTGGGCAGCCGGCGCTATGGAATGGGCACAGCTTGGGCTGGTCAGACGGTTTCCATTAGCTTTGACCCTGAGCAGCGTCAGTTTGTGTTCGCCCAAGTCAAGCCGAAGACCAAACGTGGCCAGCGTCTCCCTGATTTGCCCCCAGTTCGCCGGGATGCCAGGGGCCTGAGCGTCGAAGAGATTACAGGGTTGCCCACGGCTCTGGAGGATTTGCCTGTCCGGCAACTTGTGTTACCGTTGTCAATGTGCTATCCCCAGCCCATCTCACAGGGGGTATGACTTTATGAAACGACGGGAGGGGTATGACTTTATGAAAGACTACACCCGATCACCTGACTACCTGACTACCCGACCACCTGGCTACCTCACTACCCGACCACCTGACTACCTCACTACCCGACTAAGTGACCACCTGACCACCCGACCACCTGACTAAGTGACTACATGACTACCAGACTAATGAATGACATCGCTGTGGCGCTGGCAGCCGGCCAGCCAGTAGTAGCGCTGGAATCGGCGCTCGTCACCCACGGCTTCGCACCCCCAGCCAATCTGGAGATAGCCCGACGGATGCAGGCGGCGGTGCGCAAGGAGAGCGCACTGCCGGCCACCGTTGCCGTACTGGAGGGCAACGCGCGGGTGGGCCTCTCCGACGAGGAACTGGCACGGCTAGCCTCCGACCGGGCGGCTCGCAAGGTCAGCCTGCGCGACCTGCCACCCGTTCTGGCCCAGGGCGTGAGTGGCGGCACGACCGTCGCCGCGACGATGCACCTGGCCCACCACGCCGGCATCCACGTCTTTGCTACCGGCGGCATCGGCGGCGTGCACCGGGGCCACCCCGAGGACATCTCGGCCGATCTCCCCGCGCTGGCTACCATCCCCATCGTCGTCGTCTGCGCGGGGGCCAAGGCCATCCTTGACCTGCCGCGCACGCTGGAATATCTGGAGACCCACGGCGTGCCAGTGATCGGCTACGGCACAGACGAGTTCCCTGCCTTCTACAGCCGCCGCTCGGGACTGAGGGTGGACGCGCGGGTTGAGACGCCGGAGGAGGTGGCACGGATGGCGCGGGCGCGGGCAGAACTGGGCCTGCCGGCGGCGCTCCTGGTCTGCGTCCCAGTACCCGAGGCCGACGAACTCCCGGTCAACAAGGCCGAGGTGGCCATTGCGCAGGCGGTGGAGGAGGCAGAGGCGGCCGGCGTGAGCGGCAAGGCACTGACTCCATTCCTGCTGGCCCGACTGGTCGAACTGACCGGCGGATGGGCGCGGCGGGCCAACGAGGCGCTGCTGCTCAACAACGCCCGAGTGGCAGCCCGCATCGCGCGGGCGCTGGCGGCCGGTGACCACCGGCTAACTGCCCATACCAGGAGGTGACTAATGCGTGACCCCAAGTTCCTTCACCCCCTCGAAGCAACCGCCGTCCTGCTCTTTCTCGTCCAATCAGTGCGCGTCCTATTCTCTGTCCTCTTCGGCCTCATCTACGACACCATCTTCGCCGAGATGATTCCGCTGACGACGATGGGGGGCGTCCTGCTGCTCGTGATCGTGGCGCTGCTGACGCCGCTTGCGGCCCCACGCCGCAGCCACCGCACACTGCTGTTCGCCACGGCCCTCGTCGCCGCGCTGGCCCGCGTCCCGCTGACGATCAACCTGCCGATGGTGCGGCTCTGGAGCAGCATCCTCGTCGTCGGAGCGGCCGGGATGTACGCCGCCACGCTGCTGCGGAGACGGCCCCACATCTTCCCGACCGGGCTGATGCTGGCCCTCGCCGCCGACCAGTTTCTCCGCGCCGCCGGGAACACCTTCGACGTCGGGCTACGCGATTGGTGGCTGCCGGTGCAGGCGGCGCTTTCGCTGGCGACGTGCATCGTGGCCTGGCTGGCCTTCTCCCGTACCCAGGATGAATCCCCGTCTGAGGAAGGTATCGGCTTTGCGGGCGGCCTGGCTGTGGGGGCGCTGCTGTTTCTGGAGACATCGCTGCTGGGCTTCCCCAACGCGCTGGCCCGCTGGAGCGGCGTGGACTACGCCGTCGTCGCGCCGCTGCTGATGGCGGTCACGCTCCTGCCGCTGATGCCTGGCGTCCACCTGCCAAGGGGGGGGCGGTCTTCGGTCGAGCGGTTGGGCGGACTGGAGTATCTCTTCATAACGCTGTTAGGGCTGGTCGCGGGGAAGCGGGGAGGTGGAACCATCTCCGCCTTGAGCCTGCTGGCGACCCAGTTCTTCATCCTGACGGCGCTCCTGGACATCATCGGCCCCCGCCGCAGCGACCGCACAGGGCCGGCACTGGCGCTGGGAATGCTGCTTTTCCTCCTGCTCAACTTCGCCCTGGCCTTCACCTTCACCTACCCCTACACCATCCCGGCCTTCCGTGGAATGGGGCTATATGTCTTCCTGGTCGCCGCCGCCGTCGCCTGCCTCCCCGCCCTCCGCCCCGTGCACCCGGAACCTGAAACCTGGAACCTGAAACGCTGGTGGCATTGGCTGTCCGCCGCCATGGTGGTGCTCTTGGCCGTCGTCTTCGCTTGGCCCCCCGCGCTCCACCCAAAGGAGGCCGGCCCCATCCGCGTCGGCACTTACAATATCCACTATGGCTACAACACCCCCTGGCAGTTCAACCTGGAGGAGCAGGCCCGCACCATCGAGAAGAGCGGCGCCGACATCGTGATGCTGCAGGAGGTAGACACCTGCCGCATCACCAGTTACGGCGTGGACGACGCACTGTGGCTGGCGCGCAGGCTGGGGATGCAGGCGGTCTACGGCCCGGCGCTGGAGGGGTTCTCCGGCATCGCGCTTCTGACCCGCTTCCCCATCACCGACGCTGACACGGCACTACTGACCAGCCAGTTGGAGCAGACCGCCATCGTGCACGCCCGCGTGATGGTTGGCAATAGGCTATTGGATGCCTACGGCGTCTGGATGGGATTGGAGCCGGAGGAGCGGGCGCGCCAGTTGGACGACGCGCTGGCCTACATCGGCGACGCCAGCCCGGCCGTTTTGGGCGGCGACTTCAACTCCACCCCCGATTCACCCACCTACGCTCGCGTCCGCGCCGCAGGTTTCGACGATCCCTTCGTCGCCGGCGGCTTCGACCCGGCCTTCACCGACCCAGCTATTGAGCCTCGCAAGCGCATTGACTTCGTCTGGGCGCGGGGGCTGGAGGTGCGGGACGCCCGCGTGCTCGATTCGCTGGCCTCGGACCACCGCTGCGTCGTGGTCGAACTGGCGCTGCCGTGACTGTTCGCGCCCGCCGCTCAGCCCATGCAATGACCAGGGGTCTCACCAGGTAGGTCTACCATGCGCATCCGTTACCTCGGCCTGACCAATTTCCGCAACTACGCCCGCCTGGAACTGGCCCTGCCCGAGCAGCCGCTGCTCCTCTACGGCGCGAATGCCCAGGGTAAGACCAGTCTGCTGGAGGCGATCTATCTCCTCGCCACCGGTTCCTCGCCCCTCACCCCCCTCGACCGCCAACTCATCAAGTGGGAGGCTGAGGCGGAAGGGCTGCCCTATGCCCGCGTGTGGGCCGAGGTCGCGCGGAGCGACCGCATCCAGGAGGTGGAGATCGTCCTCGAGAAGCGACCACTGGCGGATGGCACGACGCGGCTACAAAAGACCATTCGCGTGGACCGGGTGCGCAAGCGCCGTGCCGACCTGACCGGGCCACTAAACGTCGTGCTCTTCATGCCGCAGGACGTGGAATTGGTCGCCGGCCCGCCCGCTGGCCGTCGCCGTTACCTGGACGACACACTGTGCCAGGTGGACAGGGACTACTGCGCGGCGCTGGAGCGCTACACCGAGGCGCTGCGCCAGCGCAACGCCGCGCTGCGCCACCTGCGCGACGAGCAAGGTGACCTGGCCCAACTGGCCCCCTTCGAGGAGATGCTGGCCCGTGAGGGAGTCATCGTCGCCAATGGCCGCCGCGAACTGGTGGCCGCCCTCTCACAGCGCGCTGGTCACATTCACCAGCAACTCACCGGCGAGGCGGAGTGGCTGCGGCTGGAGTATCGCCCCAACTTCGACCCGGCCGCGCCGCCCGCGCTGAGGTACCAGATGGGGCTGAGCATGCAACCCTACGGGGGGCCGCCACCGGGAATCGAGGCCGAGGGGCTAGTGGCGGCCTTCCGGCAGGCACTCCTCGCGCGGCGGCTGGACGAAATTGCGCGCGGAGTGACGCTCACCGGCCCGCACCGGGACGAACTGCGCTTCGTCGCCGGCAGTCCCGCCCAGGGTACACACGAGGTGGACCTGGGCACCTTCGGCTCGCGGGGACAGCAGCGCACGGCGGTGCTGGCGCTCAAACTGGCGGAACTTACGTTCCTGCGGGAGCGGACGGGAGAAGCGCCGGTGCTCTTGCTCGACGAGGTGCTGGCCGAACTGGACACGGGCAGGCGGCGCTACCTCCTGGCCCAGGTGGATAGCGTCGAGCAGGCGCTACTCACCGCCACCGATCCAGAGATGTTCAGCGCCGAGTTTAGGGAGCGGGCGGTGACGATGGAGGTGCGGGGGGGGATTGTGAAGGGAGCAGATGAGTAGAAAGCGGATGGGTAAGTGATGGATGATGATAAATGGGTAGATGAGGAACGAGGACATGCTTCATCTACTCATTTACTCATTCATCGTCTACCCACCTACTCACCTCAACGGCCGCTTCTGCGGCAGGCCCGGCCGGCGGGGATACCTATCCGGCGTGGCGGCCACCTTATCCACCACCACCAGATAGCGCGTCTCGGCCAGTCCGCGCAGTTCCACCGGCACCAATTGCCGCACCCGCCCCCCCAGCGTCACGATAGCCGCGTCGGCCCCATGTACCTCGGCAGCGGCCCCCTCCCCCTTCTGCGCCAGCGCCGCCCCCCCCACCCGCACCAGCGGCAGCAGGTACTCCGCCAATGCCGGCATCTCCGCCACGGCGCGGGCCAGCGCCCAGTCGTACTGCTCGCGGTGAGCCGGGTCGTGCCCCAGTTCCTCCGCCCGCCCATGGATCATCTCCACCTCCCCCAGCCCCAGCGTACGCACCACGTACTCCAGGAAGGCCACCTTCTTGCCCGTTGCCTCCAGCAGCGTCAGCCGCATCCCCGGGCAGACGATCTTGAGCAGCAACCCCGGAAACCCCGCCCCTGTGCCCACGTCAATCACCCGCGCCCCGGTCGCCAGTTCTGTCCGGGGCAGCGCCTTGAGGCAGGAGAGAGAATCGAGGAAGTGACGCACCAGCACCCCCTCCCAATCGGTGATGGCGGTCAGGTTGAAGCGCGCGTTCCAGGCCAGCAGTTCCCGGCAGTAAGTCTCGCAGGCAGTCAAGTGACAGTCGGCGAGCGTGATACCCAGTTCACGAGCGCCTGTGATGAGCAGGCCCATTGACTGTTGTCTTTTGGGCTCTGGGGTTCGGGCTTTGTCGTTTGTCATTTGCTCACCTGTCCGTTGGCTCATTGTTCATCGGTCATTGGCTCATTGATTATATCATGTCCTGCCTATCAGCGCACGTCGAAGCGCCGGGAGCACGCACGAACGGGAGGCCCTGCTTGCCTTTGTCCCCAGTTCGGCTATAATATGTCCACCGCGCTGAACAGATAACCGATTTCACGTGCGGGCGAAAGGAGGTGAGCATATAGAGAGAGCCTTTAACTATACCCACTGGCAAACGATAAATTAAATTTCACAGGAGGAGGACCGAAATGCGCAAGTACCTTTTGGCGAGTATAAGTCTGTTGACAGTTGTTACACTGCTGGCAGCCTGTGCACCAGCGGGTGAGGGTGAGGCCGATTGCAGCGACCCCGATGTTTTCTGCGTGGGTCTGGTGACCGACGTGGGCAAGATTGACGACAAGTCATTCAACCAGTCCACGTGGGAAGGCGTGAAACAGGCCGAGAAAGAACTGGGAGCCGTCGTCCAGTACATTGAGACGACCGACTCGAAGGACTACGGCAAGAACATCGCCCAGTTCGCCGATGCCGGGTTCGACGTGATTGTGACCGTGGGCTTCGCGCTGGGTGAGGCCACCCTGGAGGCCGGCCCGCAGTACCCGGACGTCAAGTTCATCGGCGTAGACCAGGAACAGTACCCTGGCGCCGAAGTGGAGAACGTCGTCGGCCTGATCTTCCCCGAAGATCAGTCAGGTTTTCTGGCCGGTGCGCTGGCCGCGCTGATGAGCGAGAGCGGCAAGATCGGCTCCGTGTGTGGCACCGATGCCGTCCCGCCGGTGTGGCGCTTTGGCGAGGGCTACCGCGCCGGGGCTCAATACGTCCGCCCGGACGTCGAGGTGAACATCGTCTACCACAATGACGTGGGCTTCGACAAGACCTTCACCGACCCGGAGTGGGGCAAGACGACCGCCATCTCAATGATTGACAAGGGCGTGGACGTCGTCTTCGGCGCGGGCGGCAAGACCGGCAACGGTGCGCTGCTCGGCTGTGCCGAGAAGGGCGTGATGGCCATCGGCGTAGACACCGATCAGTACTACACCGTGCCCGAAGCACAGAGCGCGCTGCTGACCAGCGCGATGAAACTGCTCACCCCTGGCACGTTCGACCTGATCAAGATGGCCATGGAAGGCAACTTCCCGCAGGGTGGCAACTACGTCGGCGCGGCCGGTCTGGCGCCCTATCACGACCTGGCAGATCGCGTCCCGGCAGAGGTTGACGCCAAGGTGCAGGAAATTGACCAGGCCTTCAAGGACGGAACGTTGCAGACGGGCGTGTCGCCAGCCAAGCCAGAATAGCGAATGTTGAATAGCAAATAGTGAATTGTGCGACGCACCCGCGAGAATGTAGCGGTGCGTCGCACTTTTCCACAAAACGAAAGTGAAGCCAATGAGCACACCAGTAAAGAAAGCCGCCCCAAAAATTGCATCCACGGCCCGGGAAAAACTGAGGCCAGCCATCAACGCCGTTTTAGTGCCACTCCTGGCAGTGTTCACGGCGATGGTGATAGGCGCACTGGTCATCAAGGCCGTCGGCGGTGATCCGCTTGCGGCCTACAGGGGTCTGTTCGAGGGCGCGTTCGGATCTGCCAAGGCGTTGAGCGAAACGACGGTGTGGGCCACACCCTATATCTTCGCCGGCCTGGCGGTGGCACTGGCCTTCAAGGGCGGCCTGTTCAACATCGGCGCGGAGGGGCAACTGGCGTTTGGCGCAGTAGCAGCGGCATGGGTGGGCTATGCGCTGCCGGACGTGCTGGGCGTGACGTTACCGGCCGTCGTCCACATCCCACTGACCGTCGGTGCGGGGATGCTGGCCGGCGGCATTTGGGGAGCCATCCCTGGCTGGCTCAAAGCCCACACGGGCGCGCACGAAGTTATCAATACCATTATGATGAACTACATTGCCCTGAACATGACCAGTTTTCTCCTCAACGGGCCGATGAAGGACCCCCACCCGCTCAACGTCGTGGCCCGCACGCCCAGGATCGCCGAAAGTGCGCGTATTCCCCCCATCTTCCCCGGTTTACGCTTACATTGGGGCTTCGTCCTGGCATTGGCAATAGCCGGCATCGTCTGGTGGGTCTTGCAGAAAACCACGCTGGGGTTCGAGATTCGCACCGCCGGGGCCAACCCCGATGCGGCCCGCTACGCTGGCGTGAGCGTGTCTCGCACCATCGTGGTCACGATGATGCTGTCGGGCGTGCTGGCCGGATTGGCCGGGGCGACCGAGGTGACCGCACTCAACTACCGGCACGAGCTGGGCTTCTCCGTCGGTTACGGGTTCGACGCCATCGCGATCGCGCTGCTGGGCAAGACGCATCCGCTGGGCGTGGTGCTGGCTGCGCTGCTCTTCGGCGCGATGCGCAACGGTGCAACCCGTATGCAGTTCCTCACTCAGATTCCGGTGGACGTCATCTCGGTCATTCAGGCGCTCATCCTGCTCTTCGTCGCGGCCGACGCGATCATCCGCTGGATCTATCGCATCCGCGCTCGCGAGGAGCGACTGGTGCTCACGCGGGGCTGGGGCGGCTGAGGAGGTGTATATGGACTGGCGACGCTTTGGGTTCATCGCTCTGATTATCCTGATCCTCATCGGCGTGGTCGTGCTGGTCGGTGGAGGAGAGGTCTCCCCGACCATCATCGTGGTGAGCATGCTGGCGACTACCATCTCAGTGGCCACGCCACTCACCCTGGGAGCATTGTGCGGTATCTACTGCGAACGCGCCGGCGTGGTCAACATCGGTATCGAAGGGATGATGCTCGCGTCGGCCTTCTTCGGCTGGTTTGCTGCCATCTATCTCAACTCGATCCTGCAAATGGCGCCTATGCCCAGCCTGCTCGTCGGCGTGGTGGCCGCTATTCTCACCGGCGGATTGCTGGGACTGCTGCACGCCGTCCTGTCTGTGACGTACAAGGTGGATCAGATCATCGGCGGGACAGTCATCAACATCCTGGCCATTGGCGTCACCGGCTTCCTGAACCGGCAGTTGTTCTTCGAGCAGGGGAGCATCTTCGGGGGGCAGGTGCCTCACGCACCGGGTGTACTGCCGCGCCTTAAAATCCCGCTGTTGGCCGGCTCACCTATCGCGAGCATCTTCGAGCAGCAGCCGATTGCGGTGAGCGCGGTTGTGCTGGTGTTGGTCACCCACTTCGTCCTGTTCTACACGCGCTGGGGGCTGCGCACGCGGGCGGTCGGCGAGCACCCACGCGCTGCCGACACGGTGGGCATCAACGTGGCGCGCATGCGCTACGCCAACGTGATCATCGGCGGGATGATCGCTGGCCTGGGCGGAGCGTACTTCACGCTGGAGTCGGTGCCGTCGTTCGAACCGCTGATGACCAACGGGCGTGGGTTTATCGCGCTGGCGGCCATGATCTTCGGCAACTGGTCGCCGTTCGGCGCGTGGATGTCCGCGCTGGTGTTCGGCGCCGCGCAGGCGCTGCAGATCAACCTGCAGTTCTTCCGCGAACAGATTCCATCCCAGTGGGCCTTCCTGCAGCAGGCCTACATCGTCGGCCTGGTGCCCTATTTGCTGACGATGGCCATCTTGACAGGCATCATCGGCAAGACCACCCCGCCAGCAGCAGATGGGGTGCCGTACGAGAAGTAAGGGCGACGCATTCCACAGGCGCCACTTCGAAAACAAAAGATGATTCCTGAGACGCAAAACCTTACTCAGCGAGATATGCTTCCAGGAATGCCTCGCCCCAACTTGAGGAAACGGAGCAACAGATGAGCCTGGCACTTCAAACGAAAGGTATCACCAAACACTTCCCTGGTGTCCTGGCTAACGACCACGTGGATTTCGACCTGCGCAAGGGCGAGATTCACGCCCTGCTGGGCGAAAACGGCGCGGGCAAAACCACGCTGATGAACATCATCTATGGTCTGTATCAGGCAGACGCGGGCGAGGTTTTCCTCGACGACAAACCGGTGGACATTCACACCTCCAAAGACGCAATCGCGCACGGCATTGGCATGGTGCATCAGCACTTTATGCTCATCCCTGTATTCACCGTGGCCGAAAACATTATGCTTGGCAGCGAGACAGTACGCGGGATGGTGCTCGATCAACGCAGCGTGGCGGCGCAAGTGCGCGAACTATCGCACCAGTACGGGTTAGACGTGGACCCCGATGCCTACGTGAGTGATCTACCCGTTGGCATACAACAGCGCGTGGAGATCATCAAGGCCCTATATCGTAAGGCGGATATTCTTATCCTCGATGAACCGACGGCTGTGCTCACGCCCCAGGAAGTCAGGGAACTGTTCAAGGTCGTCCGCTCGCTGGCTGACCAGGGCAAATCGGTCATCTTCATCACCCACAAACTCAAGGAAGTGTTTGCCGTGGCCGACCGCATCACCGTGATGCGAGACGGACAGGTGGTAGGCACGACCACACCGGCTGAAACCAGCGAGCCCGCGCTGGCCTCAATGATGGTCGGCCGGGAGGTGCTCCTGCGAGTGGAGAAGGGGCCGGCCCATCCCGGCGAAGAGGTGTTGCACGTGGAGAACCTGCACGTGTTCGACGATCGGGGAGCAGAGACTGTGCGTGGTACGTCCTTCTTCGTGCGGACTGGCGAAGTGCTAGGCATCGCTGGCGTGCAGGGCAATGGCCAGACCGAACTGGTCGAGGCGCTCACCGGCCTGCGCCAGGCCCACAGTGGTCAAGTCATGATGCTGGAGCGCGACGTGACGGGCAGGCCGCCCCGCCCGATCATCGAAACCGGCATAGCCCACATCCCCGAAGACCGCCTGCGATATGGGTTGGTGCTGCCATTTCCGGTCACCGACAACCTGGTGTTGTGCACCTATTACCTGCCGCCGTTTGCCAGGAGCGGCGTGCTCAACCATCAGGCTGTAGATGAGAACGGCCGCCGGCTGGTGCACGAATTCGACGTGCGCACGCCCAGCCCTTACCTGCCGGTGTCCAAACTGTCGGGGGGCAATCAGCAAAAGGTCATCGTCGCCCGCGAACTCTCGCGCCCGATCAAACTGCTCATCGCCAATCAGCCGACGCGCGGGCTGGACGTGGGTTCCATCGAGTACATCCACCAGGTGATTGTGCGCATGCGCGACGCCGGGTGCGGCGTGCTGCTGGTTTCGGCTGAACTGGACGAGATTATGGCCCTCTCGGACCGCATCGCGGTGATGTACAAGGGGCAGATAATGGACACCCTGCCGGCCGACCAGGCTACCAAGGAACAGTTAGGGCTGCTGATGGCCGGCATCACCGCCCAAGCCGCAGAGGTGTGATTACACTCCTGCGTGAAGGAGAACTCTTGACGCTCAGCGAGGAGCACATCTGCTACAAGGCTGAGCGGCGCGCCTTTTGTATGGTCGGCACCCCATGCGCCCGGTGCACACCTATCGGGGATAGAGCACGCAGAACGCTACTATGATGCTTAGCCCACCGCTCCAGGCACGTATGGGCTTTGTTTTCTTGCACTTTACACTCCCGAAAAATCGTGCTATACTGAGCACATTGTACAAGACCATCGCTGACGAGAGTTGGCGCTTCCTCCATATCTTTGGTATACTAGCACTAGAAGGCCCTACCGTGAGCAGTGAGGCAGAGCAACAGGCATGGGTTGAGACGTGGGCCAGACGCATTGACGCACTGGGCCTCTCATCGGTGACGCTATCACTGCTCGAGACTGCCCGTGCGTTTGGGTTTCTGGGCAGCCAGGCACTTCTTATGGCCCAGCCGCTGGTGACCGACCTCGTGAACGACACGACGGTTGAGCGAGCCGTGACTCTGCTGGACAGTCCAGAATTGCTGGAGCGGTTAAGAGCATACCTGGAAGGAGAGGAGAGATAGTAATGCACGTCGGGGCCATTCTCCTGCTGATCCTCAGCGGCCTGGTGCTGGTGATGCTGCTGATCCTGCTCGGCCAGAAGGGTCCACGCCCGACAATACGTCCACTGCCCGCTTTCCAGGATCTGCGGGACGAAGTGGGGCGTGCCGCTGAGCGCGGTGGGACAATTCACATCGCACTCGGCGGCGGCAGGCTGAACGGGGAGGATGCAGTCTCGTCGCTGGCCGGGCTCCAGATAGTGGAGGCACTGGCTGGCGTCGCCATCTCCTACAGCGTCCAGCCCATCATCACCGTTGGTGACTCCACGCTGCTTCCTCTGGTCCAGGACATCCTGCGGCGGGCATATGAGCGGCGTGACCTCACAGAGCGGTATGACCCTGGTCGGGTGCGCTTCGTCGCGCCATCACCGGTGGCGTATGCAGCCGGGGCCGCCAACGTGGTCGCGACTGAGAACGTGACGACCAACGTGATGGTGGGCGCTTTCGGAGCCGAGGTCTCGTTGATCACCGACGCTGGAGCCCGGCGTGACCTTCCCCAGTTGGCCGCCGCCGCCGCGCCCCGCGCTATCGGCACACTATATCCCACCACCGATCACCTGGCCGTGGGGGAGGAATTGTACGCCGCCGGCGCTTATACGACCGGAGAGCGGCGCTACCTGGTCAGCCTGGTGGCTCAAGACGTCCTGCGCGTGATCCTTGTACTGGTCATCCTGGGCATGGCTGTCCTGGCGTTTGTAGGTAGTTAGAGGAGCCCGATGAGCCGTCTCGTCAAGCAATGGATTCCCATCCTCATCGCAACAATCACGGGCCTGGTCGTGTTGGCCGGATACCTGATCCCGACTCCGCCATTGACTTACTACCGTGACCGCCTGGTCGAGTGGGCGGTCATCGTGGCCGCCTTCGCCTTCATCCTGGGCCTGTTCAATATCCTGCGCGTTCACGGCGGGCGGGTGGCTCGCTTACGGCAGGGCTGGCTCTACAGCCTGGTACTGCTGCTCGCTGCGCTGGTAGCCTGGGTCCCTCCGCTTCTGTATGGGCCGTCGGGTACAGCAACCCAGCAGATGTTCGACTACGTAATCGGTCCGTTAGGGGCGTCGCTGGCTGCGCTGGTGGCCTTCACCCTGGCATTGGCGGCGTTCCGACTGCTGCGCGCGCGGCGCAGTGTAGGAGCCGTGTTTTTCATACTGGTTGTGGCTGTGGTGCTGCTGGGCAGCACACCCTTCATGGGCCTGGGGCGGCTGGCCGACGCCCGGGACTGGATCGTCAACGTGCCGGGGATGGCCGGGGGGCGTGGCCTGCTGTTGGGAGTCGCGTTGGGCACGGTGATCACCGCGCTGCGAATCTTCATAGGCAGCGATCGGCCTCATAGTGAATTCTGAGTGGTGGCGTGATGATCTACTGTCCAAAGTGCGGCACGGCTAATCGAAGGGGCAGTCGCTTCTGTAATGAATGCGGCGAACCGCTCCCGATGCGCACGGCTCTACGCTGCCCGATGTGCGGCACGATGAACCCTGTCGGCAATGTTTATTGTGACCGGTGCAACGCTCGCCTCATCCCAATGACACTTCCACTCTCTGGGGAATCGGAACGCGAGCAGGCTCCAATCAAGGGGCTTTCTCTACCCACTATCCCACTGGAGGAGGATAGAGAACAGCATGTTGATATAGCCGAGAGAGCCGATGAAGAGAAGGAAGAAGTAGAAGAGGCGGCGGAGGATTGGTTGGCGCAACTTCGGGCTTCGACGGAGGAAGAGAAGGGGGAGGAGGAGGAGGAGGAGGAAAAGGGGGAGGGGGAGGAGAGAGCCGAGAAACCCGAAGTTATAGCCGAATCCATCGAGCCGGTCGAGTTCCCCGATTGGTTGCGTGACATTGGCCCCATCGGCGTGGAGGCTAAGGCAACACCGGACGAGGGGCAACCGGCCGTCGAAGCACCTCTGGAGGAAGAAGCGCCGACGATGCCCCCCCCCACCCCAGCCGGGATTCCCGACTGGTTGCAGGAGATAGCACCACCAGAGGCGGCGGCCCCTGAGACCGCACCGCCAGCAGCCGAGACCGCGCCGGAAGAACCGGCCCCCGAGATACCCGCGCTCGCACCGGCCGGGATTCCCGACTGGTTGCAGGAGATAGCACCACCGGAGGCAGCGACCCCTGAGGCCGCACCGCCAGCAGCCGAGACCGCGCCGGAGGAACCGGCCCCCGAGATACCCGCGCTCGCACCGGCCGAGATTCCCGACTGGCTGCAGGAGATAGCACCACCGGAGGCAGCGGCCCCTGAGGCCGCACCGCCAGCAGCCGAGACCGCGCCGGAGGAACCGGCCCCCGAGATACCCGCGCCCGTACCGGCCGAGATTCCCGACTGGCTGCAGAAGATAGCACCACCGGAGGCGGCGGCCCCTGAGGTCGTGCTGCCAGCAGCCGAGATTATGCCAGCAGAGGCCCCAACAGAAGAAACCGCACCGCCGCCGCCCCTCCCCTTCATAGGTACACCTCCGCCCATCGTGGCCGAGATTCCAGAGTGGCTGCGCGAGATCGCTCCGGAGGAAGAGGCCATACCAGAGGCGGCACCACCGGCTCCACCAGCGGTGGAATTTCCCACGGAGGCAGAAACCATCGAGGCCCCAGAGTGGCTGGCCGAACTCCAGGCGGAGCCTGCTCCGCCTTCCGCTCCGTCGGTACCTGCCTTTGAGGGCGTAACCCCATCCCTTCCGCCCGAACCTGGGATCGGAATGGCTGAGGTGGAAGGTCTGGCACGCGCGGAGATACCAGACTGGTTGAAAGCCCTGCGTCCACGTCCAGAGGCGGCTGAGGCAGCCGCTGAGGAAGAGGCGGTAGAGACCGAGGGGCCACTGCAAGGGCTGCGTGGTGTCCTCCCACCAGCCCCAGCCATAGAGGTGCCTCCCGTCCGTGAGAGCACGCTGCCGGCCGGGGTCAGTGAGGCAAGCCTGGCCCGGGCGCAGTTGCTCCAAAATCTGCTGGCCCGGCCGGCCGAGATGCCGCGGCCAGAGGTGCGCAAGCGGGGCGTCAGCATTGGCGAACGGATCCAGCGTTGGCTGGTAGCCGCCGTGCTCCTCGTAGCCATAGGAGGCATGCTGATACCACCACTGGTGGGATTCAACATTCCAACCCTGACACAGCCCACCACACCCCCCGGAGCGATCAGGCTATACAACGTTGCCCAAGGGGTGAGCGCAGGGGACACCATTCTGGTCGCTTTCGAGTACGGGCCACCGGAGGCGGATGAACTTAACCTGGTGGCGGAACCGATCCTGCGGCACCTGCTCGACCAGGGGGCACGTATCTCTGTCGTCAGCACACAGCCTGAAGGACTGACAGTGGCGGCAGGGTTGCTGAGTGACATCGTCGCATCCGAGGAACGGTACACGGAGAAGCAGTACACACTGGTGGGCTACCGACCAGGCGGCGCCACAGGCGTTTCGCAACTGCTGACCAATCTTTACATCCCCCATAAGGGGGAGACCGAGGGGGATACACACCCCAGACTGATTCTTGTGCTGACCGCACAGCCCGCGCCACTGCGCTGGTGGGTCGAGCAGACACGTGCGCTTGGTGACATGTATTCGATCGTGGCGGGCGTGAGCGCGGCTCTGGAGCCGGCTGCCAGCCCGTATCTGGATGCCAGCGCGGGACAACTTGAGGGAACGATCAATGGATTGAGCGGAGCAGCCGCCTACGAAGCACGCCGTGGATTAGGAGGGCGGGCCACTCAGCGAACCAACACCCTGGCGGCGGGGCACGTGGCCGTCGTTGGCCTGATGATCCTCGGTGCAGTCTTCTACGCCGTGGGTGGCCTGCGCAGGGGGGGAAGGTGATGCTCGACATTGTCGGCCTGGTGCTGGGAGCGGTGCTGACGCTCCTGATCTTCAGTTACCTATTAGGCGATAATCCCCTCTACCGGCTGGCACTGCACCTCTTCGTTGGCGCACTGATAGGTTATTCCTTCGGCATCTTGCTCCGCGATGTCCTCATCGGTATGGCACTGGCCCAGTTGTTGGCAAACCCAATTGCCGTAGTGTGCCCTCTGGTGTTGGGCCTCCTGTTGCTTTTCAAGGGCTTCCCCAGGCAAGCCTACGTGGGAAACTTCTCCGTGGCTTATCTAGTCGGGGTGGGGACGGCGGTAGCATTGAGTGGCGCACTGCTGGGCACCATCGTCCCACAGATCGGGGCAACCGGTCGTGCCTTAAGCACCGACGCGCTGGCCTCGTTCCGCCTGGGCCCGCTGGATGGTTTGCTAATCGTCGTGGGCACGGTGTGCACATTGATGGCCTTCACCTTCACCGCACGAAAGCGACAGGGGGCGGCAGGGATATGGGCGCGGATCGTCGGGATGATGGCCTGGGTTGGGCGCGTGTTTTTGATTTTCGTGTATGGCGTCGCCTTCGCTGGGACATTGACGGCTTCCCTCTCAATTTTCATCGGCCGTATACAATACCTGATTGACATCCTTGTGGATATATACTTCCGCGTGGCAGGCGGCTAGCGAGAGACACAACGATGATAGAAAAGCAACACATTGGCTCGATTCTATTGGCCGATTGCGGCACGGCGATGACCAAGGCCGTGTTGCTCGATCGGGCGGCCGGACAATACCGCTTCGTAGCGCATGGTGAGGCTCCCACTACGACGGAGTATCCCTGGTCCGACGTGGCAGCCGGCATCCGTCACGCCGTCGAGCAGATTTCCGAGGTCACGGGCCGGCGCTTCTTTGACGCTGGCGGCGATCTGATCTCCCCCGAGTTGGACCGTCAAGGTGTGGACGTGTTCGCCGCAACGGTCAGCGCCAGCCAGCCGCTACAAGTCGTGCTGGGCGGCTTGGTGCGCGATCTGAGCGTCGCCAGCGCCGAGCGGGCGGCGGCCGGCACCTACTCGCTGGTCAAGGCGATCCTGGCTGGCGATGACCGAGTAGGAGCGGGGTTATCCTGCCCCTGCCTGAGTGACGAGGAGCGCGTGCGCACAATCCGCGACGCCGCGCCCGACGTGATCTGCATCGCCGGTGGTGTAGAGGGTGGCGCAACAACCCCGGTGCTTGCGCTAGTGGAGGCGGCGGCCCTGGCCTGCTCGCTGATAGAGCCGGAACTGCGCCCCCGCCTGCTGTACGCAGGCAACTCCCGGTTGCGCCGGCAAGTGGTGGACATCGTGGGTGAGCAGGCCGAACTGCGCGTCGCCGATAACGTGCGTCCTACGCTGACAGAGGAGAACCTGCTCGGCGCGCAGGCAGAACTGGACGCGCTCTATCTGCAGGACAAGATGGAGCAACTGCCAGGCATTGACACCGTGAGCAGTTGGAGCCCGGCGCCGCTCACGCCCACTGCCCGCGCTTTTGGCCGATTGGTGCAGTACCTCTGGCACCTGGGCGATCCATCGAAGGGCGTGCTGGGCGTGGACGTAGGTGCCGCCAACACGACGGTAGCCGCCGCTTTCGACGGGCGACTTTCCCTGACAGTGCGCGGCGATCTGGGCATCACCTTCGGGGGAGAACGACTGCTGCAAAAGCAAGGTGCCAGCACCACCACCCGCTGGCTGCCCGAACCGATGAGTGGCGACGAGGCGCGTGGATTGCTCATCAACAAAGAGATGCGCCCGACCAGCATCCCGCAGGAGTCACGCGAGTTGTGGCTGGAACAGGCATTGGCACGCGAGGCAATCCGCACGACGCTACAAGTGGCCCGCCCGGGCTGGAAGCCTGGCACTGCACAGCTCTATCCACACCTCCTGCCGCTGTGCGACACAATCGTCGTCAGCGGCGGGGCGCTGGCGCATGCTCCGCGCCCCGGCCAGGCGGCCCTGATCGTGCTAGACGGACTGGAACCCATCGGGGTCTGCACACTGGTGTTGGATGCACACGGACTGGCACCGGCATTTGGGAACGTAGCGGCGGTCAAGCCGCTGGCAGCGGTGGAGGCACTGGATAGCGGGGGCTTCGTCAACCTGGCGACGGTAGTTGCACCAGTCGGACACACACGTCGCGGCGATATCATCCTCAAGGTGCGGGTGACGTACGACGACGGCAGCAAATTCAGCGTCGAGGTGCGCTACGGGGACCTGGAGGTACTGCCCCTTATGCCGGGTCAGCAAGCCGTGTTGGAATTGCGGCCACTGCGCCACTTCGACGTGGGCCTCGGCGGGCCAGGGAAAGCCGGCAAGCGGCGCGTGAGCGGTGGGCTGGCCGGGCTGATCATTGATGCCCGCGGGCGTCCGTTGCGCTTTCCGGGCGAGCCGAAGCAGCGTCAGGCGCAGATGCGACAATGGCTGTGGGACGTGGGAGGATAGCAGATTGCAGATTGCAAATTACAGATTGCAAATTGCAGGTTGCAGACATCGTTCATTGTTCATTGTTCATTGGTTCATTGGTCATTCAAATGTACTATCCCTTTGAGACTCAGGTTACTCCTTTGACTAACGTGCGCCGCGAGCGGGTGTTGCCCGTGCCGGGGGAGACACTGGTACATGTCGGTGAGCGAGTTGAGCCCACGCAGGTCATAGCGCGCGCAAACTTGCCCGGCGATTTCCACATTCTGCCAGTGGCACGTTTGCTAGGTGTCCCAGCCTCCCAGGTTAAACGCTGCATGCGCGTCAGTCTGGGCGACGACGTACAGCAGAATCAGGTAATCGCCGCGCGGCGAGGTCTGCTCGCTCGCTCTGTCAAGTCGCCCATAGACGGCATGATGACAGCCAGCGGCGGAGGGCGCGTACTGATTGAGGCGCAGCCCACCCTGTTCGAACTGCGCGCCTGCATCCACGGCACGGTGAGCAACGTGCTGGAGCACTACGGCGCGGTCATTGAGACGGTGGGAGCTGTGGTCCAGGGAGTGTGGGGAACAGGTGATGAGAGTTCAGGCGTGCTCAAATGCGTAGTGAAAAGCCCCGAGAAACTACTGCGAGCCAAAGCCATTGACCCTTCCTGCCACGGGACGATCCTCGTCGGCGGTGCGGGTTTGAACGAGACCGCCATCGAGCGGGCCCAGGAACTTCAGGTGCGAGGAATCGTGACCGGCGGGTTGCCGCCAGAATTGCTCCCGCTGGTAGAGGAACTGCCTTTCCCAATCGTCGTCACTGAGGGCATAGGGACAGTACCGATGTCAACACCGATCTTCCACCTGCTCACGACTAACGACGGCCGGGAGGCCTCAATCAGTGGACAGGTCCAGCCGCGCTGGGGCATAGTACGCCCCGAAGTCATCATCCCCCTGCCAGCCGAGACGCTGCCGCCGGCCGAGACACAGCCTGGTATGCCGCTGACGGTGGGGGCGCGGGTGCGGGTGATCCGAGCACCCTATATGGGCGCAGTGGGCACGGTGAGAGCACTCCCTGCCCACGCCCGCCGTATAGAGACGGGGACGCGGGTGCACGGCGCGGAAGTAGACCTGGGTCAGGGGGCGCCAATCTTCGTCCCCCTGGCAAACCTGGAGATTCTGCGCTAGACCATGTCGGTCAGCCCGGCACAGCGGGCATAGGCCTGGGCGAGGGGCCGACCAGAGGAGGCAGAAATGGAAGAAAACGAGTTTATCGAAGAAGAGGAAGATGAGAAAAGGCAAAACCGCACCTTTATCATTCTCGTAGCGGTACTGGGTGGTGTGCTCGCGCTGGGTATCTGCGCTTTCGTCATCTGGGCTTTGGTCGGCAACCGCTGGATGCAAGACCGCATCCAGGCACAGAACGAGGCCATCCAGGCTACCAATACAGCGGTGGCGGTAGCGGTGGCCGAGGCGGCAACGGCGGCTGCCCAGCCCACGGCCACGGATACCCCGGCTCCGACCGACACTCCCACTCTGGCTCCCACGCACACCCCAACGCCGGTGCCGCCGCCTGCCACGTCCCCCCCCACGCTGGCGACAGCCAGGCCAACGGCCACCCTCCGGCCGACGGCCACGGCAGAGCCTGGCAGCGAAAGACCACCTGACACAGGCATCGGTGCTCTGGGGGCTGGTGCCCTGGCCGTGGGCCTGTTGTTCCTGTTGGTCGTGGTGCGTCGCATGCGCCGGACGGCGTAGCGACGTCAGCCCTGCTTCCTGATACCATCACGAGGTGTGCCAATGGTCGGGCTTGACGCCCGCCACTGACACTTCTTTATCTGCAACCTCCAACTATCGCCCTGCCTTCAACTCGATGCAAGTGATGGTATAGAAATAGGCCAGCGAGGCGGACATCCCGTGGGCAATGCGACGTCCGACCTGGCTGGAAACGTCCACCGTGTATAGACCGCCACTCTCCATAGGACAGAGCACGGCCAATCCTCCCCCCTTGTCGCGCTCCTGGACGATCCACTCACCTCTGTGGCGATAGCGGAACAGCTCGCCCAGGAAACTGACCCACAGCAAGCGCATTCCCTGCGAGGGATTGGGAAACTGTCGCAGATGGCGGTCAATCCACTCATCCAGGAGTTGCAAAGCAGTGGCGTCGTAGTCCACCCCGTAGCCGACGAAGCGGCTCAAGCCCGCTCGCGCTCGCTCCGCCATCTCCGCAAGATAGCGTGCCCGCTCTGGGACCAGGAACTTCACCACTTCGGCCATCATCTACCCAACTTCTCACCACTTCTCCATGTCCACTGCACGCAGTATAGCACGGTCGTGGAGGGAAGTCAATTGGCTCCGAAGTCACCCAAAACGACCGGTGATATAGTCCTCGGTGCGTTGATTGCGGGGCTTGGTGAACAGTTGCCCGCCTGGCCCCTCTTCAACCAACTCGCTCTGCAGCATAAAAACCGCGTGATCGGCCACGCGGGCGGCCTGCTGTGCGCTGTGAGGGACGATGACGACAGTATAGTGCCGCTTCAGTTCCTGTAAACTGGCCTCGACCTTGGCCGTCGAGATAGGGTCCAGCCCCGAGGTCGGCTCGTCGAGCAGGATCACCTCCGGCTCCAGCGCCAGTGTGCGGGCCAGGCACAGCCGCTGCTGCTGTCCACCCGAAAGTGCACTGGCCGGTTCATCCAGCCGATTCTCCACCTCGCCCCACAGTGCTGCTGCCCGCAGGCTGCTCTCGACCAATTCGTCCAACCGGGCACGGTTGCGCATGCCAGCCAGTTCCGGCCCGTAGGTCAGGTTTTGCCGAATGTTCATCGGCAGCGGGACAGGGGTAGCGAAGACCATCCCTACGCGGCGACGCAGCGCGTGCACGTCCACCCCCGGCGCGTAGATGTCCTCCCCGTCGAGCAGCACTCGCCCCTCCAGACACCGCCCCGGCACCAGGTCGTTGAGCCGGTTCAGGAGCCGCAGCAGTGTGGACTTGCCCCCACCTGCCGGGCCAAAAATGGCGGTGATTTCGCGTGGGTAGATGTGCAGGCTGACGTCGCGCAGCGCCTGCACGCCGTCTTCGTAGATATAACTGACGCTTTGTAGTTCGAGTTTAGGTTGAGTATTCATTCTCCAGCCCCCACCCCGGCCCTCCCCCATAGGGGAGGGAGAATCCGCCCCCTCCAACCCTTTCCTACCTCCCCCCTATGGGGGGGATGAGAGGGGGGGGGGAGGGAGATCACCATTGTCGGCGGCGGCGGAAGCGGCTGCGCGTCACTGCCGCCAGGACGTTCATCGAAAGCACGAATACGAGCAGCACCAGCGCCGTGCCGTACTGGATGCGCACCGGCATCCCCGGCACCTGCGTACTGATGACGAACAGGTGATAGGGCAGCGCCATCGTCTGGTCGAAGATCGAGCGGGGCAGGCGCGGCAGGAAGAAGGCCGCCACGGTGAAGAGGATGGGAGCGGTCTCCCCCGCCGCTCGCTCCAGCCCCAGGATGACGCCGGTGAGAATGCCCGGCAGCGCCTGGGGCAACACGACGCGCCGGACAGTCTGCCACTGCGTACCGCCCAGCGACAGGCTCACTATGCGAAAGGACTGGGGCACTGCACGCAGCGACTCCTCGGCCGTGCTGATGATGATCGGCAAGGTCATAATCGCCAGTGTCAGCGATCCGGCCAGGATGGAGGTGCTGAAGTGGAGGAATATGACAAACAACCCCAGGCCAAACAGGCCGTAGACGACCGAGGGTACCCCCGCCAGGTTGATAATCGCCAGCCGCATGAGGCGGGTGAAGAGCGTGTCGCGGGCATACTCCACCAGGTAGATCGCGACCGCCACGCCCAGCGGCACGGCGAAAACGGCGGTGCCCAGCGTCAGGAGCACCGTGCCGACGATGGCCGGCCAGACGCCACCGGCGCGCATCCCGTCGCGGGGCATCGCGGTGACGAACTCCCACGAGAGAGCGGGCGCGCCCTGGACGACGATGTAGACCACCAGGGCCAGGATAGGCAATACGACCACGGTAGTGGCGAGGCTCAGCAGAGCAAAGCCGAGTTGTTGGCGCAGTTGTCTGGACATGGGAATGGCGAATGGCGAATGGCGAACGGCGAACGGCGAATCAGCGACGGGCTGCGCGGATCTGACGCTCGACTTCAGTGACCAGGAGCGCGATGATCTCATCCAGCAAGGCTATGCGGTGTTGGTAGACTTCCGGTGGCAGTAACTTCCGCCCCCGCCAGTACCACCCCTGGGTTTCGTGCGCCGATCCCACGGCGATCTTTAGAAAGCGGGCGTAGTCCCGCCCGAAACCACGACCGAAACCCTCCTCAATATTGGCACTGATGGAGCCCGCGCTGCGGATGATCTGCTGAATGATCGCCCAACCACGCCGGTACTTCTGCCAGTAGTCACAGTCGGTCCACACGAGGTCATACAGGAACAGTACCTTGGGATAAGCGTAGAACTTCCACACCGGTCCCGACTTGATCCCCGGCGCCACTTCTGCCTCCCACTCCTTGTAGTTCATCCCTTCCTCCTTATTCGCTATTCGCAATTCGCAATTCGCAATTCGCAATTCGCAATTCGCAATTCGCAATTCGCAATTCGCAATTCGCAATTCACGAAAGCAGCCGCCCGTACCGCTTCCCCTGCCGAAATATGGACCACGCAGCGACCAGGTTGATGATGAAAGTAACGACAAACAGCACCAGGCCGACGGCGAACAGGACGTGATAATGGGTGCTCCCCTGCGCGACCTCGCCCATCTCGGCGGCGATGGTCGCCGTCATCGTGCGCACCGGCAGCAGGAACGAGTTGAGCGTGAGCGGCATGCGCGCCGCGTTGCCAGTGACCATCATCACCGCCATCGTCTCGCCGATGGCCCGCCCCACCCCCAGCATCATCGCCGTGAGGATGCCGGAGCGGGCCGCCGGCACCGTCACCCGCCAGATGGTCTGCCAGTGGGTGGCTCCCAGCGCCAGCGCCGCGTCGCGGTAGGACCTGGGCACGGCGTCCAGCGCGTCCTCGGCCACGCTGATGATGGTGGGCAGCGCCATGTAGCCCAGCATCAGCGAGCCGGACAGCGCGGTCAGGCCGGTCGGAGCAGCCAGGTGCTCGCGGATCAGCGGTGAGACGACCAGCATCCCCAGGAAGCCCAGCACCACGGAGGGGATGCCCGCGAGCACCTCGATGAAGGGCTTGAGGACTTCGCGCACCCAGCGGGGCGCGACCTCCGCGATGAAGATCGCCGTCAGCAGCCCCAGCGGCAGGCTGATGGCCGCCGCCCCCAGCGTCACCAGCAGCGACCCCAGCACCAGCGGCAGCAGACCGAAGTATTCTTCATTAGGGTACCAGCGAGTCTGGAGCAGGTCGCGCAGCGGCACCTCGAGGAACGTCGCGCCGCCCTCGCGCAGCAGAAACAGGAAGATGAGCGCCAGGAAGAGGATGACCGAGACGCCAGTCACGCGGATGAACCGCTCGATGAAGTATTCGGAAAGGGAAATACGTTTCATTGCTGAATTTCCGGTTTCTCCAGCGCCGCCTGTTCACAGCGGCACGGTGCTATCCGCCCCGGCCTGAAGAGCCGGGGCTGGATGGCCCTCTCTCCAGCGCTGCCTCTTCAGGGCAGCGTGTCCATATAAAGGCACCAGGGGTCAGGTTGGTATCCTATCCGGGTGCCGTTTGTACTGATCTCGGACGTACTGCTTTGCCCGCTCCAGGTTGCTCGTGCTGATGGTATCAATGCGATAGCCACGCATCCAGCGCAGGAGGTTCTGGAAGTCGCGGTGATTGTTCGCCTCGTGCGCGGAAGTTCCCTTGAGATAGTTGAGTATCTCCGGGATGTAGTGGGTGGGTCGCAGACTCAGGATCAGATGAACGTGATCGCACAGGATGCCCTGCTCCAGCAGGTGGACCTCCAATTCGGCACATTTATCGGGAAGGAACTGCTCCAGAAATGCAGCGCTCTCCCGATTGATCAGCGGTTCCCGCTTGTAGGTGACGAAGGCGACATGGCAGTACAGGGCATAGCTATTGTGATTAGGCTTGTGGTCCTCTCCAAGCTCCCAGGGCATACGGGCTCCTTTCGCTCCCCGCCGCACCAGCCTGAAGAGCTGGTGCTGGGTACCGGCCTAGAGAGCCGGTGTTGGGTTTTCCAGCGCCGCGTCTTCAGGGTAGCGTCATCTCCCAGCGCCGCCTGTTCACAGCGGCGCAACCATCCCCAGCACCGCCTGTTTACGGCGGTGCAGTCGTCGCCTGTTCACGGCAGCGTTTCGCTTCCGGCCGCACCAGCCTGAAGAGCTGGTGCTGGATGGTATCCTTGCAGTTTCATGACCTCCAGCGCCGCCTGTTCACGGCGGCGCGGCACCCCTACCCCCGCATATCCGCCTCGATCTGCGCGATGAGCCGCTGCGTATTCTGGATGTCCTCGGCGGCGCGGGGGCCGAAGGTCTCAAAGCCGCGCCGCGCTGCGCGGGCGTAGTCCAGCGCGTCGGCGAAGCGGCCGGCCCGGGTGAAGAAAGCGGCCACGTTGCGGCGGGCAACTGCAGCGTGGTAGTGATCATCGGCGGCTTCGAAGTAGCGCATCGCCTCCCGGTAGTGGTGGAGGGAGCGCTTCAGGTCTCCGGCGTCGCCGTAGATGTTGCCGAGTTGGAGGTACGTCATGGCCAGGTCATTCACCGCGTCGGGGGGCAACAGATCAAGCGCCTGGTGGTAGAGGCGGGCCGCCTGGTTCAGGTGCCCCAGCAGCCTCTCCTCCGGCGCGCCTTCCTGCCGGGCCTCTTTGAAGCGCTCCCAGGCGACACAGCCCAACTGACCGAAACACCTCGCCCGCCCCAGGTGGTCCCCGGCGGGTGTGAGTTCGAGGGTGCGGCGGTACCACGCCTCGGCCCGCTCCAGGTCGCGCAGGGTGGGGAGAAGCAAGTAGGCGTGGCCCAGGTTGAAGGCAGTAATTGCCTCGTGTGGCGAGTCGTCAATACGATGAGCGAGCGTCCCAGCTTCCTCATAGGCAGGCACACAAGCCGGGTCGCCGCGCTTGCGGAGAATCTCTCCAAGCTCGTGCAATGAAGCCCCCAGCCTGCGGACGCGGTGGCGCGCGGCGTCGTCCCACGCCGCATCGGGCGTCGTCAGCGCTTCCCCTGCCCGCTTCCGGTCCCACTCCACTTGGACACGCTGCAAGCGCTCCGCCTCGTCCCAGCGGCGCTCCCCTAGGACCAGGTGCACCCGGTACTCGGTGACCAGGCTCCACTCCTCCTCCCGGCCATTGAGCGGGCCGTCCGTGGCCGGGTCCACGAAGTCAGGCGCAATCTCCTCCACCAGCCGCGCCCACTCAGCCCGCCGGCCAGTGTGGCCGTAGAGTTGATCCAGGCCCTGCATTGTCCCGATCACCGCACCCCACCAGCCCCGCTGGCGGGCTAAGCGCCGGGCGTGGAGCAGGTTGGCTTCCTCCGCCGTCAGCGCACCGATGACATCGCGGTTGCCGTCCTCGTAGGCGGCGTGGTAGTAGCCGCCCAACGCACCCACGGCCTCCACGTAGGCCCGCTCGGCCTGACCCTCCCGCAGGTTGCGAACCTGTGGGAGGGTTTGGAACAATTCGCGGAAGAACCAGGGGATGGCGGGGTGGATGCGGTAGTAGCCGCCGCCCAGCGCCTCCAGCAGCCCCACCTCCGCCGCCCGGTCGAGAAGCGTGATCCAGTCATCATCGCTCAGTCCTCGTACCGCATCCAGGCACCACGGGGTATCCGGGTCGCCCATCACACGGAGCACCTGAACGTTCACGAACCCTTGGAAGAGGTGGAGCAAGGCCAGTTGTTTCCGTTCCTCCTCGTCGAAACCGTGCTCGAAGCCGTAGGCCAGGGACGCGCCCAGCGACCGCGACCGGCCCACGTCGCGCTCGTCGGCGAAGGCGGCCTCGCCCGCCCGCAGCCGCTCCACAAAGGCCCCTATCTGCTCTCGCGTGCGCAGCCCGTCGCGCAGCGCCTGGCCCACCACGACGGTGAGCGTCAGCGGGTTGCCGCCGGTGAAGCGCAGGAGAGGCCACCAGGCATCCAGCGGCTCCAGATACCGCCCATACCGGCCGGCCAGCGCACGGGCCAGTTGTACCCGCTCGCGGGTGGGCATGGGCGGGATGGGGATGCGCACCGGCAGGTCGCCCAGCCAGGCCCGCTCGTCGCGGCGGCTGGTGAGGAGCACTTTGGCCCGCGTTTTATCGCGCAGGTCGCGCAGGAATCCGGCCAACGCCTCCTGCTCCGCCTGGCTCCAGGCCGAGTTCGCACGGGCAGGGAAGCCGGTGACCGGCTCGACGTTGTCCCAGATCCACAGCACCGGCACCTGCGCCAGCACCTGCAGCGCCACCTGGCGGCGCTCCCCGTCGTCCAGCGCCAGCCAGTGCACGCCCGTGTTCTCTAGCGCCGGGCCGAAGACCCGGCCGATGAGGTCGAGGACGCGCGGCAGCGGCAGGTAGCGCTCGAAGGAGGTAAAGAGCGCCGGTCCTTCGTCTCCGCTCAGAACAGGCCATTCGAGCCCGCCGGTCAGCCCGTACCAGCGGGCAAACTCAGCGGCGGCGGTGGTCTTGCCGCTGCCGGCAAAGCCGTGGAGGAGCGCCACCGATGCGCGGTCGAAGGCGCGGTCCAGCCGCAGCAGCGTCTCATCCCGCCCGAAGAAGCCCGCGTCGGGCGGCGCGGGCAGGTCAACCTGGGCGCCCCGGCCAGGGCCTGCCCTGAGCGAAGCCGAAGGGGTGGCGGTCGCCTCGCTCAGCGTGATGCGCAGCGGGCCCTCCCCCCCCTCTAATCCCCCCCATAGGGGGGAGGGCGGCGGGAAGAGATGGATGGGCGCGGCCTCGTAGACCAGCGGCACCACCCAGTCCTGCAGGGAGACCGGCTCGTAGAGGATGGCGCGCATTGGGTCGGCGCTGAGGTGCTTACGCCCGGCGGCGACCGCCTGGCCCAGCGTGCAGCCGCGGGCCAGCGCGGCGTACAGTTCGGCCACGAAGCGGGCCGCCGTGACGACATAGACGTTGTACCGCATCGCCACCACCCCGGCCACGCCAGCGTCCATCACCTCCTGCGCCAGCGACCCGAAGGCGCGCACCCGGCCGTGGCGGTCGGCCTCCGCCTCGACCGCCTCCTCCCCCAATTCCCCGGCGGAGCGGGCGGAGCGGCAGGCGTTGAGCAGGAGCACAGGCACGCCGGTCTCGACCAGGAGGTTGCCCAGCGTGGGGCCGTCCACGGGACGGATGTTCTGCGGCACAGCGGGGTTCTCGAACAGCAGGTAGCCGTGCGAGCCGTGCCGCCTGTCACCCAATACAAGTGTGCCAAGCCGCTTGAGCCACTCGCTGATCTTCTGCCTGACCTCCTCATCTTCCGGGTTCAGATCCTCGTACATACCGTGGCTATCGAAGTGGACGACGTGGTAGGGTGTGCCCGCCTCCTTCGCCCGGCGCAACCGGTCGGCGAGCGCCTCGAAGGTCGGGGGCCGGAGCACGTCGAGCCGCACGTCCTCGCGGCCGCCCAGCGCGGCGACGACGCGGCGGGCCACGGAGCGGTAGGGGACATCCGCCTCCAGCCTGGGGCGGGCGATTACCAGCAGGATGCGGATCGGCCCCTCGGCAGCCCCCGGCAGCGGGACCGGCTGCACGGGCGCGGGATGGGTGCGCACGAACTCCCCCGCGTACAGCGCCAGGTAGCGCTGCGTCCTGGGGTCGCGCAGCAGTTCCCAGGGCAGCGCCCAGGAGCGGGGGTGCTCGCCCGCCACCTCGACGCGAGTCTCGGGCAACCGCGTGCGCAGCGTGGCCCACAGGTCGCGGGCGTCCTCGTCGGCGTGGAACACGGCGCGGAAGAGCCGCTCGCCCAGGCGGGCCATCATCTCCTCAGCGCGGCAGGCCCGCTTGGGTGCGGGGTCCAGCGGATACTGGAGATATTCCTCCAGGTACCAGCGCAGTTCCTCCTGCTCCTCGTCAGAGAAGGTGAAAGCGAACTCTGCACCGAACTCCTGCGGGGCAAACCCCTCGCCTTCGAGGGAGACGCCGATGCTGTGGCTATCGGGGCCTGACCCGGCCCGGTGGAGGATGCGTAGAGTTGTCATAGTGTCTTCCTTATTGCAGCCACGAATGAATTCGCGGCCTGCTATCCCAAACACATTGAAACGTGTTGGGTCTAACCCATTTGAACGGGTTTCCTACATCAGCCGTCGAATTCATTCGATGGCTGCGGTTACCAACCCACCTCCAGCGGCACAAACCCCAATTCCCCCACAATCGCCTGTCCCCCCGGTGAGCGGATCCAGGCCAGGTAGTCGGCAATGGCCCCCTGCGGCTCACCATCGGTGTACACGTAGAGATCGCGGGCAATGGGGTAGGCCCCGCTGTTGACTGTCTCGATGGCCGGCAACACAAACGGCCCCTCCGGTCCGGCAGCGACGGCGACCGTCTTCTGGTCGGGGGTCACGTACCCCAGCCCATCGTAGCCGATAGCGTTGGGGTTCTGGCGCACCTCGGCGCTGATCCCCTCCGACGACGGCATCAGCAACGTATCGGGGGAGAAGAGCGTCGTACCGCGTTTGTCCCCCAGCCGCACCACCTGCTCCAGGAAGTAGACGTGCGTGCCGGAGTTCGATTCCCGCGACAGAAGCACGATCGGGCGGTCCTCGCCCCCCACCTCCGACCAGTCGGTGATGCGGCCGCTGAAGATGTCCGAGAGTTGCTGCAGCGTGAGCCGGTCCACCGGATTGGAGGGATGGACGACAACGGCGATGGCGTCGCGGGCGACGACGTGCTCGACCGGCGTGATGCCATTGGCCCGGGCCGCCTCCACTTCCTCCGGCTTCATCTGGCGGGAGGCGTTGGCGATGTCCACCGTGCCGTTGACCAGGCCGGCGATGCCGGTGCCGGAGCCGCCGCCGGTCACGGCGATGCGCACGTCGGGGTTCTCCGCCTGATACGCCTCCGCCCAGGCCAGTGCCAGGTTGACCATCGTGTCGGATCCGACGTTCTGGATGGCGACGCCAGTCGCCCCCGCCTCCCCCTCAGCCGGGCGGCAGGCGACGAGCAGAACGAGCAGGACACAGACCAGGACACAGAGGATGAGAGGCTTACGCATGCCGGGCAGATTATAACACCGGCGGCCCAGACAGGCAACACGTCTCGTAGCGCCATCAACCAGGCGGCAGGGGTCGGTGGGCGAACTGTGTCACAGGATGGCAGGATGTCAAGCCCGGCACGACGGCGCGGCGAACATTACAGCCGCGAGCATATCACGCTGGGGACAGAGTGGCCCACCGCCACCACGCGGAGTGTTGAAACACCCCGCTGATACTCCAAACCTGTTGGAAACAGATTTCGCCAGTGCGTTTTCAACGCACTTCGTGGTATCAGCCGCTGATTTCAATCATCGGCGGGCAGCTGTCCCAAATACGATACGCTCGCTGCAGCCTCGATTGCGCGCTGTGCGGGGCGGGGTATAATTAGCGCCACAGATGGGAGGTGGAAAGGCAATGGCAGATAGAACCACGATAATCGTCAGCGACCTGCATATGGGAGCAGGATTCCGCACCCAGTGTGATCCGCTGGACGACTTCGACAAGGACGCTGAATTTGCCGGTCTGCTGCGCGAACTTAAAGTCGAGAGCGAGCGGGATGGGCGAGAAATCGAGTTGATCGTGGACGGGGACTTGGTGGACTTCCCCCAGGTTCCAGCCGTCGAGGAGTTCGACCCCAGCGTCGTCTACCCACCCCAGGGCTACAGCACTACGCTGGAAGCGGATAGCGTCAAGAAGATGAACCTCGTCGTCGCGGGGCACAGGGACTTCTTCGCCGGCCTGCGCGACTTTCTGAGCCCTGGCCCCCCGCGCCGCACGCTGACCATCATCAAGGGAAACCACGACGTCGAACTGCACTGGCCCGGCGTGCAGCAGCGCATCCGTGAGGCGGTGGGGGCGAGCGGGGAGCAGGCTGGCCTGGTGCACTTCGAGGAGGTCTGCATCCACCGCGACGGCCTCTACGTCGAGCACGGCAACCAGTACGCGGCCTACTGCGACCGGCTGGATAACTTCGAGAACCCCGTTGACCCCCAGTACCCGCAGCGCCTGACCCTCACGGCTGGTTCCCAGGCACTGATCGAGGCGTTCAACCCGGTCGAGCGGGAACGGTACTGGATTGACGGCGTCAAGCCTATGACGGCGCTGATCTTCTATCTCCTGAAGTGGGACTTCGACTTTGCCATGCGCGCGCTGGCCAGCCTGTTGAAAGGGGTGCCGATCCTCGTTCCGAAAGCGATGGCCGCGGATCAGGAGACACTGCTCGCCGAACTGGATGACGAGGTGCGGAGGCAGGCGCTGGCCACGCAGTATGCCGCTGATGCCGATTTCCGCCACGACTTCAACGCGCGCGTTCTATCGGCCATGGAGACGCTCCACGAACCAGCGGGTCCGGGGATACTTGCTGGCCCACCCGTCGCCTCAGCGCTGGAACTGGGCCGGCGGGAGCAGGAGCGGGCGCGACTGGCGCTGGGCCGGGCAGCACAGAAGATCGCCACAGAAAAGGGCGTCAAACTGGTCGTGTTCGGTCACACCCACCTCGCCGGGGATGAGCCGCTGGAGGGCGGCGCCCGCTACCTCAACTCCGGCGCCTGGGTCTGGTGCCACGACTTCAGCACGGCGGACGAGGCAACCTGGCGCGAGTTATTCGAGCACCCGGAGCACTTCACCGGTGACCGTTACCTGACCCACGTGCGGGTGGACTACGACGCGGCCGGCCAGCCGGTGGGACGGCTGGTGGAATACACCGGCCAGCCGCAGCCCGGTGGGTGCCTGGGGCTGCTTATGCGGGCCTGGGCATGGGTGCAAAGGGGACTTTAGGAGGTGAACCAATGTCCAACGAGAGAACAGATCAGAAAGGGCAGCCGCCGCACGCCTGGCTGCCAGCGGTGGCGCTCAAGTTCCTGGTCTTCCTGACCTTCGCCTTCGTGCTCTTCGAGGCGACGGTGGGGCTGGGGGAGCGGGACCTGAGCGGCAACCGGGTGTGGGTCATCGTCGCGGGGATGGCGGGGCTGTTGCTCCTGCTGAGCATTGACCGGCTGACCGCGCTGCGGGTCACCCCCACCGGCCTGGAGGCGACGCTGGTCGAGGTCAAAGCCCACGCGCTGGAGGAAGTCGGCGCGCTGGAGGACCGGGAGGTGGCGGAGGCGGCGCGGGCGCAGATCCTCCAGGCCAAAAGCCCGGACCAGGTACAGGCGGCGATGGCTGTGGCGGTCGAACTGAACGTCAACCGGGTGGTGGAGCGGGTGAAGGAGGCCATCCGCCAGAAGCGGAAACTGTACGTGCGCTACCGGCCCGACCAGGGAAGGCCAGTGGAGACCTACCTGGTCGCCCCGCTGGACGTCAAGGCGGGCAAGACCCCGGCGACGCGGGCCAACGACTACCTGTGGGGCCATTCCTACGAGCACGAGAGCGTCGTCTCGCTGCGCCTGGGGCGCGTGCTGGGGGTCGAACTGAGCGAGGAGACCTTCGACCCGGCGGAACTGATGGCGGGGTGGAAGAAGACTCCGGAGTGGAATGTGGCGCGAGAGTGGTGACTGGATGCTGGATGCTGGTTGCTGGATGCTTGATGGCTGGTCGGCGGTGAGGGCCGCGCCGCCGTGAACAGGCGGCGCTGGGAGGAGAACAGCCCAGCCCCGGCTCTTCAGGCCGGGGCGGCTTGGAGGCAGAGGGAAGGGGGGAACCATGAAACCATTCCGCGAACACGTCGCCGTCGCCGTTGACGGCGGCGGCATCAAGGGAGTGATCGCCGCCCGTGCGCTGGCCATACTGGAGGATCACCTGGGCCAGTCGTCCCACGAGGTCTTTCGACTGACGGCGGGCACCTCCACCGGCTCCATTATCTCGGCCTGCATCGGCGCGGGGCTCGGCGGCGCGCAGATGCACCGGCTCTACTGCGAACTGGGCGAGACTGTCTTCCGCAAGACCTGGCGCGCCTGGCTGTGGCCGCTCACCCGCTACCGCTACCCCCACGGGCCGCTGGAAGCCGCGCTCAAGCAACACGTCGGCGAGATGACCATGGGCGACTTCTGGTCAGCCGACCTGCCCACCGACGTGGTCATCACCGTCTTCGACCTGGTGGACAACCGCACCCGCTTCGTCAAGCCGTGGAAGGAGGAATATGCCGCGTGGCCGGTGATCCGGGCGGTGCTGGCCTCATGCTCGGTGCCCACCTACTTCCCCGTGGTCGAGGGGCGGTACGTGGACGGCGGCGTGGGGGCGTACGCCAATCCCTGCTACCTGGCCGCCTACGAGGCCCGCTTCTGCCTGGGTTGGGACCCGGCTGAGACGACGCTCGTCAGCCTGGGCACGGGCCGCAGTCCGCACACGCTCCAGCCCGGCGATGCCGACCGCTTCTGGGCCTGGGACTGGATCGAGCCGGTGCTGGGGGCCTTTCTCCAGTCGGCCGATGACCAGCAGGTGCACCTAGTGCGCACCTTCTTCGAGCAACTCGACTTCCGCCGCTTTCAGGTGGACCTGCGCGAGCCCATCGAGATGGATGACTCCAGCAAGATCCCCGAACTCACCGCCTATGGGGAGGAACTGGGGCGCAAGATACTGGGCGACGAGACCGACCGGGCGCTGGAGATCACGGCCAGCCACGCGCCACGCCGACCGTAGAGTACACGCCACCCTGAAAAGGCAATGGTAGGGGATTACAGCCTCCGCCACGCACAGGACGGTTTTCAGGTTCCAGGTTCCAGGTTCCAGGTTCCAGGTTCCAGGTTTCAGGTTCCAGGTTCCAAGTTGCAGGGAAAGTCAACCTGCAACTCTAAAGCATCCACCCGGCATTTGACGCAAGCGCCCAAAATGTGAGAAATTTCTACACCCGCTGGCGCTTTAGCCTCAATTGTGTATAATAGCCACCGTTCTGAGCACATGGTCAATCTCTGATCGCCATCTGCCAACATAGCAGCCAGTCGCAAAGGCTTCGAACATGCAAATCTCTCTTCAGCAAATCATGTTCATCATTTTCAGTGCCATCACGCTGGGCGGGGCCCTGCTGGTGGCAATCAAGCGCAACGTTTTTCACGCCGCGCTCTTTCTGACCCTGTCATTCTTCGGCGTCGCTGGGCTCTACGCGCTGCTGGAAGCGCCTCTACTGGCCAGCGTCCAACTCGCTACCACCGTCCTCATCATCTTCGCCATCAGGCGCACGCGGGAACCACTGAGCCGCCAGCAATCCCAGGTCACTCGCCAGTGGTGGGCGGCGGTCATCGTCGCGGTGCTGCTCTGCGCCCTGCTGGGCTGGGTCATCCTGGACCAGGACTGGGGCGGGAACGCCGGACTGGTCCCCGAAAACAGCATCGCCCTCCTGGGCACGGCGCTGGTGGACCCGGCGGGGCTGGCGCTGCCCTTCGCGTTGGTTCCGATAATGCTGCTCATCGCAGTCGTCGGCGCGGTGACAATTGCAAGGGAGCGGTGATAATGGTTCCTCTGACCTGGTATCTTGTCTTGGCGGCGATGCTCTTCTGCGCGGGCCTCTATGGTGTGCTGGCGCGACGCAACGGTATCGCCATCCTGATGGGCGTCGAACTGATGCTCAACGGTGCCAACGTCAACCTGGTCGCCTTCTGGCGCTACCTGGAGCCAGGAGCAGCGACCGGGCAGGCGTTCGCGCTGTTCGTCTACGTGGTCGCCGCGGCCGAGGCGGTCGTGGGGCTGGCGCTCATCGTCGCCCTGT
>DAOUEC010000306.1:0-28536 GCA_034430655.1 Anaerolineae bacterium
TGCAGATGATCCGGTGCTGTACCTGCAATTGGCCGACACACCCAACAATCAAATCGAGGTGCTTCTGTTCGTAGTCAATGACCCTCGCTCGGAGCGGTTCGACACCGATCGCTTGCCTGATGGCACGCCGACTCACTTCGGTACGCTGGCCCGGAACATTGAGGCAGAGATGAGGGCCATGGAAGCCGGGCTCGCGCCGGGGCAGGTACACCGTGGCTTGGGCTTGACCCGGCAGTTGATACCCATCCTGGAACAGTTCGTCGCTGGTCTTCATCACCACGCCTTCTACATCCAACCCCTGGCCTACCATAACGCGATTCTCTTCGAGCGGCTTGGCTTCTCCTACATGCTGGGGCTGGGCCGGATGGAATGGATTCACAGAGAGTTTGCCGTACCTGGCGGGTTGTTGTTCAGGCGACTCGATGGGTCCACGCCGTTCCGGAAGCCTGGGGCAGAGGGTAGCGTCCGCGGTCGCAGTTGGGCCATTCACGACGGCATCCTGGGCGAGCCCTATAGCGGCGTGAAAATGTACAGGCGTGTGAACATCCACGCCGGAGTGGTCACCTTCCCCAACGCGGTGTGGTAGCCCCCACCCCACTCGTTTTTTCGCGTTGAGACAAAATGTAGGGGCGAACCCTTGCGGTCGCCCTGAGGGGTGCCCGTTTTTTCGCATAGCCTGTTAATCCATCCCAGAGAAAAAGGGCTGAAGGACCTGACTGAATGCCCTAATGACTATGCGAAGTGCTGAAGGGGACAACTTGACACTTCGGTGCCCTGGGGTATAATGCTACCAATCCAGAAAAATGCGGAAAAGCGGAAAAAAGGAGTGCACTGTGGCAGAAGAGACAACACAACAATCCCCACAACCTTGCTCCATCACCGACCTGCGACCTAAGATGTGCCTGCAAGGAACAGTCAGGCAAACGCAGCTATACGGCGCGCTGGTGGACATCGGCCTCGAATATGATGGAATGGTGCATATTTCCCAACTGGCCCCCGAGCACACCAACCGCGTGACCGACGTGGTTCAACCAGGAGACAATGTGACCGTGTGGGTCACCAAAGTGGACTCGGAAAAGGGTCGCATTGGCCTGACGATGGTCGAGCCGCCCAGGGTGGATTGGCACGACTTGACGGAGGGACAGGTTCACACCGGCACCGTGACACGGCTCGAACCCTACGGCGCTTTCGTTGACATCGGCGCTGAACGTGCCGGTCTGCTGCACGTACGGGAGATGTCCACAGGCTACGTCCGCCATCCATCCGAACTGATGCGCATCGGCGAGGAGGTCGAAGTGCGCATCCTCAAACTCGACCGGCAGAAGCGACGCATTGACCTGACGATGATGGGCATCGAACTGGAGACCGAAGACGAGCCCGAAGAGGAACACACCGAGACGGCTATGGAGATCGCACTTCAACACGCCCGCACCGGGCCCCGGCAACGAAAACCGGAGCGTCGCCACGAAAAGCGCCCACCCGCCGACCTCTCCGAACGAGAGGACATCCTGGCACGCACTCTTAAACAGCACCCAAGACAAGCGACCAAATAAGGGCGCGGCAACCGCGCCCCCACCCCAATCCTCGCGTCACTCCTCCACGAGGAACTCCACGGAGCCCAGGGGCACAAAAGACCCCCTTCTCCCCTCGGCCACCAGGGGCCCATCCGCGCTCGCCACCACGCCAAAATGGTACACGCCCGGCTTCAGCGTCACCGGCTGCGTTGGTACAAACAGAACTGGGTCGCGCACAATCTCACCGGCCCGCCACACCCCGAAGGGATAGGCCCCGTCCACCGGGACCCCCGAAAGCCGCCACACCTCGCGCTCCCCGGCATCCAGCAGCACCAGATCGCGGGTGCGTGCAGCGGGGCAATCTCGGTCGGCACGCCAGAAGAGCATGACACGCCAACCGCTCGACAGCGTCACCTGATTGCAGGGCTGGGCGTACCCCAGGAGCGTGACACCTCCCTCCGGGAAGGTTGCCATCACCTCGCCAGTCATGTCCAGTTCGGCCAGCGGGGGTTGGCGGCGCGGACGCTCCACCTCACCCGAGGCGAGCACCAAACTGTCGCCGGCAACCCGGTCACGCTCGTCGTGGCGCTGCAGCCGGTAGCCTCCATCCATCGAGTAAAGACCCACGTTGAGCATGTACTCCCCTGGCGGCGTCCCCGGCAGGACGCGCACCTCGTACTCGTCCCACACGTACCTGTCGAGCGGCCAGCGCGTCGTCGGCAGGTTGCCTGGGTTCACGTGATCATCCTGACCCCACAGGATATGCAGCGGGCGGGCCAGGTGCACGAAAGATTGATAGTTCGCGTCTAAAGGGGCCAGTGCGTGCCAGTAGAGCACGATGGAGAACTTCTCGCCGGAACGAACGCGCTGCCGGGGCAGATCGTAGCCCAGAAGTTCGATTCCACTGCCGTCCGCATAGAAACCGGCCCGCTGCTCGTGTTGGGCAGCCCACGCCTGGCCTGGCGGCGAGGTGTAGCGCATCCAATCGTTTTGTGGATCTATCACCGCACTCTTGAGAATCACGAACAGCAAAAGCGCCCCACCCAACCATGCGAATTGCGAATGGCGAATGGCGAATGGCGAATGGCGGACGCGGGCAGCAGGCATCCGTATCAGCGCTACGATCAAGATGACCAGGCCGGCCACTGAGATGACCCACCCCGCCGTGCGTGGAGGTGTGTCTTCGAAGCGCACCAGTACCTCGTGCTCGCCTTCGGGCACCCACAGGGTGATGAAACCCTCGGGGCCAGCCACCTCTATCTCCACTTCCTCACCGTCCACGTAGGCCCGCCAGCCGGGGAAGTAGAAAGTGTACAGGCGCAAGACGAAATTCTTGGGTGTGCGGACGGCTAAACGGTCGTGGAGCGGCCCGTGCTCGACGATTTCGACGCTAGCGCCGTCGGGCAGAGTGGCGCGATTGACTTTGTCTACCGGGCCAGGCCGCGAATATGATTCGACCAGCGTGGGCTCAGGATGCATAAGCACCAGCGCCGCCTCCACCGGGACGAAGTCCCCCGTCGAGGTCGTGCCGAGGGCCAGGCTGTCCTGCTCCCACTGGAGGATGTCCTGAGGCGCAGTGGAGCCGAAGCCAGTCGCCCACATCGGCGGGTAAAGCACCGGCAGCGCCAGCAGCAAGATCACAGCCAGGCCCGCCGCCAACAGCGGATCACGCCAGCGGCCAAGAGGCAGCAAGGTCGTCCCGCCCGCGGCACACATCGCCAGCATCAGATTGGCCGGCCCCAATAGCCGCCACGGGAATTGAAAATAGGGCATGCCGGGGACACACTCCCAGATCGCGGTGGAGGCAGGCAACATCAGGAAGACCAGGCCCAGCCCAGCCAGGATGAAGTAGAGCAAGGGAGTGTAGGGATACGGGAGTCCAGGAAACGCTTGTGTGGTAAGGGCCTGGCCGGGCATCCTTCGAGCCCCCAGGGGCAGAAGTGCGCCTAACGCTGGGAGGGCCAACAGCCACTGTGCCAGGCCCAGGTTGAACCGGTAGCGGGGGGCTGTCGCGCCCAGGTCGAGAACGTGCGAAGGAGCAAGCAATTCTCCTAGCGAAAGGAAGTGTTCACGAAAGTCGAAATGGCCTGGACCGACGACGTTGAGCCTGACAGCACCGCGCTCCAACAGGAACGGGAGCCAGAAAAAGGCGATGATGGCCGCTGCCAGGGCAAACGCCAGCAGCCCCCACCCCGCCCGCCTGCGACCTGCGCCGAATACGACCTCCCATACCCAGTAGGCCAACAGCAGACCGCTGGAGACCAGGCCGACCAGGTTATGGCTGAACACGAGCGCCGCCAGTGTCAACACGCTCCCCAGCAACGCGCCCCTCCCCCCCACCCCACTCATCAGGCGACGGAAGGCATAGAAGGCCAGCGGGAGTAGACATAAAGCAAAGTGCTCCGCCAGGTCACCACGGGCGTGTGGGTCAATGAAGACGACGTAAGGCGCAAAAGTGAAAGAGGCAGCGGCCAACACCCCGGCCGCGGGACCGAAGAGTTCACGCCCCAGCAGGTAAGTCCCCAACGAAGCGACGAGCAGACCCAGGACGAACACCGCCTTGACCCCGCCTACGATGTCCACGCCCGGCAACAGGTCGAACAGGTTGGCCAGGTAGTAGGTCAGCGGGGCGTAGTAGTTGAAGATTGGGTAGCCGTAACCAAAGTAAAAGTCGGGCGCCCAGCGCGGGTAGAAGGCGCCGGCGCGGAGGGCGTGGCCCAACTCGGCAGCGCGATAGACGTGGAGTTCGGCGTCTGTCTGGCGTGGGAGACCAGGCCGGGTGAGGAAGGGGGCAGCCGCGACGAGGGCCAGTGCCAGAGCCAGCAGGACATAGCCATTAGCGGTTAGCCGGTAGCCGGTAGCCGGTAGCCGGGAAAGAGCACCTCGGATGAAGGAATACACGCTTAACTGCTAACTAACTCTGGTATCTGCTCCGGGTGTTCGGCCACCGATACTCCAACGGCTTCAAAGGCGGCGATCTTCTCCGCAGCAGTGCCCGTGCCGCCTTCGATGATGGCCCCCGCGTGGCCCATGCGCTTGCCCGGCGGCGCGGTCCGCCCGGCGATGAAGGCCACCACCGGCTTGGTCATCCGCTCGGCGATGAACCGTGCAGCCCGTTCCTCGTCGCTGCCGCCGATCTCGCCGATGAGCACCACCTGTTCAGTCAGCGGGTCGTTCTCGAACATCTCCAGCACGTCAACGAAGGTCGTGCCGATGATAGGATCACCGCCTATGCCGACGCACGTGGTCTGGCCGATGCCATGCATGGTGAGCGCGTAGACGACCTCATAGGTCAACGTGCCGGAGCGGGAGACGACGCCCACGGACCCAGGGGTCGCGATGTGGCCGGGCATGATGCCGACCTTGGCCTCACCAGGAGAGAGAAGCCCAGGACAATTAGGGCCCACCAGTCGTACCCCCTTCTGGTCGAGGTAGGCACGAACCCGGATCATGTCCTGTGTAGGGATGCCTTCGGTGATGCAGACGATCAGCGGGATGCCAGCGTCGGCCGCCTCCAGGATAGCGTCAGCGGCGAAGCGGGCCGGCACATAGACGACGGATGTATTGGCCTCGCTAGCCGCCACCGCCTCGGCGGCGGTGTCGAAGACAGGAACCCTGCCATCGCAGGCCCACTGCCCGCCCTTTCCGGGCGTGACGCCCGCCACGACCTGCGTGCCATATTCGATCATCTGTTGGCTGTGGAACTCGCCCTCGCGCCCGGTGATGCCCTGCACGAGCAGCCGTGTGTTTTTGTCAACCAAAATCGCCATTGTCCTCCCCCTACGCTAACTGCTGACTGCTAACTGCTGATCTCCCCTGGCAGCGGCGACCGCTTTCTGCGCCGCCTCGGCCAACGTGGCAGCGGTCAGCATCTCATACTCCGATTGCTCCAGCACCGCCCGCCCCTCCGCCTCATTCGTCCCCACCAGCCGGACGACCACGGGGACAGTGGGCCTGATCTCATCCAGCGCGGCCAGCACCCCTCGGGCCACCTCGTCGCAGCGCGTAATGCCACCGAAAATGTTGAATAGCACTGCCTTGACGTTGGGGTCAGCCAGGATCAGGCGCAGCGCCGTCGCCACCCGCTCGGCTTTGGCCCCACCGCCGATGTCGAGAAAGTTGGCCGGCGCACCGCCGAAGTGCTTGGTGATATCCATCGTCGCCATCGCCAGCCCCGCCCCGTTGACCATGCAGCCGATCTCACCATCCAGTTGGACGTAACTCAGGCCGGCCTCGCGCGCCTCTCGCTCGGTCGGCGTCTCCTCGTCCACGTCCCGCATTTGCGCCAGGTCCGGGTGACGGAAGAGACCATTGTCGTCGAGCACCATCTTGCCATCCACCGCCAGCAGTTCGCCACCAGCAGTGACGATCAGCGGATTGATCTCGGCCAACGAGGCGTCGTAGGCCAGAAAGGCCTGGTACAGACCACGGGCGATGCGGTCGAAGGCACGACGGTGTTCGCCCGCCAGCCCGATGCCTTTGGCCAGCGTCAGCGTCTGATAACTGCGCAGGCCGAGATAGGGATCAATCGTGACCCTCTTGATGGCCTCAGGATTGGTGCGGGCAACCTCCTCGATCTCAACGCCTCCCTCGGACGAGGCCATCATCACCGGCCGGTGGGCGGCGCGGTCCACAACGACGCCCAGATAGATCTCCTGCCGGATGTCGGCAGCCTCGTCCAGCAGGACTTTGCGCACGGGCAGTCCTTTGATCTCCATCCCCAGAATCTCCCCGGCCACCTTCTCGGCCTCGTCGGGGGTCTGAGCCAGCCGGATACCGCCGGCCTTACCGCGCCCACCGACGAGCACCTGGGACTTGACGACGACAGGCCCACCCAACTCCTCAGCGATGTGGCGTGCCTCCTCGGGCGTGGTAGCGACCTCCCCACGCGGAATCGGCACACCGTGCGCGGCGAAGAGCCGCTTGGACTGATACTCGTGTAGTTTCACTCGCTTGTCTCCTCATTGAAAGTACAATTTTGCAACGACGGGCGGGATTATACCACAGCGTGCGCAGAAGCCAAGTGTTGACTTCCCCGCCAAGTTGCGCTATACTGGAATTGCCCTCGAACAGGGCGACAATAAGCACCACGCCACTTGCCTGGAGCCGGAAGCAGGAGTACCGGCAATAGAAGGCACCCCGGTTCCGACCGTTGACAACTCAAATGCGTCATTCCGAGGAGCATAGCGGCCTGCCCTGAGCGTAGCCGAAGGGACGAGGAATCTCGCGGTCGCTCAGAATGACGACGCCTGAGGCTGCCCGTGATGCGTCATTCCGAGGAGCGTAGCGGCCTGCCCTGAGCGTAGCCGAAGGGACGAGGAATCTCGCGGTCGCTCAGAATGACGCTGCCTGGCAGGCAGAGCCGAAGGGCAGATGGGCAAGAATTTCGGTGAAGGAGAAGGAAGTATGTTCGATCATATACTCGTTCCCTTGGACGGATCCCCACTTGCCGAGTGTGTATTGCCTCACACCATAGCAGTAGCCCGGGCCTGTAAGGCCCAGGTCACGCTACTGCGAGTGTTGGAGCGAACCCGGGCCGCCGGCCAAACCTGGTCCGTTGACCCATTGGACTGGCATATAAGGAAGGCCGAAGCCATGGCCTACCTGGACGGGCTGAGCACCCGCTTGCAAAAAGTCGGCCTGCGAACGAAGAACACACTCCTGGAGGGCCAGGCAGCGGAGCGCATCATCGAATTCACGCGCAGTCACGACGTCAACCTGGTTATTCTCAGCAGCCACGGGCGGAGCGGCCTGAGCAATTGGAACGTCAGCAGCATCGTCCAGAAAATCATCTTGCGGGCCTATGTGCCGGTGATGATCGTGCGGGCCTATCAGCCCGTTGCCAGCGACCTGACAGGCTTGCGTTACCGGCGGCTGCTGGTTCCACTGGATTGCTCACAGCGGGCCGAGTGCGTCTTGCCGCTGGCTACCACCCTGGCCCGCTTCCACGAGTCCGAACTGCTGCTGGTACACGTGGTGCGCAGGCCGGAAATGGTCCGTCGCGCACCCCCCACGCGGGAAGATGTCGAACTGGCGAACCGGCTCACGGAGCGCAACCGGCTGGAAGCGGTCCGGTATCTGGAGGAACTTCCATCCCGGCTGTCTTTGGACGTTCAGACCCGTTTGCTCGTCAGCGACGACACCGCAGCAACGCTGCATGAGTTGGTGAAGCAAGAGGACGCAGACCTGGTAGTATTGAGCGCTCACGGCTATTCTGGCGGGACCAAGTGGCCTTATGGCAGCATGGTCATCAACTTCATAGCATACGGCACTACCCCGCTGCTGGTCGTGCAGGACCTTTCTCCAGACGATGTGAAGCGCACTCAGGCCGAAATGGCCGCAAGGGAGTACAAGGGACACTAGCGCATGCCAAACAGTCAACCTGGCCCGAACACACCCGCTGACGGCGTCCTGAACGGCTCGCCAGAGTTCGCCGCAGTCATGTCGGAGGATCGGGCCGGACTCGGCGGCGATAAGCCCAGCGTGGGCCGATTGGAAAACCTGGCATGTCAACTGGCCGGCAGCCACGCCGTCTCTCGCCATCCCAGGCACAGGCCCCCACTTCTAGATCGTCTCCGGGAGCACGAAACGCTTCTGCGCAACGCCTACCAGTATTTCGTAGAGGCGTCTGAGGCCCAACCGGCCCTCTCTTACGCAGCCGAATGGCTGCTAGATAACTTTTACGTCGTGCAACAGGCGCTGCGTCAGATCCGCGAAGATATGCCGGCAGGCTACTATCGCCAGTTGCCCAAACTCGCTACATCCTCCCTGGAAGGCTACCCTCGCATCTACGCGCTGGCGCGGGAGATCATCCAGTACTGCGAGAGCCGCCTCGATCTTGACCAGGTGACGCGCTTTGTTCAGGCCTACCAACGTGTCGCACCGCTGACGATGGGCGAGTTGTGGGCACTGCCGACCACGTTGCGCCTGGGTATCCTGGAGAATCTGACGCGAGCCGTCGTCCGCATCACGGGACTGCCCCCCTCACCCGGCCTTTCCCCTTCTGCGCCTTTATCCCACGGGCAGGGCCCTGAGCCTGTCGAAGGGCGATGTCCTGAGCCTGTCGAAGGACGGGCAGACGAGGCCGTCGTCGCTAACTGTATCCCCAGCCTGCGCGTGCTGGCGACCCAGGATTGGAAGGCGTTCTTTGAAAGCGTCAGCCGGGTGGAGCAGGTGTTGCGCTGTGACCCGGCGAACGTCTACGCCCGTATGGATTTCGATACACGCGACCGATATCGCGGGGTGATCGAAGAACTGGCCCTGGCGACGGGCCGGGACGAAGAAGAAATCGCACAGGAAGCCATCCATCTGGCTGAAGAGGCCCGGCGGAGCGCGGCGCATCAACCCACCCATCCCTCCATCCTCCCCAAATCGCCACACGGAGAGGAAAGACCATCCCGTACCATCCACGTCGGTTTCTACCTCTTGAGCGCAGGCCGCGCACAACTTGAAGCCCGCCTGGGCTATCGCCCCTCCTGGCACGCACGCCTGCGTCGCTGGCTGTTCAGCCATCCCACCCCGGTGTACCTGGGCGCCATTGCCCTGCTCACCCTGGTCATCCTGTTCGGCCTGGTTTGGTACGCCCTTGTCGCCAGCGGGACGCCCGCTCAATTGATTGGGGCGGGCTTGCTGGTCCTGCTACCCGCTACGGCTGTCGCCATCAACCTGGTCAACTGGCTCATCACCCACACCGTGCCGCCCCGGGTGTTGCCCAGGCTGGACTTCCAGGAAGGTATTCCGGCCGACTGCCGCACGATGGTGGTTGTCCCTGCGCTTCTCACCGAAGCAAGCGAGGTCGAACCCCTTTTGCACCAACTGGAACTTCTCTTTCTGAGCAACGCTGACCCTCACCTGCATTTCGCCTTGCTCACCGACTTCGCCGATGCGCCACAGAAGTATATGCCGGACGATGACGCGTTGCTTGAGCAAACCAGGCACGGTATTCAGGCCCTAAACAAGAAACACGGCCGGGGGGCTTCCCGACCCTTTTATCTCTTTCATCGTGATCGGGAATGGAACCCGGGTGAGGACTGCTGGATGGGCTGGGAGCGCAAGCGGGGCAAGTTGATCGAGTTCAACCGCTTAATTGGCGACAGCAGAGAAACCACTTACCGCGTGCAAATAGGGGACCTCGACGTCCTGCCGGAGATCAGATACGTCATCACGCTGGATGCGGACACGTACTTGCCACGGGATAGCGCACGTCGCCTCATCACCACGCTGGCGCACCCGCTGAACCGCGCCGAATTTGACCCGCACAGCGGCGCTGTGATCGCCGGATACACCGTGCTCCAACCCCGGGTGGAGATCAGGCCGACCAGCGCCAATCAGTCGCTGTTTACGCGAGTCTTCGCCCGGGACACCGGGCTGGATCTATACACGCGGGCGGTATCTGATGTGTACCAGGACCTCTTTGGCGAAGGGCTCTATGCCGGCAAGGGTATCTATGACGTGGCTGCCTTTGAACACAGCCTGGACGGGCGGGGGCCCGACAATGCCCTGCTCAGCCACGACCTGTTTGAGGGCATCCACGGGCGCGCCGGGCTGGTGACAGATGTGAGCCTGTTCGAAGACTATCCCCCCCACTATCTCGCCTACACGCGCCGGTTGCACCGTTGGGCGCGCGGGGACTGGCAACTGCTGCCCTGGCTGCTGCCCAGGGTGCCCCACGCGGGCGGCGGGATGATGCCCAATGACCTCTCGGTGCTCAATCGCTGGAAAATCCTGGACAATCTGCGCCGCAGCCTGCTTACACCAGCGCTGCTGGCCCTTTTGCTCGCCGGCTGGTTGTGGTTGCCCGGCTCGGCGTCGGTGTGGACGCTGGCAGCGGTGCTGACGCTGGCTATGCCTCTCGCCACCGGCATCGTAACCGCGTTGGCTCGAAGATTGCGGGGTATATCGTTGGGCAGGGCCGCGCAGTCAGTACGGGCAGACGCTATCCGTTGGCTGCTGGCACTTGCCTTTCTCCTCTACGAGACCCTGGTCATGATAGACGCGATTGGGTGTACCCTGGTCCGGCTGATCATCACCCACAGGCACATGTTGCAATGGACCACAGCCGCACATACGCTCCGCCTGTTCGGCCGAGAAATGAAACTGGCGCTGATCTGGAACCAGATGGGCGCCGCACCGCTCCTCGTCCCGGTGCTGGCTTTGCTGGTAGGACTGAGCAACCCGGCCGCGCTGCCCGTGGCCGCGCCGCTGCTACTCTTGTGGCTGGCATCACCCCAAATCGCCTATTGGATCAGTCGTCCCGTGACCCACGAACAGGCCCCGCTTTCAGCCGGCCAACGCCAGCAACTGCGCCGCCTGGCCCGTTACACCTGGCTCTACTTTGAACAGTTTGTCGGCCCGGATGATTACTGGCTGCCCCCTGACCATTTCCAGGAAGATCCGCGTGCGGTCGTCGCGCATCGCACCTCACCCACCAACGTGGGGCTACTGCTGCTTTCTACCCTGGCCGCCCACGACCTGGGCTATATCGGCCTGATGGACCTGGCGTTGCGGCTGCGCGACACCTTCGGGAGCGTGAGCAGGCTGGTGCGGTATCGAGGCCACTTCCTCAACTGGTACAACACACACACCCTGGAACCCCTGCCTCCGCGCTATGTGTCCACTGTGGATAGCGGCAACCTGGCGGGCTGTCTGCTGGCTCTCAAGCAAGGCTTGCAGGCCCTACCGCGCGAGCCCATCCTGCGCTGGCAGCGTTGGCAGGGCCTGCTCGACACATTGAGCGTCCTGGCAGAGATCGTGGAAGGTCTGGAAGGGCTGGGCCTTGAGAAGCCGGTCGCGCCGCTGGAAGCCCACCTGGCTTATATCCAGCAGCAGGTGTTGGCAGTACAGGATGATCCTGCCCGTTGGGCACCCCTGCTGACCGGGCTATGCGGCGACGGCTGGCAAGAACTGGAGCGGCTGTTGATGTCGCTGGTCGAGGCCGGCTCGCACACGCTGGACACCGAGACCCTGCGCAACCTGCGCTTCTGGTCGGGGCGGGTGCACCACCAACTGCTCAATATGCAGGAGGAGCGGGACCTGCTGCTGCCCTGGCTCGGGCCCCTGAGCCAGCCGCCGGCGCTGTTCACCCAGACAGAGACGGATCCAGCCATCACTGACGCCTGGCAGGCGCTACAGGACGCCCTGCCGACCACGCCACGGCTCGACGAAGTGCCCGAGGCCTGCAGGACAGGACAGGCGCGACTGAACCAACTGCAGGGCCTGCTTGACGAAGCCCCCCACGTCAATAACGAAGCCCCCCACGCAGTGGGGGGTTCGGTGACAGCCAGCCCACTCATACAAGAAGCCCACGCCTGGTGTGCGCGCTTGGCCGAGAGGTTGTACTCTGCCTATATGCTGGCAGGAAGCTCGCTGGTCGGCTATCAAGACCTGAGCAAACTGGCAGACGCCTATTTCAAGACCATGGACTTTGGGTTTCTGTTTGACTGGCAGCGCCAGGTGTTCCACCTGGGCTACAACGTGGCGGCCGGAGAACTGGACAGCAACCACTATGACCTGCTGGCCTCCGAAGCACGGCTAGCCAGCCTCCTGGCCATCGCCAAGGGTGATGTCCCCCAGAGTCACTGGCTCCACCTGGCCCGCCCCCTTTCCCGAACCGACGGCACGCGGGTGCTCCTCTCGTGGAACGGGAGCATGTTCGAGTACCTCATGCCCTCTCTGCTGATGCGGAGTTACGAGGGCACGCTCCTGAACCAAACCTGCCGGGCGGTCATCGCCCGTCAGATCGCCTATGCCCGCCAGAAAGACGTGCCCTGGGGCATTTCGGAGGCGGGTTACTATGGCTTTGACGCGCAAATGAACTACCAGTACCGGGGATTCGGTGTGCCGGGGCTGGGGTTCAAACGCGGCCTGGGCGAGGACCTGGTGATTTCGCCGTACGCCTCGCTGCTTGCCCTGTCGCTGCGCCCCCAGGCCGTGATGCAGAACATCGCCCATCTCATCGAACAACAGATGCTCGGCCCCTACGGCTTCTATGAGTCTGTCGACTATACCCATTCCCGGCTCCCCTTGGGGCAGAAAAGCGGGATCGTGCACTCGTACATGGTACATCACCAGGGCATGATCCTGCTGGCTCTGGCCAACTATCTTCAGGACGAGGCCATGATACATCGTTTTCACGCCGACCCCCGCGTGCAGAGCGCCGACCTGCTCCTACACGAGCAGGTGCCGCAGCAGGCCCCCGTCGAGCACCCCCACCCCGAGGAGGTCGGTATCATTCGCCCGGTTCACCCCCGCCTGACCGCGGAACCCTGGCACGCGCCCGTGGACACCCCACTGCCCCAGGTGCATTTCCTCTCCAACGGGCGTTACGGCCTGCTCATCACCAGCGCTGGCGGCGGCTACAGCCGCTGGCACGAGATAGACCTCACGCGCTGGCACGCCGATACCACCCTGGACAATTGGGGAACCTGGCTCTATATTCAGGACAGAGATGACGGCAACCTCTGGTCGGCGGGCTACCAACCCACCGGTTCTCCGCCGGAAAGCCAGAAGGTACTCTTTTACGCCCACAAGGCCGAATTTCGACGCCGAGACCACGACATCTCCCTGCGTATGGAGATCACCGTCCCGCCGAAGGACGACGTCGAGATACGGCGCATCACCCTGACCAACGATAGCGACCACCTCCGCCGGCTGATGCTAACCTCCTACGGCGAAATTGTGCTCGCGCCTCAGACCGCTGACGGACGCCACCCAGCGTTCAACAAACTCTTTATCGAGAGCGAATACCTGCCCGAGGTGAACGGACTGCTCTTCCGCCGCCGCCCTCGTTCAGCCGGGGAAGAGCCGATCTACCTGGCACACCTGCTAGCCGTGGGGCGGGGGTACAAAGTCACCGGCGCTCACGAAAGCGACCGCGCCCGCTTCCTGGGCCGGGGCCGGACGGTCCGCTTTCCGGCGGCCCTGGCCCCCACACCCTCACACCCCCACACCCTCACACTCCCACACTCCCACACCCCCACACTCAGCCACGGGCTTTCCGGCACCACCGGCACAACCCTGGACCCGATCATGGCCCTTGGCCAGGAGATCACGCTGGAACCGCACGCGACGACGCAGATCGCCTACGTCACCCTGGCGGCCGGGTCGCGCCAGGAGGCACTGACGCTAGCCCACCGCTATCGGGCCTGGCCTATGATCAGCCGGGCCTTTGACCAGGCCCGCTCTTGCAGCGAACTGGAACTGCGCCAACTTGATCTCACCATGCCAGAAGTGGAACGCATCCAGCAATTGCTTTCTGTGCTCCTCTATCCCTATCCCGCCCTCCGCGCCGACCCCACGACGCTGGCGGCTAACAGCAAAGGGCAATCTGGGCTGTGGCCTTATGCCATTTCCGGTGACTATCCGATCCTCCTGGTGCGTGTTGGCAACAAAGAGGAAACGGCCCTGGTGCGCGAACTCCTACGAGCCCACGCATATTGGCGCGACCGGCAGATCAAGATTGACCTGGTCATCCTCAACCAGAAAGATGTCGGCTACGCTCAGGAACTGCACGAGCAACTGCACCGGCTGATTGCCCGCACAGGTAATGACATCTGGGTGAACCAGCGCGGCGGCATCTTTCTCCTGCGCGCTGAGTTGATGAGCAAGGCCGACCAGGTGCTGCTGGAAACGGCCGCCCGGGCCGTCCTGGACGGGGAAAAAGGCCGCCTAACCGAACAACTAGGGCGACTGCGCGAGCGCCCAGCTCGCCTGCCGCGCTTCGTCTCCACCTTGTCTCCCCCCCTTGCCTCCCCCCCACCGGGCGGGACAGGGGGGGGGCTTGCCCGGCCCACCGACCTTCTCTTTGACAATCGGTTAGGCGGCTTTAGCGCCGACGGGCACGAATACGTCATCTTCCTTGAGCGGCGTCCTGAGCCTGTCGAGGGGCCGGGCCAACGGACACCGGCCCCTTGGATCAACGTCATCGCCAATCCCCACTTCGGCTTCCTGGTCTCCGAAGCAGGATCGGGCTATACCTGGGCGGAAAACAGCGGCGAAAACCGGCTCACCCCCTGGTATAACGACCCTGTGACCGACGCGCCGGGCGAGGCGCTCTATCTGCGCGACGAGGAGGTAGGACACATCTGGTCGCCTACGCCCCTGCCTGCGGGCGCGCCAGCCCCCTACCTGGTCCGCCACGGTGCTGGCTACTCAGTCTTCGAGCACCATAGCCACGGCCTCAAACAGAGGTTGCGCCTTTTCGCCGTCCCGAACGCGCCGGTCAAGGTGATGCAGTTGCGGCTGGAGAACACGTGGAACCGCAACCGGCGCATCACCGCAACCTTTTACGCCGAGTGGGTGCTGGGCACAACCCGGGACATAACCCAGCAATACGTCATTCCAGAGTTCGACGCCGGAAGCCTCGCACTGCTGGCCCGCAACCCCTACAATGAGGAATTCGGCCAGCGAGTGGCCTTTTTGGCCGCCAGCAAAGAGCCCCATGGCCTGACCACCGACCGCACTGAGTTTCTGGGACGCGATGGGAACCTCCGCCGTCCAGCCGCCCTCGACCGCGTCGGACTGGCCAACATAGTAAGGGCCGGCTTCGACCCCTGCGCATGCCTCCAGATTCACATTTACCTGGCCCCTCATGGGACCAAAGAGGTCTATTTCTTGCTGGGCCAGGGCGCGGACCGGCAAGACACGCTCCGGCTGGTCAAACAGTATCAGGACCCGGCGCAGGTCGAGGCCGCATGGGAGGCCGTGAACGAGTCCTGGGATGGACTGTTGGGGACCGTCACGGTGCAAACACCCGACCCGGCTATGAACCTGTTGCTCAATCGCTGGCTGCTTTACCAAACACTCTCGTGCCGGGTGTGGGGACGATCCGCGCTCTACCAGTCATCCGGCGCGTTTGGCTACCGCGATCAGTTGCAGGACGTGATGGCCCTGGTGTACGCCGCGCCGCATCTCGCACGGGACCATATCTTGCGCGCGGCGGGCCACCAGTTCGAAGCAGGGGACGTGCTGCACTGGTGGCACCCGCCTTCGGGGCGCGGGGTACGCACGCGCATATCCGATGATCTGCTGTGGCTTCCCTTTGTCACCGCGCATTACGTGACCACAACCGGCGATGAAGCGATCCTGACCGAAAGAGTGCCGTTTCTCAAGAGTGACCCATTGGAACCGGAGGAGGAAGAGCGCTACGGGCACTATGAGAACGCCGCCGGGGACGGCACCCTCTATGAGCACTGCCGCCGTGCCCTGGAAAAAGGATCTACCGCCGGGCCGCATGGCCTACCCCTGATGGGTAGCGGCGACTGGAACGATGGGATGAACCGGGTAGGCATCGAGGGCCAGGGCGAAAGCGTGTGGCTGGGTTGGTTCCTGTACGCCACGTTGACCCATTGTGTTCCCCTTTGCGAGCGTATGGGCGATGGGAAACAGGCCGCCACGTACCGGCAGCGGGCCCACGACCTGCGCCAGGCGCTGGAGGCCAACGCTTGGGACGGGCAATGGTACCGCCGCGCCTACTATGACGACGGCACACCCCTGGGGTCGGCCGCAAACGACGAGTGCCAGATCGACTCCATCGCTCAATCCTGGGCCGTCCTGTCCGGGGCCGCCGACCCAGCGCGCGCCGCACAGGCCATGGACTCCGTCGCCGACCGACTCGTGCGGCCCGACGACCAACTGGCGCTGCTCTTCGCCCCACCCTTCGACAAGACGACGCACGACCCTGGCTACATCAAAGGCTACCTGCCGGGCATCAGAGAGAACGGCGGCCAGTACACTCACGCCGCGCTGTGGGCTGTGTGGGCCTTCGCCGAGATGGGACAAGGGGATCGCGCCGAGGCGCTGTTCCGGCTGCTCAACCCCATCTACCACAGCGACACGCCGGAGAAGATGGAACGTTACCGGGTGGAGCCTTACGTGGTAGCGGCGGACGTCTATAGCGTGCCGCCGCACACTGGTCGCGGCGGCTGGACCTGGTACACCGGCTCGGCCAGTTGGATGTACCGCCTGGGCCTGGAGGCCATCCTGGGACTGCGCCGGGTGGGAAAGGTGCTGCGAATTGCCCCCTGTATCCCTAGGGCCTGGCCAGGCTACCAACTGGCCTACCGCGATGGCGAAACCTCCTACCAGATTCGTGTTGAAAACCCGGACGGCGTCAACCGAGGCGTGAAACAGGTGACGCTGGATGGAGAGGTCTTGCCTGGTGGAGATATTCCGCTGACGGGCGATGGTCGCCAGCACACAGTTCACATCCTGATGGGCTGACCTAAGGAAAATAGTCAATAACATAAAAGATTTTCCGGCTTCATAGCGCGTCATTTGAATCGTGCAGGAAAACCCCCGTCTCCAAGACTCAATCAGCCCGTTTTCGGGGCTGCAAGGCTGTTCTTGCGCTCATTTGGGCGATTTTGCGGCTAATTCTGCTCACACAAGCACTTGCAGATGCCTCAAGCTGTACGTAATTCAAATGACGCACTTCCCCCGCTTCAGAGGGGTCGAAAATCATTTATGAATAATTCCTATTGAAAGGATTCACCGGATGATGTATCCTGGAATATGGTTATGAAGACTAACACCAGGCGCGAACGCGCGGAGGGGACGACTGTGGGCAGGAGAACGTGGCTGCCCATAGCCCAAATGTTCGCTCTGCTCTACATCTTGGCGTGGCTAAATGAGATCCTTGATCTCCCTCACCTCCTACTGGGAGCGCCGCGCACTCCCGTCAACTGGCGTGAGGCGACCATCGAAACGATCTTCATCACCGCCGCCGGTCTCTTCACGGTATCAAGGCTTATCCGCGACGCCACCAGGCGGGCACGGACGGAGGAGGCGCTGCGGGAGTCGGAAGAGCGACTCAGAGCCGTTTTTGAAGGCGCACGAGATGCCATCTTCATCAAAGACCGGGAGGGACATTACACCCTTGCGAACGTTGCCTGCGCCTCCCTCTTCGGGTTGACCACGGATGAGATGGTCGGTAAAACCGATTTCGATCTCTTTCCACCCGACGTCGCGTGGCACATCCAGGAGAAAATAGATCGAAAAGTGCTGGAGAGGGGGGAGGTGGTCGCGGTTGAGGATACGAAACCGACGGCCGGTGTAGTGCGGACATTTCATGTAGTCAAAGTGCCCCTTCGAGGTGCAAATGGTGAAATTGCCGGACTGTGTGGAATCGCCAGAGACATCACCGGGCGCAAGCGGGCGGAGGAGGCGCTGCGACGACGCAACCGTGAATTGGCCCTGCTCAACCGGGCGAGCCAGGCACTCACCTCCACCCTCGATCTGGACCAGGTGCTCGTCACAGTCCTAGAAGAAGTGTGCCGCCTGCTGAACGTGATTGCTTGCTCGGTTTGGTTGACCGACCCGGTGACGAACGAGTTGGTCTGCCGGCAGGCCACCGGCCCCCAAAGCGAGATCGTGCGCGGTTGGCGACTGGCGCCGGGCGAGGGACTCGCCGGGTGGGTAGCGTCCAGCGGCGAGAGCCTGATCGTGCCGGACACACAGGCCGATGAGCGCCACTTTAAGGGAGTAGATCAGAAAACCGGGCTACCGCTGCGCTCCATCCTCACCGTCCCCCTGCGGGTCAAAAACGGTGTCATCGGCGTGCTCCAGGTGGTGGATACAGAAGCCGACCGCTTCGAGTCAACAGACCTGACGATGCTGCAACTGCTGGCCACCTCGGCCGGTATTGCTATAGACAACGCCCGGCTGGTCGAAGCAATGCATCAGCACACTCTCGAACTACAAGCGCGCAACGAGGATCTGGACGCCTTTGCCCACACCGTGGCCCACGGCCTCAAGAATCCAGTGGCCCTTATCCTCGGCCTTGCCGAGGCTTTGGAAGCGGATTACGCCACAGCGCCAGATGAGGAATTGCGCCGCTATTTGCACACGATTGCGCGGAACGGGCGCAAGATGAGCAGTATCATTGATGAATTACTCGTGTTGGCAGAAGTGCGCAAGATGGAAGCAGTGGTAGAGCCACTGGAGATGGCAGGCATCGTGGCCGAGGCACTGCAGCGCCTGGCCCGTATGATTGACGAGCGCCAGGCCGAGATCATCCTGCCCGACACCTGGCCGATGGCGTTGGGTTACACCACATGGATCGAAGAGGTATGGGTGAACTATCTCAGCAACGCTATCAAGTACGGCGGCCAACCGCCCCGCGTGGAACTGGGCGCGACGGTGCAAGCGGATGGCAACGTGTGCTTCTGGGTCCGCGACAACGGAGATGGCATACCGCCGCAGGAGCAGGCTCGCTTGTTCACTCCCTTCACGCGGCTGGACCGGACTCGTGCCCAGGGGCACGGGTTAGGGCTGTCCATCGTGCAGCACATCGTGGAGAAACTTGGCGGGCAGGTAGGGCTGGAGAGTGAAGTGGGCAAGGGGAGCGTGTTCACCTTTACACTGCCAGGCTGCAGCCAGCCGGACCAGGCATAGCGGGCCGGGTATCTTCTCAATAAATGGGGTAGGGGCAGGTCTTGTGCCTGCCCCAGAGGGCGACCACAAGGGTGCGCCCCTACATATTGAGATGATACCGGGCTGGTGCTAGGAGAGAGCCTTGCGGATCCCCTCAAGTGTGGCTTTCGCATCCGGCGCGAAGTTGAAGAATCCAGTGATCTTCTCGCAGCCGTAGTCGTCGCAGTGAGCGCAGTTGATCACGCCCCGTGCGATGGCGCAAGCGCGGACCTCACACTTGCCGCAGTAGCCGGACAGCCGCTCGCTGTCGGAGGTGCAACCGTCACAGAGACAATCCGCAGCGGTGAACGACGCGTTGAACTCCTCGCTCCACCGTGCCGCGACGCGCTTAAGGGCCTCCATGTCACCGGCCTGCGTGGCTATGTAGGCTGGGCACTCGGTACACACCAACCCACAGTAAGCAATCATCTTCTCTTCCATTTAGTCTCCTTTCCTGGACGAGGTGTAGAACAAAAGTTCTAATCAGATTGTACCACATCCTGGCCACTATGTCAAGGTTTGTTCTTGGGCCTTGGGCTTGGGCGGGGAGACCCCACCCCTACCGCGTTGTAGGGGCACGGTTCCCGTGTCCTGGCACAGGCCCGTGCCAATCTTGCCACAGCACGTCGCCGCGCAGCGCTCGTTTGAGCAATTGGAACATCGCCCAACACTCCCAGGCGAAGGGCATGAAGCCCAGCAGCCCCAGCACCGGCATACGGAAGTAATAGACCCCAAAGTCAAGTGGCCAGGGCAGCGCGTAGCGCCAGCCGGAGGTGGCCCAGAAGTTCCAGAACTCCCACAGGAACCCGGAGATCATCCCGGCTGCCAGCAACCGCAGACCCCGGCGCGGGTCGCCCTGTGCCCACTCCGCCAGCGCCGACTCTGTGCCCAGTCGCATGTTGATCGGCTCCAGCAGAAAGATGAAGCCGAGCCAGACAAAGGCGAAGGTGTAGCGGGCGATGGGGAGCGGCAACAGCGGCGGAATGGCCACAAAGGCCAGCCCCACCACAAACATCGCCGCCAGCAACGCTGGTGAGAAAGTGCGAGGTCTTGCCTTCAAGCCACGCAGGAACCCCAGCCCCTCCAGCACGTCGGCGGTCTCGAACATCCCCGGCATAATGGTGGCGAAGGACCACAGGTAGGCCCAATCTCGCTCGACCGGACGTTCCGGCACGCCCACGTAATACCAGTTCTGCAGGCGGAAGTTGTACACTTCGAACAGCAGCCAGCAGCCGATGGAGATCCAGGCCAGCATCAGCGCCTCCCGGGGCCGGTCGTGGATGAGCGAGTGGCCGCGCAAGTGCAACGCCAACGCATCAGCGAAGAGGATGTAGCCGCTCCAGACAATGGGGGTGAACCACTTGGCGACGAAGGGCTGCCGCGCAAAGAGGCAGATTTCCGCCCCGATGACGATGCCCAACCCCAGCCATCCATACCACCTGAGACGCATCGCGCACCTCCTGCAGCACCAGGTTCGTCAGATTCGATTGTAACCGAAAGAGACGTTTCTTGCAACACCGGAGTGCTGCTATCAGATCAACGAGTTTTACTTCCATCTCTGTCTCCGTCGCCAGCACCTCGTTCCCACTTCCGCTTCAGCAGCCGCCCGGCCAGCGTCTCCCCCTCGGCAGCCCCCTCCCCCCGCCCTCCCCCAACGGGAGAGGGAGCCGTCTGGGGTGGCGCAGCAGGTCGGGAGGGCGGTGCGGGTGATGGCGGCCTCGCGGCTGGCGCAGGTGACACATCAGGTTCGGCCGGTACCGAAACCTGCCCTACGGGTCTGCGCTCCTCGGCGCGGAACTTGGCCTGGAAGAGACAGCCCACTCCCGAGGGCAACCCCTCCCCCCGCCCTCCCCCAACAGGGGAAGGAGCCCTGCGGAACCACGTGCGCTCCATCACCCAGGCCCACGCCCGCTCCAGGTCGGCCCGCCCCAGCGCCAGCCGCCGCACACCTATGTCGAAAGGCAAAAGCAGCGCCGCCAGCCCCAGCAGGTACGGCCACAGATCGCGGCGCACACCAACCCCCGCCAGGTCGTGGGCAAAAGCCCCGTCCGGCTCCTCCAGTACCGCCCCACCCCCCAGTCCGGCCAACCGCGCCAGGTACGCCGGATCCCCCTCCAGTGTGGCGTATTCGGGCGAGTAACCCATCACCCAGCCGGCGGTGAGCGCCACCGCCTCCTCCCCCTCCAATGACCCGGTCAGTCGCATCAGGTAGGCCCCCTCCGCCTGGGGCACGAACGTCCCCTCGTAGCGCCCCGGCGCGGTCTGGGCCAATTCCACCCGCACCGCTTCGCTCTCTGGCCCGACCACACTCACGCTCGCGTCCAGCCCGTTGACGAAGCCCCTGCCCTCGTCCACGGCGTCCACCGTGACACGGGCCTCCTCCCCCTCCAGCGCGACCCCCACCTCCAGCGGCACGTCGGCCCGCTCGACGACTGTCCAGCGCACCGCCTGGGCCCAGAAGCGGGAGAAGCCGTCCCACGCCACCCAACGCTGTGCCCAGCGGCCCGTCGCGTCGGAGGTCCAGGCCACGGCGCGACCCAGCCCGTACTGCCAGGTCGCTAACAGCGGATCGTCCTGGTGGGTGGAGAGAATCACCTGGGCGGCCGGCTTCGGCGTCGCCGCCACGTAGCCAGCCAGTTGTGGCACCGCATCAATACCGGTGAGAATCGGGCTGGGGTAGGTCTGCCGGGGATAGAACGACTCCTCGACGATGTAGGAGCGCATCGCCAGTTGCGTCTCCTCGGCGAAGATGACCGGCAGGCTTGCAGCCTGGTCGGTGAAGTGATAGCGCCCCCCGCCCAGCGCGGCGATCTCCTCCAGGAAACGCAGGTCTTGCCCAGCACCAATGGCGACGGTGCTGAGCGTGATGTTCTGGGCCACGATCTCCTCCTCGACCAGTTCCCGCACCCCCTCCTGGTGCTCGGAGTCGGAGCCGTCGGCCAGGAGGATGATGTGGCGCACGGCGCGGCTGGAATCTGCCAGGTAGTCCAGCGCCGCCTGGAGGCTCTCGCGCACATAGATACCGCCGCCTCCAGCCTGCAACCGTATCACCTGGCCTATCACCTCCTCGCGCTGGCTCCCAGGCAGGGGGCCGATGACGTCGGCCGGACGGTCGTCGAAGGCGACGACGGTGATCTCGTCCAGATCGGTGATCAGTTCGGCGACGCGGGCGGCCGCCTCCCCGGCCAACCGGATCTTCTGCACCCCACCCTCCTGCGCCGCCATGCTGCCCGACTTGTCAATCACGACGGCGATGGACATCGGGGGAAAACGTTCCTGGTCGTGAATCGTCATCTCGACCGGCAGTGTCTCCTCCAGCGGCGTATCGTACCAGCCCCCCACCCCATAGGCGTGCGGCCCACCAATGGCCACCAGCCCGCCGCCCAGGTCGCGCACGTAGGACTGGAGCGCGGCCAGCGCCCGTGGGGAGAGCGATTGGGCCGGCGTATCCACCAGCACGACGGCAGCGTACCCGGCCAGGGCAGCAGGATCAGACGCCAGTGCGCCGGGGGTACTCCCACGCACCTCCAGCCCGGCGGCTTGCAGTGCGGCGCGCAGGTAGGTCCCTTCATCCCCTTCACCAGAGGGAAGGGCCACGACCAGGACACGCGGTGGGCCTTCGACCATCGTGAAGGCGGAGAGCCCGTTGTTCTGCGAGTAAGTATCGGCGGCGGGGGTGAGATAGGCGCGGAAGGGGGTGAACCCTGGTTCGCCGGCCGTGAGCAGAACGGCAAAGGTGTTAGGGCCTGGGTTCAGGTGCACCTGCTCCTGCGCCACGACCTTCTCCCCGGCCAGGACAGTCAGCACAGCCTCCATCCCGGCCGTGGCGCGAGCGGTGACGGCGAGGGTGAATTCCTCGCCCTGGTGCAACCGGTCGGGGGCGGACAGATCGGACAGCCACGCTTCTACCCCTCCCCGGCCCTCCCCTGCGAGGGGAGGGAGCAACTGTGCCACGTCCACCTGCACCCCCTGAGCGTGGGCCAGCCGCACCGCCTGCTCAGCCTCGCCCAGCGTGGGGCAACCATCGGAGAGGATGACTAAGCGCCGGGCCGCGCTGGAGGGGAAGAGTGCCATACCCAGCCGGATCGCCCCCTCCAGATCGGTCTGATGGGTGCGGGGGATGGAGGCGATCTCGAAGGCTCGGTCGGAGAACCTCGCCCAACCACCGCCGCCCATCATCGGGCGCTCCACCAGCGCGTCGGCCCCGAAGAGCACCAACGCCGCCCGATCGTCGGGCCCCATCGCCGCCAGCGCCTCTTCGACGAAGACCAGCGCCCGCCCACGCTCCGCTTCCGGGACGCTGTCGGAGACGTCCACCAGGAAGACGACCGCCAGTTCGTCGCCGCCGTGGACGGACTGGGCTCCGGCCAGGCTGAGGATAACCAGAAGCACGATCAGGCAGCGCAGAACCAACGCCGCCCAGACTCGCCCGCGCCCGTAGCGACCAGCCGACCAGCCCAGGTAGACAAAGTAGGGCAGGGCTATGAGGAAAAGCAGAAGAATAGGTTGAGTAAAGGCCATATCAATCCAGACGACAAGGAGACCTGGAGACAAGGAGACCTGGAGACACGGAGACACGGAGACACGGAGACACGGGACAGTGTTCTCTCCTTGTCCCCCCCTCCCCTTGTCACCTTGTCTCCTTGCCCCCCCGTCACCTTGTCCCCTTGCCCCCGATCACCCATTTCTCCGGCTGCTGAATCATCACCACAAGTTTCCCCAGGATGCGATCATACACTTTGTACAGCGAGCGTGCAGCCTCCGCCTCCAGATAACCGCATTTGACAGAGAACTCGAGCCAGGTCTGGGTCTCCGCCGCCTCGGCTTCTGAGTCGTTGAGTCTATACACAAAGGAGCCCTCGTAGCGCCGTCTCCTCCACGCCTCCGCGATGTTCGCACACACCGAGCGTGAAGACCGACGAATTTGATCGGTCAAAGAATAGACCTCCTCACGGGGAAAACCCTTCGTTACCTCGAAAATCTCCATCGCCGTCTCAAAAGCCAACTGGTAAACCTCAAGATCACGATGCGACCGAAACTTGGCCATCTCTACCTCCCTGTCTCCTTGTCACCTTGTCACCTTGTCACCTTGTCTCCCCCTGATACGCCCACCACTCGACGACGAGTATCCCCAGCGCCGCCCCCGCCAGCCACGGCCAGAACTCGCGGCAGCCTTCCTCTTCCCGCGTTGCAGACGTCACCTCCGCCTGCCCCACTCGCACCACCTCCCGCGGCACGATGTTCGATTCAGCCTCGTCAAACAGGTTGACAGCTAGAACGGCGGACTGCAGGATAGTATCGGATTGGCCGAACTGCTCGACCAGGTAGACGCCCAGTTGCTCAGTGGCGGCGAAGACGGGAGGCTCCTCGCCGATGGGCAGCGCGTGGCGGGCACCATCTGGCGCAGTGACGAGGATCTCTGTGGTCTCGGGCTCGGGTTGGACGGGGACGGCATCGCCGGGCCGGACGGTGGCCGGAAGCCGCGCCGCTCCCCGAGGGAGAAGCCAGTCGGCCAGGTTGGCAGTGAGAATGGGGAAAGCGATCTGCAGCGGCAGGTCGGAGTCGTGCAGGTCAAAGGTCAGCACCGCCAGCCGCCCCTCTGGCCGCTCGGCGACGAAGAGCAGCGCCCCCCCCTCGGCCTCGACCAGCACCCGCGCCCCAGGCGGGGGCACCATCGCGCGCGCCTGCAGGACGTGAACGTTACTCATGTCCACGTAGCGCAGCAGCGGATCATCGTCCGCAACGCGGGTGATCGCCGTGGTGGTGAAGAAGCCCCCCACACCCCCCCCAGCCCCCCCTATGAGGGGAGGAGAGGATGGGGCGATGAGCCACAGGTTGCCGGTGGGAAGTGTGCCGGTCACCACACCGTCGTAAACGTAGAGATCATACCCCCCCTCTGTCCCCCCCTGCGAGGGGGGGATGGGCTGGTCAGGGGCCAGCCGGGTCAGTTCGACCCCCGGCAATGCCCCCAGTGCCCGCTCCAGAAAAAGATTGCCGCCAGAGATTAGCAACACCCGCCCCGAGACAGGGGGCGTATGCACTGCCCAGACGGTATTATCGAGCAGTAGCACGTCCTCAACGATCAGGTGCGCCTGCAGCACCTGCAGGTCGTAGGGCAGATCGGTGAGCGTCAGATCGGCGCTGCCGTAGGCCGGAACGAGCAAGCGGCGAGCGTCGAAGAGTGTGCCATCGGCAGAGAACTCGACCAGTGGCTCAGCATTTGTATCACTGTAATTGACTACACGAAGAAATGCCTGGGGGCCAGCAGGCCCTTCCCGCGTCGCCAGCGCAGTGATGGCCAGGTTATCCCCCCCACCCCCCACCCTCACGAAGCGTGCCTCACCCGGCAGCGGGGGCAACGTCTCTGGCAGAGCGCCGTCGGAGATGATGACCGTCTGTGTATCCTCGGCACCCGCCAGCGAGGCCGCTGCCAGCCCGAAGGCGGCTTCCCAATCGGCGGGTCCATCAGTCGGCGCGGCGTCCTCCAGAACACGGCGTAGGAAAGCCCGATCATTCGTCGCAGAGGCCAGCACCCGGGGCTGTGGCCCGACAGCGACGAGGGTCGCCACGTCGTCCGCCCCCAGCCCGGCGACGATCTCCTGCGCCGCTCGCCGGGCCGCGTCAAAGCGGGTGGGCTCCACGTCGCGTGCCTGCATGCTGGCGGAACTGTCCAGCAGCACGACGACGCTGCCGCTGACGACGGCCGACGCGGGGACGAAGGGCCGCGCCAAGGCCAACGTCAGCAGCGCCAGGATGAGCAGTTGCAGGAGCAAAAGCAGGTTGTGCCGCAGGCGCTGCCAGGGCGCGTTCGCCTCCCGGTCACGCAGGAGACGCTGCCAGAGCAACGTGCTGGAGACGAGCACGTCCTGCCGCCGCAGTTTGAGCATGTAGAGCAGGAGGATGGGAATGCTCAGGGCGGCGAAAGCGAGTGCGAGAGGAGTCAGGAAGCCCATGGTCAATGAACAATGAACAATGAACAATGAACAAAGCGGAATCACCGAGTCACCAAGTCACCGAGTCACCGAGTCACCGAGTCACCGAGTCACCGAGTCACCAAGTCACCGAATCCCCCCCCCCGCACGCGCCACCCAGATACGGCTGTGGAAGTCCTGGCGCACCAGCGCGTAGAGATTGTAGCCACCATCAGAGCGCTCGGCCCCGAGTAGTTCCAGGCCACATTCAGGACTATCGTAGTGCTCACAGGGAGGCAACCCCCCGCCAGCCTCGACCCACGTCCTGCCCGCGTCGGTGGAGACGTAAACCATCGCAGCGCCCCGGGCGTAGATGGCGCAGTCGGCATCGAAGCGGGGGGAAATCAGGTAGTAAAAGGCCTGATCTAGTCCGCTTTGTCCGATGCGCATCCAATCACGCCCGCCGTTCTGTGAAAGATGCACGTCGTCGCCTGCTATCGCCACCGCCAGCAGGTCGGTGATAAAACGAACGGTGGCCGGATCCTCACCGAAACGGGCCGGGTGACGCACCCACTCCGGCCCCAGGGCCGGACCCCACTCATAGACGGCATTGTAGACCAACGCGATCAGCCGCTGGTCGGACGTCTCGACCAGCCTCGCCACGCCCGGCACTCCCTCCACCCTCACCCAGGAGTCGCCGCCATCCTCAGTCCGGTAAACGATCCCCTCGACGAGCATGTGAGCCACATCATCCAGCGCAAAGTTTGCCGCAAGCAGCGGCAACGGATAGGTGAAGTCAACCCGAGGCAACCCCGTGCCTTCCATACGATCCCAGGTCGCACCGCCGTCGCGCGAGACAAATAACCCGTCGTAGGTCGTGACGACCAACACAGGTGGCGCGCCCGCGCCGGCGAACGCGGCCATATCCCGCACCGAGACCGTTCCGACGTCGTTCTCTGGCAGCAGACCCAGCGGTTCCCAATGTGTTCCGCCCGTCTGTAGCCGGAACAGCCGGGGGTCGAGGCTGACGGTCGCGTAGACGGCGTCCTCAGAATCGAGCGCCAGCGGCCCCACGGAAGCCGGAGGCAAGCCAGCATTCGCCTCGCTCCAGGCCACCCCGCCATCAGTAGAGCGGTACAACCCACGCCGGGTACCCAGCAACAGCGTCGCATCGGACGCAACCAGAAGGGTTGGCTGGTGCAGAAGCGCATCCGGCAGCGGCTCCCACTCGATGGTGGCATAGTCCAGCACCTCCAGGGTCGGATTGGCGGGGTAGTCGGGGTGAGGCACCAGGCGCATCTCCTCGGTGAGCGGTACGCCGGGGTCAAAGGGCTCCCACGTCAGCCCGCCGTCAGTGGAACGGTACGCGGCTCCTATGGTGCTGGCCCACAGCGTGGGGTCGGCGGGGAAGGCGGGCGAGATGGAGAGCCACACCCCCACGTCAGAAGCACCGCCCACTTGTGCGATGCGGGTCACCTCCCCCCAGGTTCCCCCTCCATCGGTCGAGCGGAACAGGCGGCTACCCCCATCTACGGCGAAAATGGTCTCGTCGGCAGTGAACGCTGGAGAGATAGCGATGCTCTGTATCGCGCGGTAGATGCTCAGCGACTCCGCCCACGTCGCCCCGCCGTCATTGGAGCGGTATACGTTGCCGCCTGCGACGACGAAGACAATTTCCGGCCTGGCGAAACCGATGTCGCTCACCCAGGGGCCAGGCAAGCCATCCGTCGGCAGCGGCTCCCAGGGGCCGAGCGGGCTGGCGCTGGTCGGGGGGAAGGGAGTGGGGGTGGGAGAAAGCGTGGGAGTAGAAGTGGGAGCAGGCAAGGGTGTGAATGTGGGGGTGAGAGCGGGAGCAAGAGTGAGAGCGGGGGAGGGTGGAAGTGCGGGAGTGTGGGTAAAAGTGAGAGATGTATCCTCCGCACATCCGACGATCAGCACGATCAGAAAACTGACAAACATTGCACGGGTCAATCGTCGCATTGTTACTGTCACCTCCGCTTTCTACCTTTGACAGCCCGCTCTAGCCCCCGTCATCCGTTCAATTCGTTCCAGAAATCCGTTGACAGCCATTCGTGGCCTTCGTGTTTCGAATCCTACCTCACCAGCCCCGCCCGCCGCAGGTCGTAGAGCACCACGCGGTCGAAGGACGTATCGGTTTCGACGGCGACGTAATGCACGTCTCGGGCGCGGCAGGTCGCCTGGATCCCATCTCGCCAGGCCGCCAGCCGGTGGCGGTACAGATTGCGCATCCCCCCGTCAACCGTCACCTCCTGGGAGTCCCCCGTCTCCACGTCCAGGAGCCGCAGGTCGCCCGCCAGTGGCGGCTCCACCTCGTCGGATGCCAGCACGTGGATGACAGCCACCTCATGCCCCCGGGCCGCCAGCCGGGTCAACCCCTCGACGTAGCCGGCCGGGGAGAACAGATCGGAGATGAGCACCACCAGGCCTGCCCGCCCGCCGGAGATGGCGTAGGCGCGCAGGTCCGCGTCCAGGTCGGTCGCGCCCCTCGCTTCCAGCCCTTCCAGCCATTCAAACAGCCGCAGCGTGTGGCCACGCCCCCGCACCGGCCCGAAGGAAGAAGAAAGCGAGGAAGCAGGAAGCCGCGCAACCGAGAGCCGGTCACCGCCTACCAACGCGATGTACCCCAGCGCCGCCGCCAGCCGCCGCGCATACACCCACTTGTTCTCGTCCCCCTCCGGGTC
>DAOUEC010000307.1:0-2396 GCA_034430655.1 Anaerolineae bacterium
GAACCTCAGGTACTGCGCGTTAGTCACCTCATACTTGTCCATGTAGAAGGAGGCAACGTATACCTTGTGAACGGGGCTGTGATCTCCCTCTGGATCCGAGCCCATAAGGAACTCACCACCGGGAACCAAAACGACTTCTTCTCCAGTAGCGTTGGCCATTGTCATTTTCTCCTTCACCGAGCATCTACCTCAGGCAGTTGGCATCAGCCGCTCACTATTGCGATGGCGTCCAGCAGTGCCTTGCCGAACGGCGTGATCTCAAAGGCGACGAGCCTTGAAATCGTACCCTTGCCCAAAGGCTCCTCTCGATACTCGCGTTTTACCGCACCAAAACTTGCCAAGACGTGAATGACCATTCGTGCAATCGAACCGCGCAGCAACATGGTAGCGGCGCTACTATCCGGTGCAGTCCACGTCAACCCCGTTTTCTCAATTAACCCGTCTGCGAATTCTTCAAAGGAGATGGAGGTCTCAATGGGGAGGGAGCGCAAACGAGCAAGCGTGGCCAGACTGAAAAAGGGTGGCAGCGCATCTCCCATACCTTCAAAAGGATAAGCAACCAGCCAGTTAACCTCGTACCACCAAACCGTCAACAAGAACGACACCTGGAGCAAAGGGGCTGTGCCAAGAAACTCTTCCCCCTCGGGTGTGAGCCGCCAACGCCTGGCCGGAGCTATCGTCAGTAGACCGCCTACCTCGGCCAGGATGTGGAGGTAGTACAACGGCCACAGGTCGGCTTCACTGCGAAGCCGGTAGGTGTGATCCCCAATGGTGGTTTCCAGTTTGGGGGGCTTGACGAAGCGTGCAGTCACTTCGCGCACCACTTTCAGCGGCATGTTTCCAGTGCTTTGCGTGCCGACGACTTTGTTGTCGCGCACAAACGTGAGCAGCGTCACCATATCCCGGCGCAAGGGCAGTACTTGGGCCTGGCGGACCATTTCGGTATTGTGGTACTGCCCCAGCCATGCGCTGAGACGCCGTTCAGCAGACTTGATTTTGTTAGATACTCGTCTTTGCAAGGTTCTCCTCCCCGATTGACATCAATGCCAGCCCAGTCCCTGCGGGTCACCTTCCGTCCCCGTCATCGAGGTCACGACGATCAACCGAGATACTTCATGACCTCCACACCTCGGGCGTAAACGACCATTGCAATTGCGCACAGATTGCCCGCCAGCGTTCCGGCATCTCTGGCGTATACAGAAACGGTATATACCCCAGCTCCAGGTAAGTTTTCAATGCTGGCAGCCGATAGTCCTCGGTATACAGGTGGATGTTGCGGTACCCTGCAGCGATGAACCGCGCAGTAACAGCGGCGGAGACGACCATACCCAATCCCTTGCCAGCGTGGGCAGGGTCACCGGCCAGCCAACCCAGCTCACCGCCGGAAGGATACACCTCTGAGTGCAGGGCCATGGCAGTGGCCACGATTTCGCCACTCTCCTTGTGGACGGCCATAAACCAGCCCCCTGGCAGAATTCTTGGGAGCCAAGGCTGCAACTTCTCGTCATTCCATCCTGGCCACCCGGCCAGTTCCATGACCTCGTAAAAGCGGGGTTCATCTCCCCGCCGATATGTACGCAATGCATATCCAGGAGGCAACCGCGCAGCAGGCGGGGCATTCAGCAGATGCTCCGGCCACACCATTTGCAATTGTGTGTAGGATTCGTTCTCGCCCAATGTTGTAATACCCCCGACGTTTGGCGTTCGGCCGCTCGAACAATACTTCCCTCCCCCCGAACGATGCTGAGGCTCTACTTGAACAAGTCAGAATGTGTGCCAGTTCTGATCAGTACTACGCTTTCTGCTTTCTCGTAGATTAGAAGCCAATCTGGCTCAATGTGACACTCTCGCGTGCCCCTGTATTGCCCAACCAGAACGTGGTCACGGTGTCTTGGCTCAAGTTCCTGTCCACTGGCGATCTTCTCGAGAACCCCTTTCAGATTTCCCAGATCTTTGCCCCGCCTTTTCATACGTTTCACGTCTGTCTTGAATTGCGAGGTGCGTCTGATTTGCTTCATCAGACTCCCAGGTCCTCGAAGAGGTCGTCTACGCTGTCGAAACCTTCGAGATCGCGGCGTGTTCTGGCTTCTTCCAGTGCTTTCCTGGTTGTTTCGTTTGGAATCCTGACGCTGAAGGGCAAACCGCGATAAAGGTCGACCTGTCTGTAGAACAGAGTGATAGCCTGCGAGACAGTCAGTCCGAGTTCCCCAAATACCTGTTCCGCATTATGCTTGAGATCGGGATCAATCCTCGCTGAGACAACCGCAGTCTTAGCCATAACCACCTCCCATCACTTGATTTGTGTTGCTAATGTACGTACATTTTACCACAAATCGGGGTTTTTGGGTATGCCATTCGCTTGCCAGGAACCTCGTAGAACCGTCCGGCAGATGATG
>DAOUEC010000308.1:0-4638 GCA_034430655.1 Anaerolineae bacterium
GATTCTTGGCGTTCCTCGTCGGTCAAGTGCACACAGATCATGGCGGGCCTCCCTTCCAGGCGATACGTCGTCAGGAGAAGTATACCCGCCTTGGCCCAAAAGTGAAATGAACTTTTGTGAACCTACTTAGCCCCCTTCGAGATCTACATCGGCGAGATCAAACGTAAAACGTGAAACGTGAGGACGGTGGTCTATAACGGCTTGATTACGTTCCACGCTTCACACAGCACGCTTCACGTGCTCCTTGCTGTTTCATCCCTGCATTTCGATCTGACCCATGCACACAGTGATTACCAGCATGGAACAAGTGACGACGGGGGGCTCACCGAGGTCCTCTTTATCCAGCCTGGCAATGGTCCACCAACCAAATCACCGATTTGATCTGGCGGCACCACTTGGAAAGACTCATGCTTGCCTTTCAGGATTTGGGATGTGCAGAACTTCGGGAGAGTTAGAATGAAAAATACAATAGTTTTAATAGGTGCTGGTAGCGCTATGTTCGGGCTTGGGACTCTGGGGGATATTTTCAAAAGCAAGGCCCTGGCAGATAGTTCCATTGTTTTGCACGACATCAACCCCCAGGCCTTGCGCAAAGTGGAAGGTATCGCGCGGCAGTTTATTCAAGAGAATCAGTTGCCCTACACCCTCTCCGCCACGACCTCACGCCAGGAAGCCTTACAAGACGCGACGTTTTGTATTATCTCCATCGAAGTTGGAGATCGCTATAAACTGTGGGAGCAGGATTGGAAAATACCGTTACAGTATGGTATTCGTCAGGTTTTCGGAGAAAACGGCGGGCCGGGCGGTTTATTCCACTCCCTGCGTATCATACCTCCCATCCTCGAAATATGCGATGACATAAATACAATCTGTCCAGATGCGTATGTGATCAACTTTAGCAATCCGATGAGTCGCATCTGCTTGGCCATAAAGAGAAAATATCCTGATCTAAGGCTGCTTGGTTTGTGCCACGAGGTTGCTTCACTGCCGATGCACTTACCTCGTATATTGGAAACGCCTCTGTCAAATCTATCGTTCAAGGCAGGAGGGCTGAATCACTTCAGCGTGCTCCTTGAGGTAAAATATGAGGACACAGGCAAAGACGCATATCCGGACGTTCGTGAAAAAGCGCCTAAGTATTTCGAAAACATGCCGGAACGGGGTCTGTTCAGGGAAATACTAAACCGGTTCGGCTATCTGCCCATAACCACTGACAGTCACTTTGGCGAATACATCCAATGGGCCCATGAAGTGGTTGACCATAAAGGGATACTGGACTTCTATTCCATGTACAAAGCATGGTGCCTGGAACAGGTCCCCCTGTCCAGAATTAAGGGTACGCCTGAAGAAGAATATTGGCGAGCCGTGCCAATCATGGAAGGAATTCTTACGGATTCACATCACGAAGAGTTAGCCGTAAACATTGCCAACGATGGTTTGATTGACAACCTTCCACGAGACCTGGTCGTAGAAGTTCCGGCGATTGTGGACAAAGATGGCGTACGCGGCGTAAAACTGGGAGCACTTCCTAAAGGGTTTGCAGGGCTGCTACACAACCAGGTAGCCGTTCATGATTTAACAGTAGAAGCAGTATTGACCGGTTCCCGCGAGATCGCTTTGCAAGCCCTTCTGGTTGACCCGGTCGTTGACAGTGTCAAGAGCGCCGAAAAGATGTTAGATACTATTCTTCAACTTCAAGCGCGTTATCTGGGTTATATACGGTGATGCGATAAGAGATTTAAGAAGGAGGAGGAAACATGGCAGACGTGAAGGAAATAGTAGGCTTTTTGAACAGGGTACCGCTGTTTCAAGGCTTGAAGAAGCGCCAACTTGAACGGTTGGCCAGGAAATTCGTGCCGCGCGAGTACGCCGCAGGCCAGGCCATCGTGACTCAGGATAAGGGGGGCGAAGGATTCTTTATCATCACATCGGGCAAGGCCGAGGCCGTCCGCGAACGGGCCGACGGCGCCAAGGTCGTGCTCAACACCTTTGGTCCAACAGACTTCTTTGGCGAGCTGGCCCTGCTGGATGACGGCCTGCGTACAGCATCGGTCGTCACCACCGAAGCGACACAATGCCTGGCCCTCACCCGCTGGGATTTTCGCGGCGTGCTGAAAGAAGACGTTGATATGGCCATCGTGATCCTGGAAGAGTTAGCCAAACGCTTCCGCATGGCGCTGGACATGTTGTAAACCAGAATTCGACTTCCTGGCATGGTAGAAACTGACTTCCGCCTGATGCTGCACCCCAGGCCGCGAAACGTGATGCGTAAAACGTGAATCAGCATCACGCTTTACGTTTCACAGGGCGCGCCACCTCGCTGGACGCGCCCTACCCTTGTCAGAGTGTCTTGCGATGAAATGCCCGAACTGTGGCTTTGACAATCCGCCCGGAATGAAATTCTGTGGCATGTGTGGCACGCGCCTGGCGCAGGCGTGCCCCGCCTGCGGCTTTGCCAACCCGCCAGAGTTCCGCTTCTGCGGCCAGTGCGGCGCGCCCCTGATCCAGGAGCCTGGCCTGGTGCAACCGCCTCAGCCACAGTTTCCTGTTGAGGCGGAAGTCCCCACCCGTCCGCCCCCTGCACCGGTACAACTGGAGGGCGAACGGAGGCTGGCTACCATCATCCTCACCGACGTGAGGGGCTCCACAGACCTCCTGGAACGGATCGGCACCGAAGCCTGGGTGGAGATCATGAACCGCGTCCTCCAGATCCTGGAAGCGGAGGTCTATCGCTTCGGCGGCGAGGTGGACCAGTTCCGGGGCGATGGACTGGTGGCCTTCTTCGGCGCGACGTCGGCCCACGAAGACGACCCGGAGCGCGCGGTGCTGGCCGGACTGGCGATGCAACAAGCGCTCAAACCCTACGCCGCCGAACTGGCCGAGCAGGAAGGCATTGATCTGCAGTTGCGGGTGGGCATAAACACAGGTGAGGTGATCGTCGCCAGCGTCGGTGACCGCCGCCAGCACAGCGAAGACACGGCCATGGGGGCTGGCCTCGCTCTCGCCGCACGGATGGAGACCGCTGCCGAACCGGGCACCGTCCTGGTCAGCGAGAATACCTACCGCCTGGTGGAATCTCAGTTCGAGTGGCAGCCGCTGGGCGAGATCACGGTCAAAGGCGTGAGCCAGCCCGTCGCCGTCTACCGGCCCCTAGCGCCCCGGGCCGACGCCGAGCGGCTGCACCGCCCGCAAACCTACGGGCTCTCCATTCCGCTGATCGGGCGTGAGGTCGAGTTCCACACCCTCAAAGGCTGCGTCGAAGACCTGTACGATGGCCGGGGCGGGATCGTCATGGTGACGGGGGACAAGGGATTGGGCAAATCCTTCCTAGTGGCCGAGGTGCGTCACCACTTTGCCCGCCACGGCGCGCTGTTGGCCGAAGCATACGGAACTCCCCTCCACTTCGGGGGGGCTGGGGGGGGTAGAACTCCCCTCCGCTTCGGGGGGGCCGGAGGGGAACTCCCCCCCGCTTCGGGGGGGCCGGGGGGGGTGACCTGGCTGCGCGGGCGCTGCCGCTCCTACGACCAGTCGTGGCCCTACTCAATGTGGCTCGACCTGCTGCGGGGCTGGCTGGGTATACGCGAGGGGGAGCCAAAGGAGGAAACACGAGAGCGGTTCCGGCACCAGGCCGAACTGCTGTGGGGCGACCGCCTGGCGGAGCATTATCCCTACCTGGCCACTTTTCTTTCGCTGCCGCTGGAAGAGATCTTTGCCGAGCGAGTCAAACATCTGGACGCCGAAGGGCTACGCCAGCAGTTCTTTTTCGCCTTGCGGAGTTGGGTAGAAGTAATGGCCAAACGCGGGCCATTGGTGCTGGCCTTTGCGGACGTGCACTGGGCTGATACCACCTCGCTGGACCTGCTCAAGTACTGCTTGCCTCTATGCGACGACGAAGCGCTGCTCTGGTTGATCGTGTTTCGCCCGGATCGCACGGCACCCGTCTGGGAATTCCGCCACCGCGTCGAGACCGAGTATCCCCACCGGGTGACGACTGTGACGCTCCCACCGTTGACCGAAGCCCAGAGCGGTGAATTCGTTGACCAGTTGACCGGCCCCGAAGCGCTGCCGGCGGAGACGCGCGCACTCGTCCTCGACAAGGCCGAAGGCAACCCTTACTACATCGGGGAACTCATCCGCTCACTGATCGCCCAGGGAGTGTTGGTGCAGGAGGCCGAAACGGGGCAATGGCACGCAACGCGGGCGGTGGCTTCGCTCGACTTGCCGGACACGCTGCAAAGCCTGTTACTGGCGCGCATTGACAGCCTGTCGTCAGATGAGCGGCGCGTGCTCCAGATGGCCGCTGTGATAGGGACCGTATTCTGGTCGAACGTGCTGCAGGCCCTGGCCGGCGATACGACACTGAAAGCACACCTGACGGCGCTGCAACGCGCCCAGTTAATCCAAGAACGTGGGCGGGCGCCCGACCTGGGGATGGAATACTGTTTCAAGTCCAGCCTGATCCGCGACGCGGCCTACGAGGGGATACTCAGTGCACAGCGAGGCGCTTAGGGGGCGTTAAGAAACAACTTCCGTTTTTGAGATAGCCCATTACCCATCTAAAGCGATAAGGTGTACAATACAGCGAGTTGCAAATCTTCTTACTCATCGGAGGAGCGAATGCCTACACCAAAGGTGCAT
>DAOUEC010000309.1:0-8307 GCA_034430655.1 Anaerolineae bacterium
CCACCTCTTACCTCCCCCACGAGGGGAGGGAGCATTGCCTCCACCTCTCTTACCTCCCCCCTATGGGGGGGATTGAGGGGGGGGAGGGCTCTACGGCAACCCCTCCAACAATGTCGTCACCGCCGCGTCGAGCAAGCCCAAAATCGGGGCGGGGTAGAACCCAAAGACCACAACTATCTCGATTTCTTCCTGTGTCAACCCATACAGCTCGTACACCAGCCGGTCAGCCTGCCTGTCCGTGGCCTCGATTTGACGCTGGTAGAGTTGCTTATCGGCGGAGATGGCGGCGGCGGCCAGTTTTTGGTGCAACGCCAGCATACGCTCCACCAGCGCGACCGTTTTATCGTGGCGGGCCGCCCGAGACGTGAGCGGATGCGAGAAACCGCCTCTGCCATAAACCAACCTTCCAACTAAAATACCAAAGCCCCTACCGAACTGGCAATCAACCACTGCGCAGCGAAGTAAGTGGTCAGGTTCAAGGCGCGGGCAGGTTTGAACGCCCCTCGGAAGCGATTGATCGCCAGAATTGTGTCCGAAATGACAAACAAGACTGCCCCAACGGAGGCCAGAAGCGCCCCGCTTTGACCCGTTTGGCTCCACCGCTCCCAGGCTAACCAGGCCATAATCAGGATGACCACAACGTAGATGAGTACCGGCAGTTTTAGTTTGCCGAGAGAGGGGGCGAGAATAGTGTAGATAACAATGCCGTAGATAACAACGGGAACTAATGACCACCATGTCAGCGCACTAATCTCTGACACGAACGCCGCGATGTAGAAAAGATGCGCAATGAGAAAGGCAACCAGCCCGGCCACGAATCGGTCCGAGGGCAGCATCAGGAAAACATCACCCGCCAGGGAAAAGACGAGACCGGTGATAATCATATACTTGTAGAACGACAAGGTGGCCTGTCCCAGGATGGCGATCAGCAAGATAAATGCCATCGTCAGGGGTTTGAAGATGTAAATGTGCTGCCGTGGGCCGCGATATTCCGCCCGGATGTGGATAGAGGCCGAGAGTGTGGCCAGTAGCGTGAGTATGGATGTCAACATTTTCATTACCTCCCAAGTGATTTTTCAACAACAAACCCTTCCATCACCAGCGGCCACATCGTCACCTTCTCTCACTACGTCACGTCCCGCCGCCGGTCTCCTCAATTCGTCGTTTCTTCAGTCTTCTGTAGCCAAAACTTGACCCTCTGCCTCGAAATAGCGCTTCGCTCGAATGATAGTCCCCCAAGTGAGGAGAAGAGGAACTCCAACCAGCACTGCAAAATGAAACCCTTGAAACGGCAATCTCTGCAATATCTCCATCTCGAATGGCGGGAAATCCATCTTTAGCAGAATGTCCGACCAACTGGACTTGGCCAGTGTTACAATCCAGGATATGCTCATCAGCCCAAAGTAGAGCAAGGCGCCCCACCAGGCCCACTTTCTTAACCTCAATGTACCCCAGAGCAGACATGCCAAACACAGTATCGAAATATCAAGCAGAAAGATGCCCGCAAGCTCGGATACCCAGACTTCAACGAGCGGGAATAATCCGTTGAAGAAGATGAGAACATGCAAAGCAACCAGGTAGAACGAGAACAGAGCGCACAACACCAGGATTGGTATAGGCAGCCTCTCAATCCAATAGGTCTGTGGGTCCCTGTGCTCAAAGGTCAATCTGACGTTGCGGCTCCGGTAGAACCGAATCAGCAATCCTGGGACTGCAAGGTAGGACAACCCTAACAAGACAGCAACAGTCAACGCGGCAGCGGGAGATAGGTCTTTGGCCGAAAGCAACATAAACAAGAACACAAGAATCAAAGGCACACCGACGATGAGCCAGAACCAGAGCAAGGTCAGGGCCAGGGGTCTAGCCCAACGACGCACTCTGAGGTGTCCATAACCGAGAGGAATGAGCACCAGCGCGATAAGGTAGTACCCCATGATTTGGCAGGCGATGTTGCCAAACATGAAAGAGCCAAATCCAAAGCCTTCATAGTGAAAGCGACCACCCTCAGAAAAGAGGTAGAAGCAATACATCTCAACTGGCCCCAGGAAAACTGCAACCCCACCGATGAGCATTAGCAGGCCACCGATTATAACAAGGATCGGGGTTCGATTCTTATAGTCCGCGCTTTTTGCATTCTCTTCCATTTTCTCTTCCCGATGTTACTGCGAAGGCGACATCCAACGATTCGCGTTTCACCCGCCGCACGGGTGCTCTGTTACTGAGTTCGCTGTCCGTCAGTTCAGGCCCAGCAGAGCCAGGAATGGAACAAGTCGAGTTGAAAGGACGTTCCTGATCAAAATCGGGCAGGTAATGATCCTGACTTTCGAGTTCCTGTATAAAGGCATTCTCCAGGCCAAGATCAAGCGCATAGTCTGTGATCTCATCATATTCATCTTCTGTCAGAGTCCGATTTATCTCGGGATAATCACCTGCTTTATATTGAGGAGAATACTGTGACATGATGCTGACAGAAATATCCGGAGACAAGTCTGCCAGAAAGCGGAGACATCTCCGGCTGTTACCCAGGTAGTTGGGCAATACCAGATGCCGGACCAGCAATCCCCGCACCGCGATACCATCATCATCCATTTCCAGGTGGCCTACCTGACCCAGCATTTCCCTGAGAACCCCAGGGACGATATCCGCGTAATCGTCCACCATAGAAAACCGCTTTCCAGGTTCGTTTTCCATATACTTGATATCCGGGAGATAAATGTCCACGAGACCCCGAATCTGCCGGAGCGCTTCCACTGAATCATAACCATTGGAGTTATACACGACAGGAACAACGAGTCCCTTTCCCTTGGCCACCTGAATGGCATCGGCCATCTGAAAAATCACGTGAGAAGGTGAGACGAAATTGATATTATGAGCGCCTTTGTCCTGAAGGCGCAGCATTTCAGATACGAGCCCGTATGTAGTCAGAGTCCGGGTACGGCCCATCTGAAATTCCTGGCTGATCTGGTAATTCTGGCAAAACACGCAGCAAAGATTACATCCGGCAAAAAAGATGGCCCCGGAACCTCTTGTCCCAGAAATGGGGGGTTCTTCTCCAAAATGTAGACCGGCGTGGGAAATCTGAATACTGGAACTGATCTTGCAAAAACCAGTTTGTCCTTCGAGCCGGTTCACCCCGCATTTGCGCGGGCAACATTCACATTTTGTCAATTGATCTGTTAATGACCGATTCATACTCTGTTGATAATCTCACCTGCAATCAATTTCGGGTTTCCTCGCTCACCGTCTATCACCAGGTATAACAGCCCATAACCAACTCGCCAATTCGTATGGTCATCTGTCAAGATTGTAGCCGTCTTGCGGTTTAGTCTAATCACTTCACCATACACATCATTATTTTGCCTGTCCCGAAAACCTACCCTATCACCGACTTTGACCTGACTCTTGTCCAGTCCCATTTTTGACGAGAGTGTGATGTCTGTATCTACACTATCCAGGTTGACACAATAGAAGGCTATGTTCCATCGCTGCTTGTCGTGCTTATTCTCTACTAACAGACGTGTTCTCTTCAGTTTGATCACTGTGGCTTCGACTAGCCTATTCTCTGCTGTATCAAAATAGGTAATATACTGACCGGGCTTCAATTGGCTTTTGATTTCCTGAACACGCTGCGGGTTTTCCAGTTGATGGCTTATGGCAACTTGCAATCTGTACAAATCAAACAACGATGCCTGCTTCAACTCCTCTATGATTCTGGAATAGTCCATCTTGTCCTCACCAAAGATTAACCGTTGCAGTTGTTCTCCAGCCAGCCGCCCAACTATAGTTGTGCCACCATTCCCCCGCCCAAAACCCTACGGCAACCCCTCCAGCAACGTCCTCGCAGCCGCGTTGAGCAACTCCAGGATCGGGGCGGGGTAGAACCCAAAACCCACCATCACCAGCACCAGCGGCCACATCGTCACCTTCTCCCACCAGGTCATGTCCTGCAGCCGGCCCCATTTTCTCTTGTCGAGCCGGCCCCAAAAAAGGTGCTGTACGACCTTCCAGAGCGTGTAGGCCGCCGTGAAAACGAGGCCCAGGACGCCGATGAAGGCGTAGGTCGGGATGAAGCGCACTGTTCCCCGGAAGACGAAGAACTCACCCCAGAAGCCACACAGTCCCGGCAGTCCCAGGCCGGCCAGGCACGTCACCATCGTGATGCCGTAGTAGTAAGGTATCTGGCTCGCCAGCCCGCCGAAGACTTTCAGGTCGCGGGTGTGGGCGCGCTCGTAGAGGATGCCCACCAGTAAGAACAGCCCTCCGGTGATGATGCCGTGAGTGAACATCTGCATCGCCGCACCGCTCAGGCCGGTCGTGGCCAGGTTGAGGGCCTCCTGGCTGTCCAGCATCCCGACGCTGGCCGCGGCTGCGCACACGCCCAGCGTGACGTAGCCCATGTGCGCCACTGAGGAATAAGCGATCAGTCGCTTCAGGTCCCACTGCGCCATGCAGACCAGCGCCCCGTAGACGATGCTGATGACGGCCAGGATGGGGATGATGGGCACGTCCACGACGAAGTAGCGGAACACCTCAGGGAAAAGCGGCAGCGCCACCCGTATCAGCCCGTAGCCTCCCAGTTTCATCAGCACGCCGGCCATAACGACGCTCCCCGCCGTGGGGGCCTCAGTGTGCGCGTCGGGCAGCCAACTGTGGAGAGGGAAGCAGGCCATCTTGACGGCGAAACCAACGAAGAAGCCCCAGAACGCCAGGCAGGCCCACGTCCATTGCTCAGCGCCGTGGAAGGGCCGGGTGGCTGCTGCCTCCGCGATCTCAAAGGTACCGGTTTGCACATAGACGCTCAGGATCGCCAGGAGCAGCGCCACGCTGCCCAACAGTGTGTAGATAATGTATTTGATCGCCGCGTGTTCCCGTTGCTCCCCGCCCCACACGCCGATGATCAGGAACGCAGGCACCATAACCAACCCCCAGAAGACGTAGAACTGCACCAGGTTGAGGGAGAGGAAGGCACCGCATAGCCCCATCTCTAGCACAAGAAACAGCAGATAGTATTCCTTGACCCGATCTTTGATGGTGCGGGCTGAATAAAAGAGGCCCAGCGTCGTCAACAACGTGGTCAGGAGGACCAACGGCGCACTGAGGCCGTCCACCCCCACGTGGAAGGAGACCTGGAAGGTGGGAACCCAGGGGTACGATTCCTCGAACTGTACCTTGCCCGCTCCCATGCGGGTCACTTCCACCCATAAGATGACGGCCAGGACGAGTGTCAGGAAGGCGAAGGCAGTTCCCACCCGTCTGATCGTCTTGGCGTCCTCGCGGGGGATGACCAGGATCAGCAATGCGCCTACCAGCGGGGCGAAGATGATCGCGCTCAGAATTGGGAAATACGTCATGTCACGTCCTCCGTATCTTTTCAATAATTTGGGGTGGGGTAAGGGCGAGGCAAGTTGGATTAGTGGTGTCGGCGTAAAAAAATCTCTGCTCTCCGACTTGCCTCGCCTTTACTGTCACCACCACGCGAAGTACACCGTGATGAAATACATCGCCACCAGCACCAGTATGGAGATGAAGGCGACCAGGACATAGTTCTGTACCCGGCCAGTTTGCATGGGGCGGGTGAAACGCCCGCCCGCTCTGACCGCGTTGCCCACTCCCTCCGCTGCACCATCCACGACGCGGGCGTCGAAAACACCGCTCGCGCCTGCGATGGCGCGCGTCACGTGGCCGGCTGCATTTGCCAGGGGATCGAGGACATGCGGGTCGAGGAGACTGCTGAGTTCTGAGAGCGCCCGGATCGCCTGTCCCATCAGATTGACCACTCCGTCTACCACCAGCACGTCAAGGCGACCGGCAGCCTCCGACGCTGTCCGGCTCATCCGTGCTACAAGGCTGACCGCTCTGTTCACCACCAGCGTGTCAAAGCGACCGGCAACCTCCGGCGCTGCCCGACCAATCCATGTCACTCCGCTGGCTGCCCCGTCTACCACGAGCGCGTCACAACGGCTGGTGGCCCGCGACGCTGCCCGCCCTGCTTCTGCGACGAATCCAACCGCCCCATCCAGCACTATGTGGTCGAAACTGGCGCAGGCACGGGCCAGGCCCGCTGCACCGCGGACGAAGGTCGCCTGGTAGAACTCGTCGAAGTAGAAGCGGTGGCGCAGCGCGTCGTAGAGCCAGCCCAGCCACACCTGGCGCATCCCAACCTCCAGGCGGTCCATCTGCCCGGCCCACAGTGGCTCCCAACCGTAGATCAGATACCCCACCAGCAGCCCGCCCAGCGTGAAGCCGGCGGAGATAGCCAGTGGCTGCCAGGCGAAGTGCGCCGCCTCCGCTGCGTGGCCGTTTCCGACGAAGCGATGGAACCAATCGGGGAGCACTCCTCCCCAGCCCAGGCAGACGGTCAAAACCGCCAGGACGACGAGCGGGGTCGTCATACTTCGTTCGCTCTCGTGGGTGTTGGCGGCGGCATCACTGCGCGGCCGGCCCAGGAAGATCAGGCACAGCAGCCGCGCCGCGTAAAAGGCGCTCAGGCCGGCTGCGACCGCCAGCATCCAGAAAACGGCCGGGCGGTGTATCTCGTAGGCCGCGTCCAGAATTCCCTCCTGGGACCAGAAACCCGCCGTGAGAAGCGGGAAGCCAGAGAGTGACAGTGTGCCGGCGACGAAAGTCCAGTAAGTGATCGGCTGCCGCCGCGCCAGTCCGCCCATGTTCTTCACGTTGTTGGGATCGAAGGGGACCCCCTCCCCCAACGCCTCCCCCTGCGAGGGGGAGGGGAGTCCGTGCTCCATCCCGTGGGTGATGGAACCCGCTCCCAGGACGAGCAGTGCCTTGAAGAAGGCGTGGGTGATGAGGTGAAACACCCCGGCCACGTAAGCGCCAATGCCCAGCGCGGCTGCTATGTAGCCCAACTGGCTGATGGTGGAAAAGGCCAGCACGTGCCTGACGTCGTCCTGCGCCATGGCGATTAGCGCGGCAAGAAGGGCGGTGAAGGCACCGGCGGCTACCATCACCATCTGAACCTCGCCCCCGGCTGCCGTGTACAGGGGGAAGCAACGTGCCATCAGGTAGGCGCCGGCCGGGATCATAGTCGCGGACTGGATGAGAGCCGAGGCGGGGGCAGGGCCTTCCACTGCGTCGGGCAGCCAGACGTGCAGCGGGAATTGGGCCGACTGGCTCACCATTCCGCCGAAGATCAGCAGCGCGACCACCGCCGCCACCGGGAACCGCGTGCCCAGGAATCCGGTGCGGGCCAGCGCGTCCAACGTCCCGGCGTCGAAGATGTCGCGGTACTGCAGCGAACCGGCGGCTGAGCACAGCACCAGCAGGGCCAGCAGCAGAAGCACGTCGCCCGCTTTGGTGGCCAGGAAAGCCTTCAGCCCGGCGCGGTAGGCCGCTTCTTTCTCGACCCGAAAAGCGATCAGGAGATAGGAGCACAGCCCCACCACCTCCCAGCATAAGAAGAGCATCAGCAGGTTGCCGGAGATCACCAGTCCCAGCATGCTGGCGGCGAGGAGGGAGAGGTAGGCGAAGAAGCGGCTGTAGCGCGGGTCGTCCCGCACGTGGCCCACGCTGTAGACGAAGGTCAGCAGGCAGACCAGTGGTACTACGAAGAGCATCACCGCCGTCAGCGGATCTACCCACACGCTGGTCTGGAAGACGCCGCTGCCGATGGGGAACCAGCCGGTGACGCTCTCGAAGGCCGCGTCCCCTCCGCCCACCGGGAGGAACACTGCCTTCCAGAAGACGACCTGCGCCAGGATGAAGGAGGTGGCGACAGCGCCGATAGCCAGGCGATGACTGGCGGTTGTGTTCCGGTGAGCCCCCAGCGCGATGGCCACGAAGGCCAGGAAGGGGAAGAGCGGGATCAGCCAGGTCAGGCTAAGGATTGACATAATCAATGAACAATGAGCCAATGAACAATGAACGAATCAACCTTTGAGCAGGTCTGCGTCCTCCAGTGTGACGGTGCCGTGCGTGCGCCACAGGGCGACGATGAGCGCCAGCCCCACGACCGTCTCGGCCGCGGCGACGGCGTAGACGAACAGTGCGAATGCCTGCCCGGTCGCCGCCTCCGGCTCCAGGTAGCGCCAGAAGGCCACCAGGTTGATGTTGACACCGTTGAGCATCAGTTCGACGCCCATCAGGATGGCGATACTATTGCGGCGCGCCAGCACACCATAGAGGCCCACGCAGAAGAGCACCGCGCCGGCGATGAGGTACCAGGTCAGGGGAACCACAATCAGCGCTCCCTCGCGATAGCGGCCGCGCCGGCGAGCGCGATGAGCAGTATTATCGGGACCAGCACGAGGGGCAGCGCGAATCCTGCCGGGTCTACCAGCGCTGCGCCCA
>DAOUEC010000310.1:0-3298 GCA_034430655.1 Anaerolineae bacterium
CCAGACCTAGATTTCTGACTAAATCAGGCGTTCGGTTCACTCCAGGCACGAAAACAGGCTGTTCAATTGCCCATTTGACGCTATTCTGACCACTGACAGACATCATTTCATTAAGTTGTGACGGATGGTCCAGGGGTATCCTTTCCGCCCCTCCCCCCGCACCCATCGGCAGGGCGAGACGTGGGAGTTCAAGACAACCGCTACAGGGCGGGTCGTCGTGACACAGCGCCCTCGGGAGGTGATGCCATGAGGCTGGGGGGCTGGCTGTGGCTCCGTTTCCGTCCGGCGGAAGGACGCTTCATATTTCTCCTCCTCGTACTGGCGGTGCTGAGCGCTGCTGTGGGAGGCATTGCCGCCAGATGGGTCCCCGGCGACGAACTGTTCTGGCATACGGCCCTGGTGGGGGTGCTGGTTGGGAGAGGGCTGGGACATACCCGGATGCGGAGGGGGTGGGCAGCCCTGCTTCTGGCAGCGGGCGGCGCGATCTACGCTGGGTGGTGGGTGACCCACCTGACGTCCCCACTGTGGGCGATCCTGGGGGCAGCCTGGCGTCAGGACTGGCCCCTGGCGCTGATCTGGCTGGGCGAGGCGGAGGCCCGGGTGGCGATGCTGGCGGGGGAGGTAGCCGCCTGGGTCGGCTCTTGGGTGGGACGGGGAGGAACCCCTGGGGCGATGGTCTCCCTTTTCTGGATGGCCCTGCTCCTCTGGGGCGGCACGACCTTCGCCGGGTGGACGGTGGTCCGAGGGCGACATCCTCTTCTCGTCTTTCTTCCCCTGGGCGGAGCGCTGACCCTGAGCGTGTACCTGGGGGACGCGGGGATGGAGTACCTGCTGCTCTTCATGGCCTGTGTGGTGATTATGACCCCGCCGACGACGCTGCGCCGGGAGGAGCGGGGGTGGGATGCCCGGCAGGTGAGTTATTCGGAGGAGTTCCGCACCGATGTTCTGATGACCGCTTTGGCCAGTGCCGCCATCTTTCTCATCGTCGCTGTCGCCTCCCCCAACGTCCGGGTGTGGGCAATGGTGGAATGGTTCTGGCAGCAGGCTCAGAGGCCGCAGCAGGCGGCAGGGGAGGTGCTGGAACGGGCCTTTCCGGGCGCTCGCCCGGCGACAGGGGGTGGACCCCGGCGCGGTAGGGCGGGGGCGGCGCTGCCCCGCGAGCATCTTCTGGGCGGTAGCCCCGACCTGGAGCGAACGGTGGTGATGCAGGTCGTCACCGACGATCCGCCACCCGTCTCGGATGAATTCCCGGACGAGGAGGCACGCCCGCGGCAGACCTTTTACTGGCAGGGAACGGCATACAGCGAATACGTAGGGATCGGATGGAGACAGGCGCAGATGGAGGCTGTGCCCCAGCCGCCCTATGCGGCGCTGGGGCCGCCAGAGTGGCCAGGGCGGCGTCCCTTGCGGCAGGAGTTCACCCTGCTGGTCCCCCACGGCCAGACCCTCTACGCCGCCAGCGAACCCCACAGCGTGGACCGGGCAGTGACGGCGCGACGCCTGCCGGAGAGCGGTGACCTGGTGGCCCTGGAGGGACGGGCTGACAACTATCACGTTCTCTCCCTGGTCCCCCAGGTGACGGCGCGGGAACTGACCGAGGCTCCGGCGACGTATCCGCCCCAGATAGAGGAAGCATACCTGGCTTTGCCCTACGGGTTGCCCCAGCGAGTGGTGGAACTGGCGCAGGAGGTGACGGCAGAGGCGGAGACCCCCTACGCAGGGGCGTTGGCTCTGGAAGCCTACCTGCGTTCCTTTCCCTATGACCTGGAAGTGGCAAAGCCCCCGGAAGGGCGGGACGTGGTGGATTATTTCCTCTTCGACCTGCAGCGAGGGTACTGTGACTATTTTGCCTCGGCTATGGTGGTGATGGCCCGTTCAGTGCGCATCCCGGCCCGCCTGGCGGTGGGCTACGCCATGGGCCGTTACGATCCTCAGCAGGGGGCCTATATAGTCACCGAGAAAGATGGCCACGCCTGGCCGGAACTCTACTTCCCCGGCTACGGCTGGATTCCCTTCGAGCCAACCTCTGGGTTGGGGGTGCTGGAGCGGGCGGAGGACGCGGAGGAGCCAGATTTCTCACCGCCCGCGCTCCCCTCCCCGCCGGAGCGTCCCTGGTGGGTGCGGTTGCAGGTGGAGGCCCGGCTGGCCTGGCTGCGGTGGCGGTGGTGGGCACTGGCCGGGGTCGGATTACTGTTGGTAGTGGGGACCGGGTGGCAGATCTGGCGCGGGCGGCCAGCCGGCCTGAGCGGGGAGGAACGGGTGACGCTGAATTACGCCCGGCTGCGGGGTGCGGCCCCCCGCCTGGGGGTACCGGTGCATCCGTGTGACACGCCCGCCGAGTTCGCCGCCGCCATGGAGCGGAGGTTGGTGCGCCGTCACCCCCACGTGGCGTGGCTGAAGGCGGCGGTGCGGAGAGAGGTAGAACAGACCCTGACCGGAATATCCCTGGTGGTACGGGTGTACGAACAGGTCAGTTACGCCCCAACTCTGCCCGACCTGGATCTGATGCATCGGGTGTGGCAGGAGGGACGGCATCTCCGCTGGCGGCTGTGGAGACTATGGGTGCTTTCTAGCGCTGTTCCCTACTGCGCGCCGCTCTCGCCTCCTCCAAATGCTCCAAAATCACGCCGTAGACCACCTCTCCCTCGACCGTCGCCAACCCGGCCGCCTCCTCCAACGTAGCCGCCGCCTCCTCGTACCGCCCCTGCTGGCAGTAGACCCAGCCCAGTGTGTCCAGATAAACAGCCCGCTCCAGATCACCCCGCGCTCCGGCGATCGCCCGCTGCGCCAGTTGCTCCGCCTCAGCCAGGTGATCGTGCCGGTACCAGGCGTAGAACCAGGCCTGCCCATTCAGCACCACCGGGTCATACGGTGCGATGTCCTGCGCGCTGTCGAGGTCAGCCTGCGCCCCGTCGAGGTCCCCTTGCTCCGCCTGGGTCATCGCCCGCCCCACGTATGCCTCAATGGAGCGGACTTCGCGCGTCAGTACGGCCGTATATTCCATCTTCGCCTCTTCGGGGCTTCCGCTCTCCAGCAGTGCCTGGGCCAGCAGGACGCGCTTCCACGGGTTCGCCTCATCCAGCGCGACGGCCTGACGCAGGGCCCCAAGCGCCGGCCCGTATTCCCCCCGCTCCGAGAGCAGGTATCCGCGCCAGAGGTGAGCGTCGGCCAGGTCTGGATTCAACGCCAGTGCCTGCTCGAAGTCCGCCATGGCTGTGCTCCACTCCTTCACGTGGTAATAGGCCTCACCACGCCCCAGGTAGGCCTCAGCCAGCGACCCGTTCAGGCCAATGGCGGC
>DAOUEC010000311.1:0-27803 GCA_034430655.1 Anaerolineae bacterium
GAGGATTGGATCGCCGAGTTGGTCGTCACCGACACGATTCTGGTGCCGCCGGCCAAGCGGCATCCCAAACTGAAAATCGTCAGCGTCGCGCCGATGCTGGCTTATGCCATTCGCGGCATCTATCACGGCGAATCCATCAGCCCGCTGTGGAACTTCGACGCACCGCGCAAACTGGGGTTCTACCGGCCATTGGGGGCTGAGACAACAGGGGGCTAGATCATCGCCTGCGGTCGCACAGCGGCCTGGATCTCGCGCACTAACTGGGGCGTGTCAATGTCCTTGAGGACATAGCGCACTGTGCCCATGCGACGAGCCTCTGTCTGCTCCTCGGCGTCGGGGTAAGAGGTGAGGACAACGGCGCTGGTGGAGGGGCACTGCTCGGTCAGGCAACGCAGTGCATCCAGCCCCTGCCCGTCGGCGCGCTTGGTCTCCAGCAGCACGACGTCGGGCTTCAACCTCAACGCCTCTCGTAGGCCGGTCTTCCAGCAGCCGGTACAGCCGACGACCTCGACTTCGGCAGCAGCACGCAGCCGAGCCGCAAGTGCCTCTCGCACGGCGTCGTGGTCGTCAATGATGAGCAATCGCGTTTGTGCCATTTCCCATCAGTCCGGGTCCGTCCTTGCCGATTGCCACCAGTATAGCGGAACCGTCGTGTGGGTGTTAGTGTCATCCGTCCCCGATTTCCCCTGACGTTTGTACCGAACCACGGCGCAGGTTGACGACCTCGCCGCCCTGTGGTATCCTCTCACTGATGGACGACAAGGAACAGATCAAAGCGGTGGGTCTGTTTTCGGGCGGGCTCGATAGTACCCTGGCCGTCAGGATTATGCTGGAGCAGGGGATCAGGGTCTCCGCGCTGCACTTCCGCACCGGCTTCTCCTTCGTTGAGCGGAAGCGTGTGGCCGGGCGCGGGCCGGCCGGGCCTTCCGATGCCGAGCGGGCGGCCGCGATGCTCGGAGTGCACCTGGAGGTGATTGACGTCTCCGACGAATATCTCCCGTTGGTGCTCCAGCCCCGCTATGGGTACGGCTCGGGGATGAACCCCTGCGTGGACTGCCGTATCTTCCTGCTGCGCAAGGCGAGGGCCTGGATGGAGACCCACGGCTACCACTTCGTCTTCACCGGCGAGGTGGTCGGGCAGCGGCCCAAGAGCCAGATGCGACCCACACTCAACACCGTCGAGCGCGAAAGCGGACTGCGGGGCTACCTGCTCCGGCCGCTCTCGGCCAGACTGCTCAAGCCGACCGTGCCGGAACAGCGGGGCTGGGTGGATCGGGAGAGCCTGTATGCCATCAGCGGGAGAGGCCGCAAGGAGCAGATACGCCTGGCGGAGCAGTTCGGCATCACTGACTACCCACAACCTTCCGGTGGCTGCTGCTACCTGATTGACCAGACCTATTCCCGTCGCCTGCGTGACTTCCTGGCCTGCGAAGGCCCCAGGGCGCTGACGACCGGCATGGCGCAACTTTTGGCGGTGGGGCGGCATCTGCGCCTACTCTCCAACCGCAAGGTGATCGTCGGGCGGCACGAGCGGGAGAACGAATACCTGGCGGCCTGCGGTGTGGAGGGGGTCTTGCTCACGACGGTGGATCACCCCGGCCCAACGACACTGGTGCCGGGCATGCCAGCGCAGGAGGAAATCGAACTGGCGGCGCGGGTCACCGCTGGCTATTCCGACGGCAGACACGAGCCTGCCGTGCGTGTCGAGGTGCGCCGCGATGGCGGGCAGGAAGCAGGAGGCAAGAGGCAGGAAGCAAGATGCGAGGTGCTGACGGTCGAACCGATGCCGAGGGAGGAGATGCGGGCGCTGATGGTGTAGGGCCAATGACGTTCGCAGTCATAAATCGAACCAAACCCCGCGGTGCCGTGCGCCGGTGTGTTTTGAACCTGCTCTCACAGTTGGGGGCCTGCTCAGCGGTTTGCCTTGCCCGTAGGCTATTGCATTCCCTTCTGAAGAGACAGCCCCCGTTTCTATAGGTGTTGGTCCAAAACGCAATGACGGCTGTCACGCACACCGCAGGGTTGTCTAGAATTATGTGACTCTACGATACCCGCGTCACTATTATTATAAGAGGTGAGGGTGAAAAGCAGGTATCGGAGGAGTAAACAATATCTATTTCTCCACTCCATGCGCAGGACAGACTGCACCACTACCCAGGGGCGCTCAAGCGGAAATGCGCCCCTGATGCTGCAAAAGTGTTGACTTCTGCGCAAGATTCCGCTATACTGGAGTTGTTTCAACTGCAATAGAACTCTGCGCTGGTTCGCAGCGTGAGGCAACGGCCAAGGCGGTGGGAGCCGCCAAGGAATTGGAATACGCCCATTGGGACAATGCCAGTAAGGAGGTCCGATGCCCCTACTTGAAAAACTGAAACCATGGTTCGCACCCATCAAGCCCCTTTCCCGGGAGATGCTCCACTATCAGACTCCACCCGATGCGACACAGCAGTACCGCCTGCATCTGCGAGTGGAGAAAGGCGGGCGTGGGCTGCTCGTCATCAATGCCGCGACCGTTCTACACCTGAACCAGACCGCCACAGAGTATGCTCGCCTGCTCATCCGGGGGGCCGACGAGGAGGGAGCGGCCCGTACTATGGCCCGGCGATACCACGTCAGCCGCGCTACGGCCTGCACCGACTACCGCCGTCTCCGTGATCACGTCTTCACCCTGGCCACCTCCACCGACCTCTGCCCGGTCACCTATCTGGACCTGGAGCGGGTGGAGCCGTTCTCGGCGGAGACCTCGGCCCCCTACCGCGTGGACCTCGCTCTGACTTACCGCGTGGACGAGGCCGGCACGCTCGACCCCGAGGCCCGCCGGCGGGTGGACCGCGAACTGACCACCGGGGAATGGCAGCAGATCTTGCGCCTGCTCTGGGGGGTGGGCGTACCCCACGTCTGCTTCACCGGGGGCGAGCCGACGCTGCGAGAGGACCTGGTGGCATTGGTGCGCTGCGCCGAGGAACAGGGCCTGGTCACAGGACTGCTGACCGACGGCCGGCGGTTGCGGGAACGGGAGGTTCTGGACGGGCTTCTCCTGGCCGGCCTGGATCACCTCCAGATCACCCTGGCCTCACACCGCCCGGAGGTGCACGATAGCATCGTCGGGCGGGAGGGTGCCTGGGAGGAGGCGGAGGCCGGTCTGCGCAACGCCCTGGCCGGTGACGTCTACGTCGTCGTCCACGTCGTCGTCGTTCCCGCGAACGCCGGCTCCGTGGCGGAGACGGTGGTCTACCTGGCCGAGTTGGGCGTCCCCGCCGTCGCCCTGAGCAGCCCCCTGGGGGCTGCTTCGGAGGAAGAGCGGCTGCGGCTGCAAAGCGCGTTGGAGGAGGCCCAGGGTGCCATACACGAGCACGGCCTGACCCTCATCTGGGACCTGGCGGCACCCTACTCCCACGTCAACCCGGTGGAGATGGAGGCCGGCCTGTCCCCGGAACAGGTGGTGCGCCAGCATCTCTACGTCGAGCCCGACGGAGACGTCCTCCCGGCTCAGGGGTACAACGTTGTCCTGGGGAACCTCCTGCGGGATTCCTGGGAGGCTATCTGGGACCACCCGGAGCGGAAGAGGCTGGGGGGGAGTGGTTTGTAGGCTCAATCCTTTTGTCATGTCGGAACGCCGGAACGCTTCGTCTCTGACGCCTGAGGAATGGCACGCCTGGTTCTCCATCCAGGCCGGCTGGACCCACCCGACGCGGACGTGGCTCTACCAGCAGGCGGGCCTGGCCCAGGCTGGTACCGTCCTCGAGGTCGGCTGCGGCACCGGTGTTGTCGTGGAGGAACTGGCCCGTCTTGATTCCACTCGTGTGATGGGATTGGACCTGGATGCGGGGATGCTGGCCTTTGCCCGCCATCAAGGGAGCGGCGTGACCTACGTGCAGGGAAATGCCTATGCCCTTCCGTTCCCTGGCGGCTCCTTCGACGTCGTGGTGTGCCACTATCTGCTCCTGTGGCTGGCAGACCCGGCGCAGGGGGTGCAGGAGATGGCCCGGGTGGTCCGGCCTGCTGGCTGCGTCCTGGCCTGCGCTGAGCCCGACTACGGTGGCCGGGTGGACCATCCCCCCGAGATGGTCTCCCTGGGCCGGCTCCAGGCCGAGGCGTTACGCCGGCAGGGGGCCGACCCCGAACTCGGCCGGCGGCTGGGGGAACTTTTCGTGGCGGCCGGCCTCCAGGCGACGGTGGGGGTGATGGCAGGCCGCTGGGACCTCCCGGGCTCCCCTGATGCCGGCTTCGAGGCCGAATGGGCCATGCGAGAGCGTGATCTGGCTGGTCTGGTTTCCCCCGGGGAACTGCGCAGGTTGCGTTCCGTGGACCGCCAGGCGCTGGCCGACGGCCGGCGTGTTCTCTTCGTCCCGACCTTCTATGCTTTGGGGAAGAAGTAGGACAAGATGCCATCTTGTCCCACCGCTATTTTTATCTGCGACAATAGGCGCTAATCTGCGTATCATAAGAGGAAGGAGCAGGCAATGTCCGCAGGGAAAATCATCGGTTACATCATCTCCGGTATCCTGATTCTCTTCGGGGTTCTTTTCTTGTGGGGGGCTTTCAGCCCGCAGGGGGAGCCCGGGTGGATCGTCATCGGGATTATCACCGTAGCCATCGGGCTTGGCATCATCGCCTTCATCAAGTTCCGCGAACCCAAGCCAGCCCAACCGCCCCAGGAGATCATCCAGAGAATTGATCTCAGCGGCGATATCGAATTGGAGACGCTGAAGTGTGAGAAGTGCGGCGGTGAATTGAAAAAAGATAGCATCACTGTCAAAGAGGGGGCGATTTTCATCTCCTGCCCCTACTGTGGCTCCACGTATCAGATGGTGGAGGAACCGAAGTGGTAAGGCCAGCCATCCGGCCCCAACGGAGGAAACCAATGCGCTGGAAGAAGACATTGACTTTGCTTACTCTCTTCGTCCTCCTGTGTGCTCCCATCCCCTCCTACGCCCAGGACTACTCCTTCTCCCTGGATCAGGAGGTCGTGGACGTGTGGGTCAACCAGGACGGATCCGTCGCCCTGGAGTACTGGTTCACCTTCACCTGCGACGCCGGAGCCCATCCCATTGAAGCGGTTGACGTGGGTCTGCCCAACGGCAACTACAACCGGTCAGATATTCGTGGTGACGTGGACGGCAGACCGATTGACCACGTCGGATTGGACTATGAGGGCGATGGCGACTACGGCGTAGCCGTGTGGCTGGGAGGCGCGACGATCAATCCCGGTGAGACCGGCACGGTGCACATGGTCATAGACCGTGTGGGAGGGATGGTCTACGAGGACAGCGATGATCCCGAGTATGCCAGCGCCGAGTTCTCCCCTACCTGGTTCGGGAGCGAGTTCGTCCACGGCACCACCGACCTGACGGTGCGCTTCCACCTCCCACCGGGCGTGCAGCCGGAGGAACCCCGTTGGCACCATAGCCCATCCAACTGGCCCCAGGAACAGCCGGAGACGGCGCTGGACGAGGAAGGTCGCGTTCTCTACACCTGGCACAACTCCGCCGCTGCGCCGGACCGCCAGTATATCTTCGGAGCCTCTTTCCCCCGCCAGTATGTCTCCGAGAGTGCTGTCCAGGAAGGCCCCTCGGCCCTAGAGACACTCTTCTCTACCATCACAACGACCCTTAGCTGCTGTTGCAACCCCATCTCTCTCGTCCTCGTAGGTTTTGGGGGACTCATCGCTCTGGCCGTCTGGTCCCAGCGCCGGCGGAAGATGCAGTACCTGCCCCCCTCGATGAAGGTCGAAGGCGTCGGAGTCAAACGCGGGCTGACGGCGGTGGAGGCGGCCATCCTCCTGGAGACTCCCCTGAATAGGGTTCTGACGATGATTCTCTTCGGCCTGCTGAAGAAGGGAGCGGTGACGGTGCTGGACGATGATCCATTGAAAATCAAGATCAACGAGCCGCTGCCAGAGAAGTTGCGCCCGTACGAGGAGAAGTTTCTGGAGGCGGTGAAGAAGGACCACACTCTCAGCGAAGGGCGGCTACGTACCATGATGGTCGCCCTGGTCAAAGAGGTCAACAACAAAATGAAAGGGTTCAGCCGCAAGGAGACAGCAACCTACTACCGCGACATCGTACAGCGGGCCTGGCAGCAGGTGGAAAGCGCAGAGACGCCGGAGGTGCGCGGACGGCGCTTCGACGAGCAACTGGAGTGGACGATGCTGGACGATGATTTCGAGGGGCGGATGGGGCAGACTTTCAGGACGGGGCCGGTCTTCGTGCCGATGTGGTGGGGGTATTATCGCCCCTGGGCACGCACCCGGCCCATGGCGAAGACGTCCCCCTCTCGTCCTTCGACTGCGACTCCTTCGACAGGGCGCGTCCAGTTGCCGACGCTCCCTGGGGCCGCCTTCGCCGCGACGATTGTAAACGGTGTCCAGACCACAGCCGGCCGCATCGTCAGAAACGTGACGGACTTCACTGGCGGGGTGACGAAGGTGACAAACCCGCCGCCGAAGCCCTCCACTTCCTCCAGGGGGCGCAGTTCTGGCGGTGGCGGGGGTTGCGCCTGTGCCTGTGCTTGTGCATGCGCCGGCTGTGCCTGCGCATGCGCCGGGGGAGGGCGGTAGATCCGCGTGTCCATTCTGGCTCGCTTGCGTGCTTCCCTGAGGCCCCCACATGCCCTGCCTCCCGGCCTGCACGGTTACGAGCGGCGCGACGGGGCCGGCGGGCGAGTGCGCTTGCACCTGCGCGTGGAGCCGGACGGTCATGGTCTCCTGGTGATCAACGCCGCTCGTGTCCTCCACCTTAACCAGACGGCGGTCGAATACGCCCGGTTCGTCCTGGAGGAGGTCCCTGAGGACACAGTGGTGCGGGAGGTCATCCGGCGCTACCGCGTGGACGCCAGCGCCGCCCGGGCTGACTTCCGCCGCATGCAGGCGCAAATAGAGGCGCTCACCCGCGCCGACGAGTCTACCTGTCCCATCATCGGGCTGGATCTTGAGCGAGTGGATCCCTTCTCGGTACCCCTCACGGCCCCCTATCGTATGGACCTGGCGCTGACCTACCGCTGCAACAATGCCTGCCCCCATTGCTACGTGGCCCGCTCTCCCGATTATCCCGAGATGGACACGGCCACCTGGAAGGCGGTACTGGAACGGGTGTGGGAGGTGGGCATCCCCCACGTCTGCTTCACCGGTGGGGAGGCGACGCTGCGGGAGGACCTGGTCGAACTGGTGGCCTACGCCGAGGGGCTGGGGCTGGTGACGGGACTGCTGACGCACGGCCGTCGCCTGTCCGACGCCGCCTACGTGCAGGCCCTGGTCGCGGCCGGCCTGGATCACGTCCAGATCACGCTGGAGTCCCACGACGAGGCCATACACGATTCTATGGTGGCCGCCCCCGGTGCCTGGCGGGAGACGGTGCAGGGGGTGCGCAACGCGGTGGCGGCTGGCCTCTACACCACCACCAACACCACCCTGACCCATGAGAACGTGGCCGGGATCGAGGAGACAGTCGCTTTCATCGCATCGCTGGGGGTGCCCACCTTCGCCTGCAACAGCCTCATCTACGCTGGCCGGGGGTCCACCGTGGGCACCGGCTTCCGCGAGGGAGAACTGGCCCCCATCCTGGAGCGGGTGCGGGACGCGGCCGGTCGGCATGGCCTGCGCCTCGTATGGTACACCCCCACCCAGTACTGTGCCTTTTCCCCGCTGCAACTGGGGTTGGGGGTGAAAGCCTGCACGGCAGCTCTGTATAACATGTGCGTCGAGCCGGATGGGGCGGTCATTCCGTGCCAGAGTTACTACGAGCGTTTGGGATACATCCTGCGCGATCCCTGGGAGGCCATCTGGAACCACGACCTGGCCCAGGCCTTGCGAGAGCGCCGCTACGCTCCAGAGAAATGCCGGGAGTGTCCGGAGTTTCCCATCTGCGGCGGGGGGTGTCCGCTGTACCTGCGGCACACTGGATGGGGTGACGCCCCACCAGACGTTCATGATCGGCTTTAGGTAACCAGAACCATGTATGGCCAGGCCCGACCGTCCGCTGTGCTCGTAGACACGTCCCGGTGTACGTACGCCCGCTTGCGACCCGTGCCGCTGACCGCCGTCACGCTTGCTGATGGTTTCTGGGCGCCGCGCCGGAGCATCAATCGGGAGGTCACGCTTCCCTCGCAGTACCGCCAACTTGAGGCAACAGGCCGAATTGATAACTTCCGCCGCGCAGCGGGCAAGGTGGACATTCCCTTCCAGGGCAGGTACTATAACGACTCCGACGTCTACAAGTGGCTCGAAGCGGCCGCGTGGACGCTCGCCACCGACGCCGATCCGGCCCTGGCGCGGATGGCCGATGCTGTGATCGCCGTGATCGCCGGCGCGCAGCAGCCCGACGGGTACCTCAATACTTACTTCACCGACGACAGGGCTGCTGAACGCTGGACCAACCTGCGCGATATGCACGAACTGTACTGTGCCGGGCACCTGATCCAGGCCGCCGTCGCCTACCGTCGCGCCACCGGGGATGACTGCCTCCTCCGCGTCGCCTGTCGCCTGGCCGATCACATCTGCGACCGCTTCGGGCCGCGAGAGGAGGGCAAGCGAGCCGGAACGGGCGGCCACCCAGAGATCGAGATTGCGCTGGTTGAACTGGCGCGCGAGACGGGCGAGCCGAGGTACTGTAAGCAAGCACAGTTCTTCCTGGACGTGCGCGGGCAGGGCCTGATTGGCGGCAGCGCGTATCATCAGGACCACAAGCCGTTCCGGGAGTGGTGTCCTGAGCCTGTCGAAGGGTTGGACCGGATGGTGGGCCACGCCGTGCGCGCTGTCTACCTGAATGCAGGGGCGACGGACCTTTACGCCGAGACGGGCGAGGTCGCCTTGCGCCGCGTGCTCGACTGTCTCTGGCGCAATATGACGACACGGCAGATGTACGTCAGCGGGGGCATCGGCTCGCGCTACCAGGGCGAGGCGTTCGGGGGGGACTACGAACTACCCAATGAGTGTGCCTATGCGGAGACCTGCGCCGCCGTCGGCAGCGTGATGTGGAACTGGCGCATGCTTCTGCTTTCGGGCGATGCCCGCTACGCCGACGTGCTGGAGACCACGCTCTACAATGGCGTCCTCTGCGGTCTCTCGCTGGACGGGAGGTCATACTTTTATCAGAACCCCCTGGCCGACGATGGAACGCACCGCCGTCAGCCGTGGTTCGGTTGCGTCTGTTGCCCGCCCAACATCGCCCGTCTTCTCGCGGCGCTCCCTGGCTACTTCTACAGTCTCTCCGACGCCGGGCTATGGGTGCATCTCTACGCCCAGGGGTCTGCCCGCATTCCCCTCCCCGACGGCACAAGCCTCGGCCTGACCCAGCACACCCGCTACCCGTGGGATGGCGAGGTCGTCATCGGGGTCGAAGTCGAAAGGGAAAGGACCTTCAGCCTTTGGCTGCGCATCCCCGGCTGGTGCGAGGAGGGGGCCACGCTCGAAATCAACGGCCAGCCTTTCACAGGTGCGCTCGCTCCTGGCTCCTACGCCGAGGTGCGCCGCGTCTGGCAGCCGGGCGACGTCGTGCGGATCAATCTGCCGATGCCGGTTCGCTGCATCGAGTGCCACCCCTACGTCGTTGAAAACGCGGGTCGGGTCGCCCTGATGCGCGGCCCGATCCTCTACTGCGTCGAGCAGGCCGATAATGTCGGCCTCAACCTACGCGACGTCCTCCTGTCAGCCGATGTGGGTTTCACGGCGACATTCAAGCCCGACCTGCTCGGGGGCGTGGTCGTATTGCGCGGTCAGGCCGAAGCCGTTCCACCGGATAACGCCTGGGCGGACCGACTCTACCGCACGGCGGTTCCTCGTTTGGAGAAACCGCGGAGCCAGTCTGTGGAGATGACAGCCATTCCCTACTGCGCCTGGGCCAACCGTGAACCTGGTCGCATGCAGGTCTGGCTGCGAACTCGTTGATATGATACGTTTCCCATTGGTCGCGAGCGTATCCGACTTGCCCTCAGCAGCGGGATGAAGTATAATCTAACCTGTTCTGTGGTGCAGTGCAGGTGGCAAAGGAAGGAAGAGTGCAGTAGTTGACGCCGGTCCACACCATTCTGCTCGTGGAGGGCAGGAAGCCCGCGACAGAGTATCTGGCCCCTGTTCTTAACGACCAAGGGTATAATGTCGTCACGGCCCGCACGCGAAGGGCGGCGTTGGCCAGGGTGCAGGAGGTTCATCCGGCAGTGATTGTGCTGGACTCTCCTTCGCTGCGTTTCAGCAGCCGTCGTTTGTGCGATGCTTTGCGGGATGCCGCTCTCGAAATTCCAGTGCTGATGTTGCTGCCGGAGGGAGAGAAGATTGACCGCAGCATAAGCGCACGTGCCTATCTGTGCCACCCCTTTTCCGCCAAGAAACTGATCAACCGGGTGGCCCGGCTGCTGCCCGCACCCGATGGCGAGATAGTTCAGGTCGGTGACGTGATCCTCAACGTCGAGCAGCGTTGTGTCATCCGTGGCAGGCGTGAAAGCCAGCTTACCCCCAAACAGGTCCGGCTCCTTGAAGTCTTCATGCGCCACCCGGGTGAGATTTTGACCCGCGCCTTGTTGATGAAGCAGGTATGGCACACTGACTATCTGGGTGATACGCGCACTCTCGATGTCCACATCCACTGGGTGCGCAAAGCGATTGAGAAAGATCCCGGATCGCCGGTCTACCTGCGCACGGTCCGCCGGGTAGGTTACCGTTTCCAGGCACCGGAAGAGGAATAGGCGCGGCGGATTTGCTCAAATCCCGCTTTGTGGTACAATCGTAGCAAGGTTCATCCAATACACACGCCTCCTGACCGGCGAGAGAGTGCCAGGCGGACAGCCAACCTGGTCTCTCAACGGAATGATGGGGGCGGAGGATAATAACAGTAATAAGGAGGTTCCTCTATGGCTGTCGTTTCCATGAAAGCACTCCTGGAAACCGGAGTGCACTTCGGTCATCGCACCCAGCGCTGGAATCCGAAGATGAAGCCCTACATCTTCACTGAGCGCAATAAGGTGCACATCATAGACCTGCAGCAGACCATCACTGCGCTTGGCACGGCCTGCGAACTGGTTCGGGACACCGTTGCCGCTGGGGGCACAGTGCTTTTCGCGGGCACAAAGCGGCAGGCTCAAGAGACTATCGCCGACGAGGCACAGCGCTGCGGAATGCCCTATGTCAACCTGCGCTGGCTGGGCGGGACGTTGACTAATTGGTGCACCATCCGGCAGCGCATTGATTACCTGCTCAATCTGGAGGCCCGCCGTGACCGGGGCGACTTTGAGCGCCTGACGAAGAAGGAAGCCCTGGGCCTGCAACGCCAGATCGAGAAACTCAACAATCGGCTGGGAGGCATCAGGGAAATGCGCGACCTCCCCGATCTGCTCTTTATCGTGGACGTGCGACGGGAAGCCACCGCGGTGAAAGAGGCCAACAAACTGGATATTCCCATCGTCGCTATGGTGGACACCAACTGTAATCCCGACCCGATTGACTATGTGATTCCGGCCAATGACGATGCTATCCGCGCCATCAAGTTGATTACCTCGAAGATAGCCGGCGCTGTGTTGGAGGGAATCGCACAACGGAAAGCCTACGAACCAGAGGCCCTTGCAGTTGAGGAGTTCGAAGTCAAGGACGAGAAGTATCTTAGCGCCGCTACCCTGGCCCGCTTGAAAGACTTGACGTTCGAGGAGGGGAAGGAAGTGCAAGCGGAGCCCGTTGTGGAGGCAGCGCAGGCTGAGGAACCAGGCGAACGGGCCGGGGAAGTAGTAGAGGAGCCGGTGGCGGAGAGTGTGACGGGTGAGAAGCACGAGGAGGAACTGGAGGTCTGAGGTGTCCCTGCGCTTGGCGCTCGCAGACGTGCAACAACGACGATAGGAGAACTGAACTTGGAAATCACCGCTGCAATGGTTAAGGAACTGCGGCAAGCGACCGGTGCTGGAGTGTTGAACTGCCGTAAAGCGTTAGAAACCTCTGCTGGCGACTTTGAGCGCGCCGTTGCCTATTTGCGTGAGAAAGGGTTGGCGGCCGCGGCCAGGCGAGCGGGCCGCCAGGCCTCCGACGGGGTTGTGGAAGCGTATGTGCACCCTGGCAGCCGGATTGCCGTGCTGTTGGAACTGAATTGCGAGACCGACTTTGTCGCTCGCACCGATGACTTCAAAACCCTGGCTCACGATCTGGCGCTCCACATCGCCTTCGCTGCTCCACCCTACTTTACCCGCGAAGAGGTGCCGGAGGAGGTGATTGGGCGCGAACGGGCTGTCTACCGCGCCCGGGCCTTGGAAGAGGGCAAGCCTGAACGCATCGTGGACCGCATCATCGGAGGGCGGCTGGATAAATTCTACCAGCAGGTGTGTCTGATGGAGCAGCCCTTTGTGAAAGACGAGGACAGGACCGTGCAGGATCTGATCACTGACGCTATCGCTAAACTTGGCGAGAACATCGTCCTGCGTCGCTTTGTGCGCTACGAAGTAGGAGAGGGGCTGGGGTGATGGTGAGTGGCGTGGGTTTTGCAGCCTGCGGTATCCACAAGGCGAAACCGTATGGCTGTCGCGAAATATAAACGAGTCTTGCTCAAACTAGGCGGCGAGGCGCTGGCCGGCTCGGGTGGCTCTGGGATCAGTCCCCACATGGCGGAAGATGTCGCTGCCAAAGTGTTGGCCGTGCGCAACCTGGAGGTGGAGGTTGCCATCGTCCTGGGGGCGGGTAACATCTGGCGTGGCCGGGATGGCCTCGTGCACGGGATGGACCGTGCCACGGCAGACCACATGGGCATGCTGGCGACAGTGATGAATGCCCTCGCTCTGGCCGACGCATTGGAGCGTATGGGGGTCATCACCCGCGTGCAGACTGCGATCGAGATGCGGGCCGTCGCCGAGCCCTACATCCGCCTACGGGCGATTCGCCACCTGGAAAAAGGGCGCGTCGTCATCGTCGGTGGCGGTACAGGCAACCCCTACTTCACCACCGACACGGCCGCGGCGCTCAGGGCCATGGAGATTGACGCCGACCTGCTGATCAAGGCCACGAAGGTAGATGGCGTCTACGCCGAGGATCCGCACGAGAACCCGGACGCTGAGCGCTTCGATCACCTGGCCTACATGCAGGCGCTCGAAATGCGGGTGGGCGTGATGGACGCTACGGCGATCTCATTGTGTATGGAAAATGACCTTCCTATCATCGTGCTCAATCTGTGGCAACCCCATAGCCTGGAGCGGGCCGTGTTGGGGGAGGCCATCGGGACGTTGATTTCCCGATAGCCCGTGATTCAAGATGATCAAAGACCTACTCCGCGAGACAGAAGACCGCATGCGCAAGACCATTGAGGTGCTAGAGGCCGATCTGCGCACCATCCGCACAGGGCGAGCATCTCCGGCGTTGGTGGAACGGGTGATGGTGGAATATTACGGCGCACCCACGCCCCTCAACCAGTTGGCCGTCATCTCTGCCCCGGAACCCCAATTGCTCACTGTCCGGCCCTACGACCCAGGATCATTGGGCGACATTGAGCGGGCCATCCTCAAGTCCGAACTGGGTCTCACCCCTAGCAATGATGGCAGGATCATCCGTCTTCCGATTCCACGCCTCACTGAGGAGCGGCGGCGAGAACTGGCAAAACTGGTGCGCCATCGCGTCGAGGAAGGGAAGGTGGCGCTGCGCAACATTCGCCGCGAGGCGCTGGACGACCTGCGCGAATTTGAGAAAGATAAACTCGTTTCCGAGGACGACTTCTATCGTGGCAAAGACGACCTTCAGGACCTAACCGACCGCTACTCCAAGCGGACGGACGAGGTCAGTGCCCGTAAGCAGCGGGAGATTCTGGAAGGCTAGCGCATTTCCCCACAGATCGCCCCGGATAGCCTGCGATAATGTCCTCTCAACCACGAGATGCCCAACAATACCCGCCTCTGGAACGGGTGCCCCGGCACGTCGGCATCATTATGGACGGCAACGGCCGTTGGGCTCGTGCGCGGGGTCTACCCCGGCTGGCCGGACACCGTGCGGGGACGGAAAACCTGCGCCGTATGCTGCGAGCAGCGGTCGAGTTTGGCATCCAGATCCTGACCATCTACGCCTTCTCGACCGAGAATTGGGACCGCCCGGAGGACGAAGTTAAGGGCCTGCTGTCCATCATGGAACGGGTGATTGACCGCGAGCTGTCAGAACTGGATAAAGAAGGCGTCCAAGTGCGTCATATTGGCCGGCTGGAGCGTACTTCCCCCAGGTTGCGACAGAAGATCCGCAACGCCATTGAACTGACCAGGAACAACCGGCGGTTGATCCTCAATGTCGCCTTTGACTACGGAGGGCGGGCCGAACTGGTGGATGCAGTGCGCCACATTATCGCCGACGGTGTACCTGCTGAGCAGGTAGACGAGGCACTTGTCAGTCGCTATCTCTACACGGCGGGATTACCCGATCCTGACCTGATCATTCGTACCAGCGGGGAGATGCGGATCAGCAACTTCCTTATCTGGCAGGGGGCATACGCCGAGTTCTATGTCACCCCCACCCTGTGGCCCGATTTTGACAAGGATGAACTCTATAAGGCACTGCAGGGCTACGGACAGCGCGAACGTCGTTTTGGCCTGGTGCCTGAATAGGTTCTCTCCTGCGCCGCTCTGAATCGCTTCCTGACTCGTGCTACGTACACGCTTACTCACTGCCGCTATCCTGATCCCAATCGCTGTCTACCTCATCTACCTGGGCAGGCTGCCATTCCTGGCTCTGGTGACGATGCTGCTGACGCTGGCCGAGATTGAATTCTGCCACCTGGTAGCCCGTGATGGCTTTCGACCCGCCCTCGTCTTCGGGGTTGGGCTGATATGGCTCTTCCTGTTGGATGCTCAGTTCTCAACGTGGGGATTGCTGCGGCCTGGCATGGCGTCGATCCTGCTGGGTTCCCTCACCTGGCAACTGTTTCACCGTGGGGGCTCCCCGGTGGCCGATTGGTCCCTGACCGTGACGGGGGGCCTGTACCTGGGGCTGTGTGGGGCCTGCCTGATCGGTCTGCGGAGCCTGCTCCCCGACGGTCTCTGGTGGACGCTGACCGTCGTATCCGCCATCGTGGTCGCCGATAGCGGCGCGTACTTCGTGGGGCGGGCGTGGGGACGGCGCAAGTTGGCGCCCACGCTGAGCCCCAACAAGACGTGGGAAGGATACGCGGCGGGCGTGGTCGCTGGCGGGCTGATGACGGCACTGCTGGCCTCGCTCTGGCGCACCGGAGCAGGCGCGGGGGTTGCTGTTAACGGTGTGCACGGCCTGATCCTGGGGTTGCTGATTGCCACCTTCGCCCCGCTGGGCGACCTGGCCGTCTCAATGATCAAGCGGCAGGTAGGTGTGAAAGATACCGGCCGCATCATTCCGGGCCACGGCGGTGCCCTGGATCGGATGGATAGCATCCTGTGGGCGGTCGTGATTGGCTACTATTACGTGCTGTGGTTCGCACCAGGCGCACAACGCTGAAAGAAAGGAGCAACGCCGATGGATAGAGGGCGGTTGGTACGCGACACTTATCATAAGGGTGTCATTTTCTGCAAGCCGGACACTCCCCTTCAGGAGGTGGTACGAGTGATGGCCGATACCGAGATTCACGCCATCATGGTCGCTGAGCGCGAGGGGGAGCCGCCGGTGGGTGTGATCTCTCACACAGATGCCATCGCCCATTATGGGGAGGATCTGACGGTCATTCAGGCCCGCGATGCGATGACGGCCAACGTCGTCAGCATCTCAGAGGGTGCTACTGTGGAGGAAGCGGCCAGGAAATTGCTGGAGAGCAACATCCATCGCCTGCTGGTGGTGAGCGAGAGTGGCAAGCCGCTGGGCATCCTTTCGACCACCGACATCATCCGGGAGATGCGCGGCACCCGCTGGGTATGGTATCTGGATTGATGCACGTGGTGGAGGGTTGAGATGGACGAGCAGATTATCACTATCGAACGGCACATCATCGAACAGCAACGCAAGCATCCACAGGCGACCGGTGTCCTATCCAGTCTGCTATACGACGCTGCTCTGGTGGCCAAGATCATCGCCCGTGAGACCACCCGCGCCGGCCTGGTCGAGATTCTGGGATTGGCTGGCAAGATGAACGTCCAGGGCGAGCAGCAGATGAGACTGGACGTCTTCGCCAATGAGACGATGGTCCGGATGAACAGTTACACTGGGCGGCTGGCGGTGATGGCCTCGGAGGAGGTGGAGGACATCATCCCCATCCCGGAGGGGTATGGCATCGGTAAGTACGTGCTGGTCTTCGATCCGTTGGATGGTTCTTCGAACGTGGACGTCAACGTGAGCATCGGCACCATCTTCGGCGTCTACCGGCGTAAAAGCCAGCACGGGCCCGGCACAGTGGAGGATTGCTTGCAGAAAGGACGCGATCTCGTCGCTGCCGGCTACATCATATACGGGTCAAGCACGATGATGGTCTACTCAACTGGTCAGGGGGTGCATGGCTTCACGCTTGACCCTGGCGTGGGCGAGTTCCTGCTCTCCCATCCTGACATCCGTGTGCCGGAGAAGCCGAAGTACTACAGCGTCAACCAGGCCTACGAGCAGTACTGGAGCGAGGGAATGAGACGGTTCACCCGCTGGCTGCAGGGGATGGATCGGGAGGACCCCCGCGAGCCACTTTCAGGCCGTTACATCGGCTCGCTGGTGGCCGATTTCCATCGCAACTTGTTGGAAGGAGGGATTTATTACTATCCGGCCGACACCAGGAAACCCGAAGGTAAACTGCGCCTGGTCTACGAAGCCGGCCCATTGGCCTTCATCGTTGAGCAGGCGGGTGGCTACGCTTCGGATGGACACCGCAACATCCTCGATGTGCAGCCCGAGGGTCTGCACCAACGCACTCCGCTCTTCATCGGCAATCGGGAGTTGGTTGAGAAGGCGGAGGAGTTCATCGTCTGACTACGACGGATAATGGAGAAAGTATCGTGAGCGAAATGGACATTGCTAATTTGGAAACCCGGACGCTGGCTGAGTTGCGCGAGTTGGCCAAGGAATGGGAAATCTCTCGCTATAGCCGGCTTAAGAAGGAGGATCTCATCCTGCGATTGCTGCGGGCCAAGGCAGAGCGAGAGGGTCTGCAATTCGGCGGCGGCGTGCTGGACATTGTGGATGAAAATAAGGGTTACCTGCGCTGTGATCACTACAAGCCGGGGCCGGAGGACATCTACGTCTCGCAGTCTCAGATCCGTCGCTTTGGGCTGCGTACCGGTGATATGGTGGTCGGGCAGGTGCGGCCGCCGAAGGAGAATGAGAAATATTTCAGCCTTCTGCGCGTGGAGGCCGTGAACGGGATGAACCCGGAGGCGGCCAAGCAACGACCCTCGTTTGAGTCGCTGACGCCCATCTTCCCTGAGGAACGTTTTGTTCTGGAAACTTCCCCACACAATCTGACGACGCGGCTGTTGAGCATGGTTGCCCCGATTGGGAAAGGTCAACGTGGGCTCATCGTATCACCGCCCAAGGCCGGCAAGACCACCGTGCTTAAGCACATCGCCAACGGCATCACGGCCAATCATCCCGAGGCGCACCTGATGGTCGCGCTCATCGGCGAGCGGCCCGAAGAGGTTACCGACATGGATCGCTCGGTGGATGCCGAGGTCATCAGTTCGACCTTCGACGAGCCGGTGCGCAGCCACGCCAAGGTGGCGGAGATGGCGCTGGCGCGGGCTAAGCGGCTGGTGGAGGCTGAACGGGACGTCGTCATTCTCCTCGACAGCATCACCCGCCTCTCGCGTGCCTATAATCTGGTGGTGCAGCCCAGCGGCCGCACCCTCTCCGGCGGGCTTGACCCGGCCGCGCTCTATCCACCCAAGCACTTCTTTGGCGCGGCCCGCAACATTGAGGAGGGCGGCAGCCTCACCATCATCGCCACCTGCCTGATTGACACCGGCAGCCGGATGGACGATATGATCTACGAGGAGTTCAAGGGCACCGGCAACATGGAACTCCACCTGAGCCGCAGACTGCAGGAGCGGCGCGTCTTCCCCGCTTTCGACATTGAGCGCTCCGGCACGCGGCGGGAGGAATTGTTGCTGGATGCGGACACGCTGCAGAATATATGGCTGATGCGGCAAACTTTCTTGGACTACCTGTCCTCTGGTTACAACGTCGCCCAGGCGCTGCAGCAATTGCTCCGCTTCCTCAAAAATACACAGAGTAACGAGCAATTCCTTAACCAGTTCGCCAAAATGGCGGAGAAGGAGGGCCGTTAACGCCAGGTAGGGGCGAGGCATTCCCGATGACACGTACCTCAGATTAGATCTGCCCAAATGGAATGTCTTGCCCCTACAGAAATTCCCGCACCGCCTTCGCTGCCTCTGCCGGTCGTTCCAGCATCACCATGTGCCCCGCTCCCTCGACCAGTGCCAGTTGTGCATTGGGGACGCGCTCGGCCAGAAAACGTGCGTACTTGACCGGGGTAAGCCGGTCGGCTGTGCCCGCGATGACCAGGGTGGGCGTTTCTATCTCTTCCAGTCGTTCCATCACGTCGAAGCGGTCACAGGCAGCGAGGTCGCCGAAGAGCACGTCGGGGCCGGTCTCCAGGAGCGCCCGCCGCCCCAGTTCGATCAGTGCCGGGGGAGTCTCTGGTGACCAGGCAAAGCGGGTGATGAGTTCCACGCTCCCCTCGAAATCGCTGCGGATCCCTTCCAGGATGGCAGGGGCCACACGCAGCCGCGCCCCTGTCCCCACCAGCACCAGCCTGGCGACGCGGGCCTGCCCTGAGCTCGTCGAAGGGTCGGCAAAGTCCAGCGCCAGCGTCAGTGCGATAGCACTGCCCATCGAGTGTCCGACGATAATCGGTTGCTCAATCTCTAGCGTGTCGAGGAACTCGACGACCGTCTTCGCATAGTTCCCGATAGTATCACACCCTCGTCCCCCCGAACGGCCGTGGCCCGGCAAATCGAGCGTGTAAACTGTGGCTCTGGGCAATCGGCGCAGTTCAGCCGGCCAGTGCAGGCGATTTCCCCCAGCCCCGTGCACCAGTATCAGCGTGGGGCTGTCTGCTGGCCCCCGGCTCACAGTGTAGAACAGGCCTCCTTTGGCAGTTTCTGCGCTCGGCTCCATTGGTTCATTGTTCATTGGCTCATTGTTCATTGATTCCTCGTCGTCGGTAGCGTATCCAGCGTCTCTCCGCGCAGCGCCCGCCGCATCGCCTCCCGGTCGTCCCAGGGGTACTCGGTCGTGCCGAAGCACATGGACTGCTCGTGCCCCTTGCCGCAGGCGATCACCACATCGCCTGCATGGGCCATCTGGCACGCCAGCAAGATCGCCTCCCCCCGGTCGGGCACGCGCCACAGGTCTACCCCCTCTCGTTTCCCCTCCGCTATGGCTGCGGCTGCGCTCTCGGCCATGATTTCCTCCAGGCTCTCGGTGCGGGGATCCTCGGCGGTGACGATGACCAAATCGGCCAGTCGTCCCGCCACGTTTCCCATCATCCCGCGCTTGGCCCGGTCGCGCAGGCCCGCGCAGCCGAAGGCGACGATCACGCGCCCACTCTCGCCGGTCATCGTGCGCACTGTCTTCAGCACCTGCTCCAGCGCCCAGGGGGTGTGGGCGAAGTCCACGATGGCCAGGAAGTCCTGCCCAGCCTCGATGCGCTCCATCCGCCCCGGCACCTCCCGCACCGCCGCGATCCCCTCGGCGATGGCTTCCAGCGGAAGGCCCAGCGCCACGCCGACTGCCGCCGCTGCCAGGACGTTGCTGACGTTGTAGGCTCCCACCAGCGGGGTTTCAATGGTGACTTCGCCAGCCGGTGTGTGCAGGGCCTGCCCTGAGCGCAGTCGAAGGGTGAAGCGGGTCCAGTCGCGGGCGAAGTGCACGTCGCGGGCGGTCACGTCGGCCTCCTCCGTCACTGCGTAGACGACTTGCCAGTCGGCCGGGATAAGACTCAGATAGCGGAATGAATCGTCGTCCCGGTTGAGGACGGTCACCTTGGGCACTGTTCTAACTGCTGACTGCTGGCTGCTGACTGCTAATTTGCGGAAAGAGCGCGTCAACCCCTCGAAGAGGCTGGCTTTGGCCTGCTGGTAGGCTTCCAGCGATCCGTGGAAATCGAGGTGCTCGTGGGTGACGTTGGTCACGGCGGCCACGTCGAAGTCGCAACCGGCCACGCGGTGCTGGGCCAGCCCGTGGGAGGTGACCTCCAGCACGGCGTGGGTAGCCCCGGCCTCGACCATGCGGGCCAGATACGCTTGGACATCGGGTGGATCGGGGGTGGTGGTGTGCAGGCCGGTGTCAATCTCCTCCTCGCCGATGCAGGCGTTCACTGTGCTGACCATCCCGGCGTTGAGCCCGGCGGCGCGCAGGATGGCGTAGACGAGGTTGACTGTAGTGGTCTTGCCGTCGGTGCCGGTGACGCCGATGAGGGTCATCTTGCGAGAGGGGAAGTCGTGCCAGGCGGCGCACAGCCAGCCCCAGGCCTCCCGCGCGTCGGGGACGCGCACGTAGGTGAAGGCTCCCCAGGGCAGGCCGGGCAACTCCTGTGGGGGCCGCTCGCCGACGACGGCCACCGCGCCTTCGTTCACCGCCTCGGCGATGAAGCGATGGCCGTCCACGTGGGTGCCGGGGATGGCGACGAAGAGATCGCCGGGGCGCACGCAGCGCGAATCGGCGACAATGCCATGTACCTCGACGTCGCCGCCGACCCGCCCCAGAACAGCGGGCAGGGCTTCGGTCAGGCGATTCAGTCGCATTTCTCGGGTCGCTTGGTTGTCTCTTCCGGCCATTCGGGTTATAATTAGATCAGGTTCGGACATCTGTAGCGGGAGGACTCTATGACTTTAGATGACATTCTCCAGGACATCCATGCTCTTGAAGACGAATTGCATGCCTACGAGCGCAAATACAACGTGCTGTCGGAGACTTTCTACGAGGCGTACACGAACGGCGAAGAGCCCCCTGACGATGCCTGGGTGCGAGACTGGACAGCATGGGCCAGCGCGTACAAACTTTGGCTACGCCGGCGAGAGCAGTATCGTACTGCCATCATCCGCCTGCGGGCCGAAGCCGACTCTGTAGCCAGTATGATCGCCAGGATGGCACGCCATGACCCCATTTTCGTCCCTGCGTGAGTACGAGCGGTTCGTCTACACACTACAACAGCAGTTTCCCTCTATCGCACACTCAACGCTGGTCGTGATTCGGCGCGGTCGTCAATTTGCCGAACTGAGCGGCGAACTGGCGTTTGCGGGCGAGTATCGGCTGGTCGTCTACGAACGTCTGACTTGGGATGCCGGGCCACTCACTATTGAGGGCTACAGTTACGAGGCGTGGCACGGCGGTGAGAAACTGTATTGGTACGATTCGCAGCCCCATCCTCACGATCCTGCACTGGCGAGTAGCCATCCCCATCACAAGCATGTCCCTCCCAATGCTAAACACCAGCGCATCCCGGCGTCTGACCTGAGTTTTACAGCGTCCAACCTGCCCTTTCTGACACGCGAGATTGAAAGCAGGCTGCCGGACGGGATGTGAGTCACCAGGCCGCCTCGTCCATGCTGACGCCGGGGATGGCGACGAAGAGGTCGCTGGGGTACGCGCGGCGTTAGTCGCCGCCGACCCGCCCCAGAACAGCGGGCAGGGCTAGTGACTATTCCTCCTCCCCCGCCAACACTCTTCCACCGGCTAGCGCCTTTAGCAGGTCGCGCCGTTTGAGCGCCCGTTTCATATCAATTTCCACCGCGCCCGCCTTGTCGTCGGCCATCTTGCTCAGCGCCTCGATCCACGCCGCGCTCTGGACCGGCTGATGACGTACGCGCCACCGCTCAACCCAGATCGGCAGTTCTCCGGCGTTGGTGATCCGCTGGCGGGTCACAGTCCTGGTCACGCCCTGCGACTCGAAGGTGAACTCGTATTCCTCGTACTCGGGCTTGACCGGGCAGACCTGCATACACGCGCCGCACTTGATGCAGTAGTAGTCGGCCAACGCTAACTCGCCCTCGTCATTGATGTGCAACGCGCGGGTGGGGCAGATGTCGGCGCAGGCCAGGCAGCCCTCCACGCATTTCTCGCGGCGCAGTTCCACCTTGCCCTGCCAGGGCTGCACCACCTGGAACGCACCATTGCTCGCGACCTCACACTGGCGGCAACGGATACAATGCTCATCGTCCACCACCAGCGTATCCTGCCCCTCGTCGTAACTGATGACGTTGGTCGGGCAGTTGTCAATCACGAAGTCCTTCCTGCTCCAGTCGAACCGCTCTTTGTCAAACGTCGTGGACTGGATCAGGTCGGGGAACGCTCCATAAACCAGCACTGGATTAACGGAGATGCCGCGCTCGCCGTTGATGGTCAGCGTGATGGCGTTCTTGGGGCACATCACCTCGCATATACCACACAGCACACATCTGTCCGGGTCAATGTCCGCGGAAGGCTTCTTCACCAGCCGCCCATCCACGATCTCGCCTTCTACGTGGATGACGGCATCCTTGGGGCAGACGAGCGGCCCAATCTGGCAGCCGACGCACCTATCGCGGTCCAGTTCCAGGACGTAGTGTCTGGTGACCATCTTCCGTTCCAGGATGAGTTTTTCGTCGGTCTCGTGCTTGATGGTCGAACCTCGTTTCATCAATTTACTCCGTTTTGAGGTGGAAAACAAAGGCTCTCTGAGGGCCAAGCTCTGCGGATATGACAACGAATCAGCAGGATGAAACGAATTCCATTCGATAAATCCTTGAATTCATTGTCATATACAAGCGATATTGAGAGACAAATCCGGGATTGATTTATTCAAGACGATCTGGCCCAGAAGCCCGTTCTGAACATTCTCTGAAAGGCTCAATCGGTCCCAAAGCCCTCACTTCTTCCTTCAGTTCTTCTATCAGGCGGGGGAACCTGCCCCTTTCCGCAGTCGAGACGTGGGCGAATTTCACCCTCCCTTTATCTCCAGCGGCTTCCAGGACTCTTTGCAGGATAGCCATCTTGTTCTCTGCCATGAAGTTACCCCGCTTGTAGTGACAGTCACCAGGGTGACAACCGGCTACCAGCACACCATCTATGCCTTCCTGCAAGGCCATCAAGACGTGCAGCGGGTCCATCCTCCCCAGGCAGGGAATCTCTATTATCCGCACGTTGGGTTGTTCCTGGACCCTGGCGATGTCGGCCCGATCGAGTCTGGAATACAGGCACCAGTTACATAAAAAGGCTACGATCCGGGGTTCCCAATGTTGTTCATTGTTCATTGTTTCATTGTTCATTGTCCCCTGTCCCCTGTCCCTTCCGCGAATTCTCTGATTTGAGCGACGATCATCTCGTCGCTGACGTCCGTCACACTGATGGCAGAGACAGGGCAGGTGGCGGCGCAGGTGCCACACCCGTGGCAGAGAAACCTATCCACTTTGGGCAAGGTGCTCTGTTGCCCCATCACCCACCCGGTGACCAACTCGATGGCTTCGTAAGGACAGACCTGGGCGCACAGGCCACAACCGGCACACGCCTCTTCATTCACCTGCGCGATGACCCTCACCGGCTCATATCCCTCGCGGATAGCCACGTTGCGGATCGCCTTCATCAGGTCCGAAATGTGCACGCCCTGGGGGCAGCGCCGGTAACAGATGTCGCAGGCTGAACAGAGCCAGATGGTCGGACTGGAAAGCACCTCATCCCTCATTCCCAGCACCACCATCTTGATGATCCGGCGCGGGTTGTAATTCTCATTCGTCCATCTGATAGGACAACTGGCCACACAGGTGCCGCAGGAGAAACAGATCTCGATCTGCTCCCCACCGGGCTCGGCGGCGACCTCGTCTTTGAAGTTAGGATCGAATCCGTTCGCCTTCGTCATAAGTCCAACACCTCTGCCACGCCCGGCACCTCCGGCCAGTGACGCAGACGTTTCTCCAGTTGAGGCCGAGCCCGCTCGTTTTCCTCCTTGATCCTTTCCACGCCCAGCGCATGCAAGGTCTCATCCACCTCTCTGATGACTCGAGCGTACTTCGCTCCCTCAGCGGCGGATATCCACTCCACCCTAAATCGCTCAGGGGAGATGCCCATCCGCTCCAGCACCTTGGGGACCTTGGCGAAGCGTTTGGCGGCGTACTGCTGACCAGTGATGTAGTGGCAGTCCTGCTCGTGACAACCAGAGACCAGCACCATCCCAGCACCCAGCCGGAAGGCCTCGAAGATGAAATCGCGGTCCATACGGGCTGAACACATCACCCGGATACCACGCGAACTTGGCGGGTACTCGAAGTGGCTCACCCCCGCAGTATCGGCCCCCCCGTAACTGCACCAGTGGCACATCAGGGCCAGTGTCTTTTCCTCCGGCTTCTCCGCCAGGAGAGCATGCATCTGGGCCAATATCTGCGCGTCGGTGAAGTGCATCTGGGTGATGGCGTTGTGGGGGCACTCGGCCACGCAGCACCCGCAGCCGTGGCACTTGGCGGGGACGATCTTGGCGATCTGTCCCTTCCCGCCAGTAATGGCATTATAGGGACATACGCTCACGCAGATGCCACACTCCTTACATCTGTCCGGCCAGACGTAGGCCACGATGGGCTCGATCTCCCAGTGGTCGGCGGCCATGATCCGTCCGGCGCGACTTGCCGCCGCGCTCCCCTGGGCGACGCTGGCCGGGATGTCCTTGGGCCCCTGCGCAGCGCCCGCCAGGAAGACTCCCTCGGTGGGAGTGTCAATCGGCTTGAGTTTGGGATGGTACTCCATGTAGAAGCCGTCGGGGCTGTTGGGGATAGTCAGGGCCTGGCCAAGGGTAGTGGCCTCCTTCCTTGGCACGGCGGCAGTGGAGAGGACGACCATCTCGGTTTCCAACTCCACCAACTCGCCCAGGTCTATATTCTCAGAGTGTACGAAGAGATTCTTCGTCTCCGGGTCCTCAATGATCTGCGAAGGGCGGCCCTGGATGAAGCGGATTCCTGCTTCGCGGGCCCGCCGGTAAAACTCCTCGTACCCCTTGGCCGGCGTGCGGATGTCAATGTAGAAGATGGTGACCTCAATGTCGGGGTACTTGCTCTTGAAGACCAGGGCGTTCTTGATGGTATACATGCAGCAGAAATTAGAGCAGTACTCGTGGTAGCGGCTGTCGCGCGAGCCGACGCACTGGATGAAGGCCACGCTTTTGGGGATCTGACCGTCGGAGGGACGAGTGCACCGGCCGACCGTCGGGCCGCTTTCGCTGACCAGCCTCTCCAACTCCAGCGCGGTGATGACATTCTCGTACTTGCCGTAACCGTACTCCTCAATAGGAGAAGGGTCCCACACGTCGTAGCCGGTGGCGACGACGATGGCCCCCACGTCCAGCGCGACCTCCTCCGGCTCCTGGGAAAAATCAATCGCGTGCAGACTGCCGCAGGCTTCCACGCACTTGTAGCACTTGATGCAGTTCTCGAGGTCCACGGTGTAGATCAGGGGAACGGCCTGGGACTGGGGAACGTAGATCGCCTTGCGGGGGGCGAGGCCCTCCTCGAACTCGTTGGGCACCTCGATGGGGCAGACGTCAACACAGAGGCCGCAGCCGGTGCAACGCTCCGCTATGACGTAGCGGGGCTGCTTGAGGACTTTGACCTGAAAGTTGCCGATGTAACCGCTGACCTCTTTCACCTGCGCGTAGGTCAGGAGAGTGATCTTTGGGTGACGCGCCGCGTCAACCATCTTGGGGGCGAGAATTCATATCGAACAGTCCATGGTGGGGAAGGTCTTGTTCAGTTGCGCCATACGCCCTCCGATGGAGGGCTCCTTCTCCACCATGATCGTCTCGATCCCCATGTCGCCCAGGTCGAGCGCGGCGCAGATGCCGGCGATGCCTCCGCCGATGACGAGCGCCCGCCTGGTGACCGGCACCTCGAGCATTTCCAGCGGATTGAAGCGGCTGACCTTGGCCACGGCGCTGGCGACCAGGTCCTTGGCCTTCTCCAGCGCCGCCTCCGGCTCGTGGGAGTGTACCCAGGTGACCTGCTCGCGGATGTTGGCCATTTGGAAGAGGAAGGGGTTAAGGCCGGCTGCGGCCACGCAGGCGCGGAAGGTCGGCTCGTGGAGGCGCACGCTGCAGGCAGCCACCACGACGCGGTTTAGGTTGTGCTCCTTGATGTCCTCTCGGATGAGAGTCTGGCCGGGGTCGGAGCACACGTATAGATGGTCCTTCGAGACCACCACCCCGGGCAGTGTAGAGGCATAGTCTGCCACCTCTCGTGGATCAATCACCCCGGCGATGTTTGACCCGCAGTGGCAGACATAGACGCCGATGCGCAGGTCTTCGTTTCCGTTGTCTTCTGCCATAATCACTCCTTGCGCTTTTTTACCACGAATTCCACGAATTTCACTAATTCATCGTAACTACCCAGGCCCTTCACCAAAACAGGCACAAGTAGCACACGGATACACGCAGATGAAACAGATTCTCACAGATTTTTTGTCTTTATCTGTGTACATCCGTGTGATATATTGCTCCCCCAAGTTTTGCATGCGCCCGGCACGATCAGCGCGATGTTATGCGGCCCCCCGCTCCGCGTATGATGCTACTTCAAGTTCTCCAAATCCGCTAAATCCTGTAACCGCCCCGATGCCTTCTTGCTTTTCTTCAGGTTGTCCAAATCAATAAAATTCACCGTCACCTCGTCAATCACAACCTTAACCCGTGACGCATAACAACTCTTTCAAAGTCTACCCCGGGCGGCGTTGTGATCAGGTCTATTCGATTGGGTGGACGCCCCAGTTGAACAATCTGGTCAGGCACCAGAAAGTCAGCAGCCTGCAACCCCAGTGAACCGAACCCGAATTGCTCCAACGCCTTGGTCATATTCGCCGCGTTTTCTGGACTCATCTCAATCCACACGTCCATGTCCTTGGTGTAGCGTGGATAGCCGTGCAACGCGACAGCGTAGCCGCCGATAACCAGGTATCGAACGTGGTTATCGTTTAACGATTGTATAAACTCTTTGAAGTCTTGGTTCAGCACCGTACCGCCACCGATGATATTCTTGCCGGATTTGCTCTAATGTCGCCAGGCGGACCTGATAGGATTGTGCTTGCCAATAAGCAAAATCGCTCGTCTGTCTATGGATATTTACTTTGGTGTAAGTTTTACTTATACCTGGCATTGTCTTCATAGCCTGTTCTATTACAATACATAGGCACGAGTGCAGTCTTCTTCAGATTAGCCGGCCAACGGCAGCGAGCTGAGCCGCCACGCCGGGCCATGCAAAGTATACTCCGCCATGAGACCGACCACAAATGCAGAACGCCGCCGTTCTCACGCGCCGATAGGTGCGGTCGGCTCCGGCGAGTTGTTAGCACGCCCTCCTCTGTTGTGCAAAAGCACCCTAAACCATCACCGCCCAGACCACCCACTCACTACGAGCCAACCTGCCAGAACTACAGCCACTCTGCTCAATGGGATTGCTGAACACTCTGGAGCAACTTGATGTTTACTCTGAGCCATTCGTTGACTAGTTTCTGAATGTCGATGTCCTGTTCCTCCGCAAGTTTGCTCATAAAGTCGTTCACGTCTGGCTCAAGGTAAACTGGAAGGCTAAACACGGCGTTGGGGTGATAGAATTTGCCACGCGTGCCCTTAGAAAAATCATATTCTGCCTTCATAATATGTCCCCTTCTCTGTACTGGTTCGCTTCGGCACGGGTTGCTTTACGTGCTGAGATGACGCGGATTTTGCACAAGTCCTCATCGATTTGCTCAAACGTGTGTATGACGACTCGCAAGATGCCGCCGCCATCTATGCCGATGGTTATCCAACGATCTTCGCCTTCACTATGTTCTCCGTCGTAGATAGAAAGTTGGTTCGGATCGCGAAAAACCGTTGCTGCTCGACGAAAAGCAACCTTGTGTTTGCGAATGTTCTGCTTTTCTTTGGCAGGGTCCCAGTCGAAATTGTAACGCAATA
>DAOUEC010000312.1:0-4743 GCA_034430655.1 Anaerolineae bacterium
CGGAAACCTCCGTGAGCCCGATTGTAGTATACTTGGACTGCGCGGGGTGCTCCGCCACCCAGTATCTCCAGCCCTGGTGGTGCCGGCCACCAGGCTGGTTATTTCAGGAACCTAAGTTTCGATGTGGTCTATCTCCTAGCAATAGGTTACGATCCTGCAAATATAGTATAGCAGAAAACCTGCACATTTGTCAAGTATCCTGGCATCCTCTGTGGCGGTTTTAAGAATTTTTTGACGATGCTTTGTGTAGCGCCGCCGTGCGGGGGGCTCACCGTGATTGAACAATCGCCTCGACGCACCCGGACCACGCAGCCAATCGCATCTCCAACTCGTCCCGGGCCGGTGCGGCCTTGGCACCGCCCCGCGCCGTGGTCGAAAGCCCCTCACAGATGTTACTGTAATGGAGGTCAGTGCTGGCCCTGCGTCGCCGCTGGACTATGTGAAAGCGCAAAAAGGCCAGAGCCCGGCTCTGGCTGTCCCACAGTCCACTCTTGCCCGATCACTCAGGGCACGCAAATCTCCAGCGTCACGTCGTCGAGGTAAACAGCCGTGACACCGCCAGTGCCATCGTTGTCCACACCAAAGCGCAGCGTAACGGTTTGCCCGGCGAAGCCTGGCAGGTCCACCTGGCTTTCTACCCAGTCTGGCTGACCATCGTACTCCTGGGCCAGGATGTGCCAGTTGTCCGCTTCGTCCTTCACACTCACGTAGAAATAGTCATCTCCCTCGTCACCAGACAACGAGTAGCGCCAGAAAGATAGCACAGCACCCGGTGCACCGGCGGGGATGGATACATTCTGCTCCACCCAGGAGAGCGTCTCCACGTCCTCTACGCCAGGCTCGATCCCAAGCCGCATAGACCAGCCGCCGCTGTGCGCTTGAGCCTGGGAGTAGGCAGATGGAAAGGGGATGGAACCAAGCATCCAGCCATCCTGGCTTTCAAAGGAGGCGTTGACAATGACCTGGCTGCAGGTGGGCTGTGGTAACGGTCTCGGGGATGGCTCTGCGGTCGGTGTAGGAGTGGGAGGTTCTTGGGTGGGGGTTTCCGGCACTGGCGTAGGCGTGGGGGTATCTGGAGGAAGTGTTGGCGTCGCCGTCGCGGTGGGCGTTGGCGTAGCCGTTGGCGTTGGTGTATTGTGCGGCTCTGTCGTTGGCGTCGCCGTCGCGGTGGGCGTTGCGGTCGGCTCCGTCGTCGGCGTGGCCGTTGGCGTTGGTGTATTGTGCGGCTCTGTCGTTGGCGTCGCCGTCGCGGTGGGCGTTGCGGCCGGCGCCGGTGTGGGCTCATCGGTCGGCTCCGTCGTCGGCGTGGCTGTTGGCGTTGGTGTATTGTGCGGCTCCGTCGTTGGCGTCGCCGTCGGCGTCGCTGTCAGTTCCTCAGTTGGCTCCTCAGTCGGCCCTGTCGTCGGCCCCTCGGTCGGGTGCAGCGTGCGCTCCTTGATCTCCTCCGGCGTGGGAGTGGCAGTCTCGTCGCCGCAGTGACCGGGGCCGATCACGCCGTTGTTGTATTCATCCAGCACCCCGGCCAGCGCGATGCCTTGATCGCGGTCGGGATTCGATGGGTCGCTGCCGAGCGAGTGCTCACCGAGCCAGTTATCCGCGCCGGTGATGGTCGCCTCGACTGTGCTCGAGTCGGCCCCTTCGAGGACGTTGAGTTTCGCCGGGATGAGTTGATATGCGAGGATGTAGGTCGCGTCGCCCCTGGGTGGGGTTTCGAGAATCGCTATGGCTGCCGCTTTGGCGAAGGTCAGGCCGCCGATTGTGATCTCTTCGACGGGCCAGGCTTCAGGGTGGTTCTTCCAATAGCCCGTCGTGTAGGTGCAGTTGTTCACATCGGGCGTCGCCGTGGGGGTGGGGGATGAATCCCAGGTGCTGGCGCTGAACTCCGCTTGCCCGGAAACCTGATCCGAGAACAACGCCCTCATCTCACGAAGAGAGTATGAAAGGCCGATAACACCGAAGAGTACCGCCAATGCTACGATTGCCTTAACCAGCCTGGGCCATCTCATTGCGTGTCTGTCTCCGCGGCTATGGCTGCTTTACCGCAGCCGCCTCCTCACGGCTCACGCGCGGTCTTCTCTCTCGCTGCCCTAATGATGCTCCCAATCTCTCCACCGACGAGCAGAGCCGCTGGCGCCCCGATCAGCAGAGCGAAGCCATAAGGGGTTTTGATATAGTCGGCAGCGTAGCCAACCCAAGGCACGTGAAAAATCACCTTCCCCAGGAGGTTCTCAGGCCTTACAACCCACGCATCTGCCTCTTCGACCGCATCGCCTTGGGTCCGAAAGCCAATCCCCTTTTCCATTTCTATGACTTCTACTACTCGATGGCAAACCGGGGTCTTCATTCCTGCCATCTTAAGACCAATGATATCACCAACCTGAATCTCTTCTGGTTCTACCTTCTTGAGACCAACTACACCTCCCAGTTTGAGGGCGGGCTTCATGCTTTCGCTGATTATCGTGTTGAAAGTGAAACCAAGGAGGAGTGGAGCCATAACCGCGGCCAAAGCCAGCAGAAAGGAAACTCCCAAAGTAAAGTTACTCAGAACATTAAGAGTTTTCTTCATCTTGAATCTTCCTATTCTCCTTTCGCCAAAGATAGGGACTGAGGTCTGTCCCGCTTTCACAAGCAGATCTGCGAACAGACCCCAGCCCCTCGTTAGCCTCTACGGCCAGATGCTACAAGAAACTTCAGGGAGAGGTTTGAGAGTGTGGTTCAGGGGACATTCGTGCCTTCCGACTGTACCACTAAGGACGTTGGCTCAAGTCTTGCATGGCCATAAAGCTGATGTCGAACTGGCAGGTGTCTCCTTGGTACTCGTTGCCAGCATCCTCCATAAACTTGAAACCTAGCCTCATCTTGTACTCTCCATCTGCGATTATGGCCGGACCTGGTGTTATGTCATAACCACCACCACTGGTCCAGTCGGTCACAGTGGATACCCAATTGCCAAATTCATCCTCGTAACACACATCGGCATGGCTGGTTTCGCAGTCACCTTGTGTGCCATAGGGTTCACCGCCCCAGTAGCTCTTCATCAACTCATCCAAGGTCAATGGCCACGCGAAGTCCCTTACTAGTAGGCCATAGTGTTGCGGGTCGGCAAGACTGTCGGTCCAGCCGTACCCCGGTATATACTCCTGGAGCGTGATAACCTCGATCACGTCTGCAAGGTTTGAACCGTCACCCTGACCGTTTTTTGAGTAATTGTGGATGTCGCCAGCAAGGTAGAGGGCGTCAATGGTTCCAGCGTTTTTGATCCGCAGCGTGGCTGTAAACATCTCGCCTGGTGCCCAGTTGCTCGGGGAGACCCAGGTAGCACCAACTGGACCGTCAGTCCAGTCGCTGCCATAGATCTGCAGATCCAATGTCCCGGCGGTGAATACATTGTTCTGGCTTTCCACCGTATCGCTGAAGTAGGCGTACAGGCCTCCTCCAGCAACCACGGCGACGGTCAAGGCAATCGTCATTAGACTCGCTAACATCTTCTTGTTCACGATTTTTCTCCTTTTGTTGCTATTGTTGGTTGGGTTTCGCAAGACCCCAGTCTTTCCTGGGCGTCATTCGCTCCCATTGCCTTGCTCTCAAAACCTCTCACACCATCGCACAAAACAAGGAAATACGTGCTAGCCTCACCTCCTCTCCTTCGGCCAGGGCGCTGTGTTCCCCGTGCGGCGTCTCGAGGAGGACGCACGGGGTGCTCCGCCACCCGATGCCCCGGCCCAGATCCGCTTATCCAAGCGGCCTGTCTGGCCCGCCCCTCTCGGGGCGGGCGTCACCGAAAACAAACAGGGCTCACGGGGGGAAACCCTCGTGAGCCCCATTGACCACGATCCAGGACGCAATGACGTGAGTTCGATGTCAGCGCCCTCGACAGAGAGGTGACAATGTCTGCAGATTGTGGTATACTTGGCCTGCACGGGGTGCTCCGCCACCCGGTGCCCCCAGCCCCGGTGGTACCGCCACGCGGGGCTGGTTGTTGTGGGAACCTGAGTTCCGTTGTGGTCCGCTGCTAACAAGCAACAAGCCGCCATCCCTCACTCTTACAGGGACAGCGGCATCTCGTTCTCTTCCCAACCCTCCTTCGCAGGACTATTCTCAGACAGGTTATGTCAGAACATCATACGTAGTATAGCAGATAAAGGTGAAGTGTGGGTGGAGAATCTCATAGAATTTCGTTAAAATCTGTGGGGGGCGGTCTTCGAGAACGAGGTGCTGACGCTTACCTTGCCCAAAGCCGAGGAGACCAGACCCAGGGTCATCAAGGTCAAGGGCAAGTAGGCAGGGGGCGTATGCAAAACTTAGGGGAGCGCCGATGATTGAAATCACCGGCTGATACGGCGAAGTGCGTTGAAAACGCACTGGCGGAACCTGTTTCCAACAGGTTTTGAGTATCAGCGGGGCGTTTCAACGCTCCGCGTGGCGGCAGTGAGGCTATCAAACCGGTTCTCCCCCAACAAATATATGCGCCCGTAGGCAGGGCGGACGTAAGGACAGGGCAGGGCCACAGGGCCCTGCCCTTTGCTTTTGCCACTGGTTTTGCGCACATCCTGACGGAGTCCTGGCCGCGCCCTAATCATTGTTGAGGATGAGCGGCAGGTAGATAAATCTACTTGGGGGTTCTGGGCTAAACTCGGCAATCTCGAAAGGCAGCGCGTTGGACGTGCCGCCGCCTGGCGCAGGACTGACCACGGTGACGCTGACCACACCCGCCGTGGCGATGTCGCCGGCGGCGATGGCGGC